>JAIYDR010000300.1 GCA_027487395.1 Rhodobacter sp. | reverse complement strand
TGTGCTGGGCGAATACCTGCCCGACATAGCGTAAAATACCAGTAAGGCCCTGCGCGATGTTTGCGCTAACAGGAAAAACCATTTATCCCTTCGGCAACTGGATAGGAGACGGTTATGGTTCTCAGTTGTGGTGAAGCGCTGATTGACATGCTGCCCCGGACGACAACGTTGGGCGAACCTGCTTTTTCGCCTTATGCGGGCGGTGCGGTGTTCAACACGGCGATTGCCTTGGGGCGATTGGGCGCACCATCGGCGTTTTTCTCGGGCATCTCGACCGATATGTTGGGTCAGATTCTGACCGAGACGCTGGAGGCGTCGAAGGTGGACACCCAGTTCTGCGCGCGGTCAAGTCGGCCCACCACGGTGGCCTTCGTCAAACTGGTGGACGGGCAGGCGACCTATGCGTTTTATGACGAAAACACCGCCGGGCGGATGCTGTCCTTGGACCAACTGCCCACGCTGCCCGCCGATCTGGGGGCGCTGTTCTTTGGCGGCATCTCCTTGGTGAACGACCCGGCCGCCAGCACCTATGAGGCGTTGCAGGCCCGCGAAGCGCCGTCGCGGGTCACCATGATTGACCCCAATATCCGCCCCGGTTTCATCGCCGGGCAAGAGGCTGAATACCGCGCCCGCATCGAGCGCATGATCGCCCGCGCCGATATCGTGAAGTTGTCGGATGAGGATCTGCACTGGCTGGAAGGGGCGGGTGATGTCGTGACGCTGGCGCGCGGCATCGTCGCCAAGGGGCCAAAGGTTGTGTGCAGCACCGAAGGCGCTGATGGGGCGCGGGCGATCACGGTGGGCACCGAGCGGTCCGTGCCGTCGCAAAAGGTCACGGTGGTCGATACCGTCGGCGCAGGCGATACCTTCAACGCGGGCGTGCTCTGCGCGCTGCATGAGGCCGGGGTGCTGACCAAGGCGGGTCTCACCTCGCTGTCGGATGCTGTGCTGGACGCGGCCTTGACGCTGGGCGCGCGCGCTGCCGCTGTCACCGTCAGCCGCGCAGGGGCCAACCCGCCGTGGCGGCATGAGTTGTGAGGGCGGTTCTTCAGCGCGTCAGCCGTGCCTCGGTCACGGTTGAGGGACAGGTCACAGGCGAAATCGGTCCCGGTCTGATGATCCTGATCTGCGCGATGGAGGGCGATACCGACGCGCAGGCCGATCAACTGGCGGCGAAAATCGCCAAGATGCGCATCTTCAAGGATGAGGCGGGCAAGATGAACCTGTCCATCCGCGATATTGGCGGCGCGGCGCTGGTGGTCAGTCAGTTTACCCTTGCCGCTGATCTGCGCGGCAACCGTCCCGGCTTTTCCACCGCCGCAAAGCCGGAAGAGGGCAAGCGGCTGTATGACTATTTCTCAGCCCGGTTGCGGGCGGAGGGGGTGCCGGTCGCGAACGGTATTTTCGGGGCTGACATGGATGTCAGCCTGAACAATGACGGGCCCGTCACGATCTGGATGGATGTCTGATCTGATGGGCGCGGCGCAGGGATGGCCCGCGCCGCGTTAGCCGATGGCGGAAATCAGTCCGCAAATTCCCACGGCGTGATGAAGCCGCCGATGGCATCCTGCACCTTTTCGCGGGCGGGATTACCAGACCGGCTGACACGGGCGACGAGACCGCGTTTCTTATCCTCGATCACCTCAACCACCCGCGAGGACAGCCCCGCCTTGGCCAAGGCCTCATCATAGATGCGGCGGATCGCCAAACGGCGCAAATCGGGTTTGAACACCTTGCCCACGGCGGTTTTCGGCAATTCGGGCAGGATCTCGATATGCTTGGGCTGGGCCGCGCGTTCGTGGATATGGGTCTGGGCGAAGGCGAGCAGTTCCTCGATCCCGATGGCCTTGCCTTTGACCAGTTCGACATAGGCGCAGGGCACTTCTCCGGAATGGATATCCGGCTGGCCGATGGCCCCGACAAAGGCCACGGCCTGATGCTTCATCAGCCCTTCCTCGATCACAGCGGGGTCGATGTTGTGGCCACCGCGAATGATCAGGTCTTTCGCGCGCCCGGTGATATAGAGATAGCCATCCGCGTCGATCCGGCCCAAGTCGCCGGTCCGCAGGAAGCGCCCTTCGGCGAAGAGATCGCGGTTCTTGTCCACCTCGGTATAGGTGGACCCTTCGAACACGCCGGGGTTGGCCACGCAGATTTCGCCCACCTCATCCACAACACTGTCGCGGAAACCATCCGGGGTCTTGTGCAGGATCCGCACATGCGTGTGCGGGAAGGGCAGACCGACCGAGCCGATTTTCTTGGTTCCCCCCGGCGGGTTGACCGACACAAGGCAGGTGCATTCGGTCAAACCGTAACCTTCGACGATCTCAATCCCCGTTTCCTTTTTGAACCGGTTGTAAAGCTCAATCGGCAGCGGGGCAGAGCCGGAAAAGGCGTTCTTCAGGCTGGAAATATCGGCGTTGATCGGGCGCTGCATCAGTGCGGCCAAAGCGGTGGGCACGGTGATCAGATAGGTCACCTTGTAGCGTTCCACCAGTTTCCACAGGTTGTCGAACACACCCTCACCGCGATAGCCCGCCGGGGTGGGGAACACCACATGCGCGCCCGAGGCGATCATCGACATCAGAATGGGATAGGCCGCAAAGACATGGAACAGCGGCAGGGGACACAGAACGGTATCGGTTTCCTTGAAGAGCAGTCGTGCGCCGAGCCAGCCGTTATAGACCATGCCCGACACTTTGTGCTGGGCGACCTTGGGCATCCCCGTCGTCCCGCCGGTATGGAAATAGGCGGCAACACGGTCGGTTTTGGCATCGGTGAAGCTGAGCCGGTCACCAGAGTGTTTGGCCATTTCGGTCGCAAAGCTCAGCACGGTGGCGGAATGGGAAACCGGGTTCTTCGGGCGGATCAGCGGCACGATGAACCGCTTGGCCCCGGCGAGGTTTGGTACAAGGTCCACCTCCACCACGGCTTTGACTCCCGGTGCATGGCGCACGGCTTGCGCCACCTTTTGCGGCACATCGGTCTTGGGGAAGGCCCGCAGGGTGACGACGACCTTGGCCTTTGTTTCGCGCAGGATGGCGCTGATTTGTTCAGGTTCCAGCAGCGGGTTGATCGGGTTGACAATCCCCGCCACTGCGCCGCCCAGTAGGGTGACGGCGGTTTCAAGGCAATTGGGCAGCACATAGGCCACCACATCGCCTTCGCCCACACCAAGGCTGCGGAACATGTTGGCGGCCTTTGTCACCTGACCGTGCAGATCGGACCATGTCAGCGTGGTGGATTTGTCCTGCGGGCCGGAAAAGATCTGATAGCTGATCGCAGGCCGCGTGCCATAGGCGTCGCGGGCGCGCGTGACAAAATCATAGATGCTGCGGGCAACGTCGCGTTGTTCCCACGGCCGTTCGTTCTCAATGGCCTTAAGATCGGCCAGATTGGCGAAATTCCCCATCGTCTCCTCCCGAAAGCGCCCTCTGTGACCGAGGGCTTCAGACGAAGATGCGGATGAATAGGCGCGCTTACAAGGTGCGTGCTGGATCGAAACGCAACGTCAAACCGGCATCACGCCTGACCGTCGGTGAATTGCAGCCGGGCAAGACGTGCATAAAGCCCGCCTTGAGCCACCAATTCATCATGGCTGCCGATGGCGGTGATGCGGCCTTGGTCAAAGACGACGATGCGGTCAGCCCGCTTCACAGTGGCCAGACGGTGCGCGACGACCAAGGTGGTGCGGTTTTCCGACAATCGCTCCACCGCCGCCTGAACCGCCTGCTCGGATTCGGCGTCCAAAGCCGACGTCGCCTCATCCAGCAACAGAACCGGCGCGTCGCGCAGGATGGCGCGGGCGATGGCGATGCGCTGGCGCTGCCCACCCGACAGCATCACCCCGCGCTCGCCGAGATAGGCGTTGTACCCATCCGGAAGGGCGGTGATAAACTCATGCGCGGCGGCGGCGCGGGCGGCTTCCTCCACCTCGGCATCCGTGGCATCGGGGCGGCCAAAGCGGATGTTGTCGCGGGCCGAGGCGGCAAAGATCACCGGACTTTGCGGCACCAGCGCGATGGCGCGGCGGAAGTCGTTGCGCGCCATGTCGGTCAGGGCGATCCCGTCCAAAGAAATGCTCCCGCTGTCGGGATCATAAAACCGCAGCAAAAGCTGCAAGATCGTGGTCTTGCCTGCACCCGATGGACCAACCAGCGCCACCGTCTCACCGGGGCGGACGGTCAGGCTGACCTCGTTCAGGGCGCTGACTTCGGGCCGGGCAGGATAGCGGAAGGTGACCTTGTCAAAGCTGATCATGCCGCGCACCGGGCGGGGCAGGGCCATGGGGCGGGGCGGGTCTTGCACCGTGTCGTCGGCGTTCAAAAGCTCTACCAGACGCTCAGTGGCGCCAGCGGCGCGCTGCACTTCGCCCCAGATTTCCGACAAAGCGCCGACAGCGCCCGCCACCATCACCGCATAGATCAGGAACTGGACCAATTCCCCCGCCGTCATCTGGCCCGACCGCACATCCCGCGCACCGATCCACAAGACACCGACCACCCCGGTGAACACGAGGAAAATGACAATCACAGTCATCCAGGCCCGCACCTTGATTCGGGTGGCGGCAGAGCCGTAGGCCCGTTCAGTGACATTGGCGAAGGTGCCGCGTGTCAGCCCTTCATGCGTAAAGGCTTGCACGGTTTGAACGGCACTCAGCGCCTCACCCGCCGAATGAGACGACTCCGCGATCATGTCCTGATTTTCGCGCGACAGCGCGCGCAGTCGGCGGCCGAGCACAATGATGGGCACCACCACGGCAGGCACCAACAAAAGAACCAAGCCCGTCAACTTGCCCGAGGTCCACATCAACAGGCCAAGACCGCCAAACAGCATAAGCACATTGCGCAGCGCGACCGAGACAGACGATCCGATCAGCGACAGGATCAGCGTGGTGTCCGTGGTGATGCGCGACAGGACTTCCCCCGTCAGGGTGCGTTCAAAAAAGGCAGGCGACATGCCCAGCACGCGGTCAAACACCGCGCGGCGGATATCGGCGACGACGCGTTCCCCCAGACGGGTGACGAAGTAATAACGCAAGCCCGTGCCGATGGCCAAAAGCCCGGCCACAACCAAAGCCGCGCCAAAGTATTGGTCAAGCTGGCTGACATCTTGGTTGAAGCCATCGATCACCCGCCGCACCGCAAGGGGAAGCACCAGACTGACCCCAGCGGTCAAGATCAACGCCAAACCCGCCAGCACTGTCAGGCGCCGATAGGGCCACATAAAGGGTGCAAGCCCGCGCAAGGCCCCCACGCGGCGCGATGGTGCGCGCTGTTCGGTCGAGTCGTCCTTGGCCATGATCCCTCCGGCGGTTCGCGGCACGGTTTAGGCCAAGCCGGGGTGGGCGGGCAAGCGGCAGCAGTGCCGCCCCCGTCGCCGCAGTCATTGCATTTGCGTGACGTAGAAGATTGCGCCCGCCACAATCAGCCCAAGGACCACCGCAAGGGCGATCTTCCACGCTGAATAGGGACGCTCGCCCTGCACCTTGCCGGTTTGTCCGTTGACAACGAAACGATAGCTTTTGTCGTTGTACTTATATGCGGCCATCCAAATCGGCAGCATGACATGTTTGAATGTCTCATGCGACCATTCGGTGCTGACGCTGTCCACGCGCTGATCATCGCCACCGATATCGCGGCGGATGTCCTGATCGATCACACCCGCCATCACCTCGCGCCCGATGCCGTGCCCGTCGGCCAGCCCGACCGTATACCCCTCAGCCGTGAAACCGGCGAGGTAATCGGGCGAATAAGCCACCAGTTGCGACAGGTCCCACGGCGCGAGGTTGTCGGTGTAACTGCGCGGCAGGCTTTGGCTGGCCAGCACCAATACATCGTCAAATCGCCGTGCCACCCGGCCTGAGACGTTGGTCCATCTTGTGCGCTTCACTTGCTCGGTTTCGGTCTTGCCGTTGCGCGTCACAGTCCGGGTTTCGTAGTAATGATCCCCCCGTTGACCCAGATAGCGCGAGCGGCTGTCGGCATCAAAGGTCCAGTAGGGAACATAAAGCCCCGCCAGCGCCCGCCCTTTGCGCGCGTATTCCTGTAAGCCATTGGGCGCGAACCACAGTCTGCCCAACCAATCCGTCATCGCCTGCCGCGCTTGCCCTTCGTTCAGCACGAAGGGCAGCACGGCTTGCGGTTTAATCTTCCGCTCTGTCCCCGTGTCGATGGCGACAGGGGTGGCGCAGAACGGGCATTCGGTGGCATGGGTCGCGCCCTTGAACTCTACCTGCGCGCCGCAGTTGGGGCAGGGGGTGATCCGCACCTCTTCCATCTCAGCCGGAACAAGGTCATCGGCCAAGCCGCGGGCAAGGTCGATCTCGCCCAAGGCGCGGACCTTCCGTTCGGTTGGCTGGTCCGGGATGATCTGCACATGGCCGCAGTGATCGCAGCGCATCTCGGTTGCGCCGGGAATGAAACGCAGGTCTGATCCGCATTGGGCGCAGGGCCAGCGGGTTTGGCTTTCGGTCATTTCATGGGTCCGTTCAGGGCAATCGAGAAACTGGTAACATTGTATCCGCGTATCCGCTTAGGGTGCGGGCGGCGGTGGGGGGGGCGGCACTTGCGCGAAGAGCCGGGCCAGCGCGGTCTCGCCCGCGGCTTTCCAGCCGTCTTGTCCAGCGGTCCAGACCATCGTCGCCCGCGTCAGGCTGCCGTTTGACACCATCGCGGCAAGGTCGCCATCGCCAAACGGGCCTTTGGTCGCGCCATTGTCGGCCACATGCCAAACCGTCGCCGCAGGCGGCGGTGGAGGCGGCGCTGCCGCAGCAGGCGCAGCTGCTGCGGGTGCAGCCCCCCAAGGCCCCATGTTCTGCGCCATCGCCATGCCCATCGCAGCGCCCATTCCGGCGGTCATCGAATCGCCTGCCGATCCGGGTTTGCCCATTGCCTCGGCGGCGGAGAACTGCATGTATTTGTTCAAATCCCCCGCCAGCCCGACCGAGGTGCGCTTGTCCAGCGCCTTTTCCACCTCTTCCGGCAGCGAGATGTTCTCGATGTAGAATTCCGGCAGCGTCAGCCCGTAGCCCGCGATGGTGGGCGCGATGGAGCCCAAGATCAGCTTGGACAAATCACCCGTGTTCGCGGCCATGTCCAGCACAGGGATTCCCGATTTGGCAATCGACTGGCTGAATTCCTGCACGATGATGTTGCGGATCTGGTCGCTCACCTCGTCCGCCGTAAACTCTCCATCCGTGCCGACGATTTCCTTCAGGAACAGGCCGGGATCAGACACACGCATGGAATAGCTGCCAAAGGCGCGCAGGCGCACCGGGCCGAATTCCGGGTCGCGGCACATGATCGGGTTCTTGGTGCCCCATTTCAGATCGTTGAACCGCGTGGTCGAGACAAAGTAGACCTCGGATTTGAACGGCGAGTTGAAGCCATGATCCCAGTGCTGCAAGGTCGTCATGATCGGCAGGTTGTTGGTTTCCAGCATGTACATGCCGGGGCTGAACACATCTGCCAATTGTCCCTCATGCACGAACACGG
The DNA here is from genome assembly GCA_027487395.1 of Rhodobacter sp. Lineage (GTDB taxonomy): Bacteria > Pseudomonadota > Alphaproteobacteria > Rhodobacterales > Rhodobacteraceae > Paragemmobacter. The sequence goes on along the minus strand of JAIYDR010000300.1, from coordinate 2,999 downwards.
CGGCCTGACCTTCGCGCACAGTCAGCTTGGCCCCGTATTTGATGGCGTTCTTGTAGCGTTCAAAGCGCCAGACCATTGTATCGCGGGTTTCATCGGTCCAATCGATGACATCGACGAATTCGCCCTTGAGGAAACCAAAAACCATTCCATCCTCCTGTCCGCAGCGGCCGCGGGATTGTCACTACGATCGCCGCGTTTTGCAGCGTGCCGTTCTAGTTGTTGCCGCCCAAAAGCCGAGCGGCAAGCGATTCCACGATGGGCCGCGCCACGGACTCGGTCATTCCGGGGCGCAATGCAGGATTATAGAGCATCCGCAGCATCAATTCATCCTGCGTTGTCAGCAGGGCGAATTCCTCATCGTCGTTAAAGATTGACGGTCGCGCGGTCGGGCTGTCATTGGCAAGACCCAGACCTTGGGCGATTTCTTCATGAATGCAGGACAGGCGTAGCAGATCGGGATGCTCTGCCCGGATCACGGCAAAGGCGCGGGTATAGATGGAGCCATCCCCTTCGGACATCGCATAGACCAGACAATAGGTGGAGCGCGGCATTTGGGTGATCCCCGCCGTTTCAACCGCTGTCAGGCCGGGCAGGGCCGAACGGATCTGCGGATCCAGAGTCTGACGCTCATTCTCGTTGACGATGAACACCCAGAAATTCGGTGCAGCATCGTCCAGCCGGATGACGTGGCCGGTGATCCGTTCCAACCGTGCGAGATAAGAGCCGACGCGTGCCGTATCCGTTGCCCTCCGGTCTGGAGTGACCGATGGGCCGAACCGCAGACCAACCCGCACGGGCACTTCCCAGCGGCGCAGTCGGCTGGCCGTTAGCTTTTGCACCGGACCGGCGGATGAGCGGCGATACTCATCGTAAAGCGCAATCCGCAGGAAGTTCTCCGCCAGCATCCGGTCGGTGTAGGGCGTGTCGCGTCCGCCGCCATCCGTTCGCAACAGACCCTGCGATAACAATTGCTGCTGCACGCGCGCGTAATGCATCATCGCCACCGCCGATTCCTGCGTCACCACAGGAGCGACCAGGATATCTGGTTGCGCAGGCGCCAAGACAGGGGCCACCTGTGCCGGCTGGACCGGGACTGACGAAGTGCAAGCCACCAGCGCGAAGGCGCAGACACAGGCGATAACAATCTTTAGCGGCGCGGCAGGTCTGACAATCAAACGCAGGATCAGTTCCTTTTCAGCCGTTCGCCGGCGCTTCAGGTGCTGCCGGAGCCCGCGCACGGGCAGAGGCGAGCGTGTCGCGCAATTCTGTTTCCATCTTCACCAACTCCACCTCGGCGGTCGCGCGGCGAGTCTTGCCTTCGTCGGCGATCCTGAGACTGTCTTCGATCGTGGCGATCAGGGTCGCGTTTGCGGCCTTGACGGCTTCGATGTCGAACACGCCGCGTTCCATCTCTTCGCGCACGGTGCGGTTGGCCTCTTGCAGGTTTTCGGCGTTGGCTTTCAGCAAGTCGTTGGTCAAGTCATTGGCATCGCGCACCGCCTCTGCCGCATCCTTGGACCGCTGGATCGTCACCGCTTGTGCCAATTGGGTTTCCCAAAGCGGGACGGTGTTGACAAGAGTTGAGTTAATCTTCGTTACCAAAGATTTGTCATTTTCCTGCACCAAACGGATGGAAGGCAGGCTTTGCATCGTCACCTGACGGGTCAAGCGCAGATCGTGCACCCGGCGGTCAAGGTCATCGCGGGCGGCGCGCAGATCGCGCAGTTCCTGCGCCTTCTTGACCTGATCCTCGGCGGGAGTGGCTGCAACCTCAGCCTCTTTGGCGGGGATCGTCACCTCATCGGTGGTTTTCAGCTTGGCCACACCCGCCGCAATATAGATGGCCAACTCATCGTAAAAACGCAGGGTTTTTGCATAGAGCAGGTCCAGCGCCTTGATGTCTTTCAAAAGTGTGTGTTCGTGTTTCAGCAGGTTCGCCGTCACGCCGTCGATCTGGCCCTGAACCTCTTCATACCGCGCGACGAATTGCGCGATGGGCGCGGCCTGTCCGGTCAGCTTATCCCACCAGCTCCGCTCGCGCCCAAGGTCCAGTTCTTCCGATGAAAACCCCCGGATGGTGGACACGATTTCGCGCAGCGCATCGCCTGCGGGACCGACATCCTTGTTCTTCACGCCTTGCAGCATCTCTTGCGAAATCACCTGCAACTCCGCCTGCGCGGCCGAGCCGAAAGAGATGATCGATTGGGTGTTGGTCAGATCGACCTCATCCATCCGGCGCTTGATTTCGGCGGCCTGATCGGGGGCGGCGGCCTCAAGCTCGACAACCTCACCCGAGGGGACGGGCAAAAGCGCGTTGGTCACCTTTTCGACTTCGGCCAGTGCGGTGGCGGCATCGGTGCGGACAGTATCGGACATCAAACCAATTCCCTATTCATAGACGGGCTCACCCGCCGGACAATTTGCAACATAGGTTGTATGCGGGACCCAAAGGATCAAGACCATGCGCCTTTTGCTTTATCACCAAACTGCGACAGACAGGCGAAAACTTCCAGCGGGGTTTTTGGGGGCGGCGGGTTCGGGCCAATCTGTCGCGCAGGGGTCAACCTTCGCGCTTGAGGCGTTCACGCAGAACGTCAATTTCGATGTTCATCGCATTCTGATCATTGGACAAAAACGTCTTAGTGCGGCTGGCGAAGTTGGTTTCAAGGTCCGTCAACAGCGCCTCATAATCCGCCCGCGCCTTGGCATCGCGCGAGGTGGCATAGACATCGGCAAAGCGCACCGTCGCATCCCGCGCACCCATGAGGTAGACCGAAAGATATTTCCGGGCTGAGGTCAGGTCCCCCGGATCACCTTCGATGCTGCGAAACATCGCGCGAGCGGTGGTGGTAAAACGGTCCACCCGTTGCTCCAGCGCGCGGTCATTGGCGCGCAGGATCGCGTCCTTCATGCCAGACAAGAGTTTTTCGGCCTCGTCCACAGCGCGGGCAACGCGGTCGGTCTGAAAGGTGTCGATGCCCTCGGTACCCTTGTCTTTG
>JAIYDR010000071.1 GCA_027487395.1 Rhodobacter sp. | reverse complement strand
CTTGGTCACCGATTTCAGACGATCGTAGAAGTCGAACACCACCTCGGCCAAGGGCAGGTCATAGACCACCATGGCGCGGTTGCCTGCATAGGACAGGTCCATCTGGATGCCGCGCCGGTCTTGGCACAGCTTGAGGATGTCGCCGAGGTATTCGTCCGGCACCATGATCGTCGCCTTGATGCGCGGCTCTGTGATGTGGTCGATATAGGTCAGGTCGGGCATGTCGGCGGGGTTGTGCAGATCGCGCACCTCGCCATCCTTCATGTGCAGCTTGAACACCACAGACGGCGCGGTGGTGATCAGGTCGAGGTCATATTCGCGTTCCAGACGGTCGCGGATCACCTCAAGGTGCAAGAGCCCAAGGAAGCCGCAGCGAAAGCCAAAACCCAGCGCGGCCGAGGTTTCCATTTCCGAACTGAAACTCGCATCATTCAGCGCCAGCTTTTCAATGGCATCGCGCAGGGCCTCGAAGTCATTGGCATCCACCGGGAAGAGGCCGCAGAACACCACCGGCTGCGCGGGTTTGAAGCCCGGCAGCGGCGTTTCGCAGCCTTTGCGTTCATGGGTGACGGTATCGCCCACGCGGGTGTCGCGCACCTGTTTGATCGAGGCGGTGAAAATCCCGATCTCCCCCGGCCCGAGTTCGGCGATATCCACCATTTGCGGTTTCAGCACCGCCAGCTTGTCGATGCCGTAAACCGCATTGGTCTGCATCATGCGGATGCGGTCGCCCTTTTTCATCACGCCGTCCATGATGCGGACCATGACGACCACGCCAAGGTAGGAGTCATACCAGCTATCGACCAGCATCGCCTTCAAGGGCGCATCGCGCTCGCCTTTGGGCGCGGGCAGACGGGTGACGATGGCCTCCAGCACTTCAGGGATGCCAAGGCCGGTCTTGGCGCTGATCTCCAGCGCGTCAGAGGCGTCGAGACCGATGACCTCTTCGATATTGGCCTTCACGCGGTCAGGTTCAGCGGCGGGCAGGTCGATCTTGTTCAGCACGGGCACAATCTCATGCCCCGCATCGAGCGCCTGATAGACGTTGGCCAGCGTCTGCGCCTCAACCCCTTGGGAGGCATCCACGACCAGAAGCGAACCCTCAACCGCGCGCATGGAGCGCGAGACTTCATAGGCGAAGTCGACGTGGCCGGGGGTGTCGATGAGGTTCAGGATATAGGTCTTGCCATCCTTGGCCGGATATTCGATCCGCACCGTGTTGGCCTTGATGGTGATCCCGCGTTCCCGCTCGATATCCATGCTGTCCAGCATCTGGGCCTTCATGTCACGCGCGGCGACCGTGCCCGTCATCTGGATCAGACGATCGGCGAGGGTGGATTTACCGTGGTCAATGTGAGCCACGATCGAGAAATTGCGGATGAGATCAAGCTGGGTCATGCCGGGGCATATAGCCTGTCAGGCAAGGCCGGGAAAGGGGCTTCACGTCACAGGATAACGGGCACGCAGCGTTTCGAAGAGATCCATCTCGGCCAGATAGCCCGTGGTTGTGTTTTGCTGCACCAGAACAAGGCATAGGCGGCGGATCACCACCGGATGATGCCGGGCATCTTTGTCGGTGGTGAGTTGGAGCCAGAGGCGGAACCCATAAAGGCATCCGGCGATGGACCGCCGATAATGGCACCGGGGATAGTCCGGGGTGTCACCCACGTAGGGATACGTCGCGTTGAGGAACTCGGGCATCCAGCGCTGGCGCCAATGCGCGGCCATATGATCATGGGCAACTTGCAGGCTATGCAGGTCGAAATGAGGAAACACCTCCAGGCTGTCGGCAACCGGATCGTCCTTTATGGCCAAAAGATGGGCCGCCGCGAGGTAGTGGTCCGCTGCAAGACCTGTCCAGATCGCGAGTGTTTCCGCCCGCCCCTCCAGCATGCTATCGCGCACGTCATGTTGCAGATCGCCGGCAAAGTTCGGCCGACTGCGGGGCCGGTAGGCCATATTCATCGAAAAAATCTCAGTCATCCATTGGGGCTGATCGGTCATGGTTCTCCTTTTTTTTGTAAGGTCTGACACCAAATGATGTGTGGGTGAGGACTGCGGCGACAAAATCCGGCATAGGGAGTGGCGCATCGGCGGCACTTCGCCCAATGTCCGGAATTTCTTGAAAAATTCACTTCGAATCGGCATACATCATGGCAGAAAAATGACCGATGGCTGTCCGTTTCGCGCGGCGGGCCAAGTGGCAATGAGGCAGAACACGATGCTGAAACCCGTTGTGCGCGCGGCTTGCGCTGCGCTTTTCGTTCCGCTTTTCTCGACATTCGCTGCAGCTGGACCCATCCAGAGCGCCTGCCTGCGGTCTGACCGTGACGCGGCCAACCGCTCGCTGTGTTCGTGCATCCAGCAGGTTGCGGACATGACGCTTGTTGGTTCCGACCAGCGGCGTGCGGCCAAGTTCTTTTCCGATCCTGACAAGGCCAATGAAACTTGGTTGTCGCAACGCGCCAGCGATGATGCGTTCTGGGATCGTTACAAGAATTTCGGTCAAACGGCTGAGGCTTATTGCGCGGGCTGATCCCCCGTCATGCACTCCGGCACGATCCCCTTGGGTCCCGTGCCGGATCGGTTTGCCGCGCCAGCCTTATTGTCCGCTGATCATCACGACGCCTTCAAAGCTGGAGGACAGGGCCACCTTGTCGGCCCCCAGCTTTTCCTCTTCGGCATTGAACATCTGCGACAGGCTTTCCGGGGCGGCAACGCCGTGCTGGCCAAGGAAACTGGGCATTTGCAGATCCTTGCCGCCGCACAAGATGATCTCCCAACCCATGTGACCTTTGGCCAGCAAAGCACGGCCGCCTTTTCCGCCCTGTTCCCATGAGGCAAGGGCGTGTTCGCCCTCAACCACCACCGGTGCGACGAGCAATGGGTTTTCAGGCGTATCAAACTGCGCCTTCATCACAGCGGTGATGGCATCCACATCGGTCAGACCGGATTGATCGACTGCGGCGGCTTGGCCGTGGGCCCCGTGGCTATGCGCGCTGTGACTATGCGCGTTTTGGCCGTGCCCCGAATGCCCTGCGGCTGCATCGCCATGCTTCATGTCATGCCCGGAATGGTCCATGTGATCCATCCCGCCCTCGCCCGGCTTGCGCGCGTTATCGACCGTGGCTTGGATCTGCACGTCTCCGGCCTTTTCGAACGTCAGAGTCAGTGCGATGGTGTCGCCATCCTTCACGGCGCGGGTCAAGCCCATCAACATGACATGGTCGCCACCACGGGCGAGTTCATGCATTTCACCTGAGGGAAGGGCAATACCACCCTCAATCTGGACCATCTGCATCACCCCGTCAGCACTTTCGACATGGGTGTGGAGTTCGGTTTTTTCCGCGACATCAGAGGCCACGGCGATCAGGCGATCATCGGTTTCGGTGTTGTTGTGAATCATGAAAAACACCGCACCGCTGCCGCCAATGCCGCCGTTGCTGCGGGCATAGACGTCGTGGATATGCAGGGCTTCGGGATGCTCTTGCGCCAGCAACGGGGCGGCGAATGTCAGAACAAGCGCCGCAGCGGCGGCG
>JAIYDR010000355.1 GCA_027487395.1 Rhodobacter sp. | reverse complement strand
TGAGGCGCTGAACATCACCGCGCGGCGGGCGATCAACTGGACGCGCCCTTTGCTGGACGAGGGCCAGCGTGCCTTTCTGGCCGGGCTGCCGCTGACCCTGCGGCTGGACGACCTGCTGTTCGTCCATGCCAGCGCCAATGCCCCCGGTGATTGGATCTATGTCACCAACGAATCGCGCGCTTTGGCGGCCTTTCGCAGCACCGATGCGCGGCTGATCTTTTGCGGCCATGTCCACCAACCCGCGCTGATGAGTTCTGACATGGCCGGAACGGTGCGCGCACAGCGCTTTCCGATGGGGCTTCCGGTGCCGTTGATCCGCTCGCGCCGCTGGTTGGCGGTGGTGGGATCGGTGGGGCAGGCGCGCGACGGGGTGGCAGCGGCGGGATATGCGCTGTTTGACATGGCGCAAAACGAACTGACCTTCCGCCGTGTCGCCTATGACGTCGCTGCAACCGTGGCCAAGGTCCGCGCGGCAGGCTTGCCCGAAAGCCTTGCCCTGCGCTTGCAACTGGGGGCGTAAGGGGCTTATGCGGATCAGACCGGCAGAAGGTTTGCAGATCGACGGGTTCACGCTTGGGGCGCAGTTGCACAAGGGCGGTTTCGCCACCGTCTGGGATGTCGCCCACCCGGACCATGATCTGCCGATGGTGATGAAGGTGCCGACCATCCTTGATGGCGATGACGCCCCCACCATCGTGGGATTTGAGGTGGAGCAGATGATTCTACCGCGCCTCACGGGTGTGCATGTGCCCAAGGTCGTGGCCATCGGTGACTTTGCCGTGATGCCCTATGTGGTGACCGAGCGTATTCCCGGCGACAGCCTGCTTGCGACCTTCATCCGCGCGCCGTTGCCGATGTCGGATTTGCTTGAGGTGGTGGCCCGCATGGCCGCCGCTGTACATGATCTACACCGCCAGCATGTCCTGCATCTCGATTTGAAGCCCGCGAATTTCCTGCAACGCGGCAGTGGTGAGATGGTCTTGGTCGATTATGGCCTGTCGCGGCATGACCATTTGCCCGACCTCTTGGCCGAGGAATTCACGATACCGATGGGGACCTATCCCTATATCGCGCCGGAACAGTATCTGCGCAGCCGGGACGATCCGCGCAGTGATCTGTTTGCCCTTGGGGCGATGGTCTATGAATTGGCCACCGGCAAGATGCCCTTTGGTGCACCGCAAAAGCTGAAGGGCGTGCGCAAACGGCTGTGGCGCGATCCGGTGCCGCCGCGTGCCCTGCGTCCGGAATTGCCGGAATGGCTGCAAGAAATCATTCTGAAAGCGCTAGAGGTTGACCCCGCCAGCCGCTACCAAACCGCCGCGCAGATGGTGTTCGATCTGACCCACCCCGCGCAGGTCAAGATCACTGCGCGCGGGCGCAAACGGGCGGCGGATGGTTGGCGCACGGTCTTTGCCCGCTGGCGGCTGATGCGGCGGGTCAAAGGCTTTGCCGCACCGCCCAGTCTTTCAGCCCAGATGGACAAGGCGCCGATCCTGATGGTGGCGGTGGACTTGTCGCCGGATATGGAGATGCTGGCCTCATCGTTGCTCAGGGCGGTGCAGCGGATGCTGGTGATCCAGCCGGATGCGCGGGTGGCCTGTGTCAATGTGATCAAGACCGCGCGAATCGGCATCGACAGCATCACCGATGACGACGGTACGCATCTGCATGTAGCGCGTCTGGTGTCGTTGCGCGCCTGGGCCGATGTGCTGGATCTGCCGCAGGAACGGCTGACCTTTACTGTGCTGGAAAGCCCCGATCCGGGCAGCGCGATCATCGACTATGCCACGCATAACAACGTGGACCATATCCTGATGGGCGCGCGGGGGCATTCTTCGACCCGGCGCTATCTGGGGTCGGTGTCATCGCAAGTGGTGGCCGAAGCACCTTGCAGCGTCACCGTGATCCGCCTGCCCGAAGGACACCGCGCGGCCTGATCCGCTGGCGACCGCCATCAAACCCCGCTAAACCGCCAAGAAAAGCGGAGGGAACCATGGCGCAGCGCATCTTGGTGATCGAAACCGGCGGCACGATCTGCATGCGGCAGGGGCCGGATGGATTGGTGCCCGAAGATGGCGTGCTCGCGGATGCCTTGGCGGCACTTGGGTCTGGTCTGGACGTCACCACCCGCCGCATCGGCCCCCTGCGCGACAGCGCCGAGATGGGGCCATTGGAATGGAACGCCATCCTTGACCTGATCGACGCATGGGATGGCGATGGCGTGCTGGTCACCCATGGGACCGATACCATGGCCTTCACCGGGGCTGCGCTCGCCGCCGCTTTGCCCACCCCGCGCGTGCCGATGATCCTGTGCGGGTCGATGCTGCCCTTGGGCGCGGCGGGCGGCGATGCCGAAGGCAATCTTGCGCTGGCGCTAGAGGCTGTCGCGTCCGGCCTGCCTGGCCATTACCTGTGCTTTGCCGGACAGCGGATGCAGGCCGGGTCTTTGGTCAAACATCATTCACATCAAGCCGATGCGTTTCGTGCAACGGGTGGTGGCACCACGATGGCCTTGCCCGCCGCGCGGCGGTACGGCGCGTGCAGGCTGGCGATTCTGACCGTCGCCCCCGGCATGCCGCTGGCGGCAGGGGCTTTGGCCGCGATGCTGGCAGGGTTGGACGGCGCGGTTCTGCGCGTGTTTGGCGCGGGCACAATCATGCAAGACAAGGGCTTGCTGTCCGTGCTGCGCGACGCCGTGGCACGGGGATGCCGCATCGTTGCGGTCAGCCAATGTGAACAGGGCGGGCTTGAGGCTGGGGCCTATGCCGCCGGTGCCGCGATCTGGGCGGCAGGCGTGGAGAACGGCGGCGACATGACGCCTGAGCGCGCCTTTTGCACGCTATGGTTGGAGTTTTCGGTGGGAAAAGCCGCGCTGGACTAAGGTTTTGGTCTGCTCGCGGATCGCTTCCCTATGAATGGGCATGCCGTCCGGACCGCATATGCAGTATGCCATGGCACAGATTGCTTTGCGCTGCATCTTGATGATAACGATAACATGTGCGGATTTTGAGGAGGTTGGCCATGCAGCAACAGGCACGGATCGGGTTGATCGGATTGGGGACGATGGGTGCGGCGCTGGCGCTGAACATTGCCGAAAAGGGCTTTGCCATCGCAGTTTGGAACCGCACTACCGCCGTGACGCATCGGTTCAAAGCCGAGGCGGGAGCGCTGACGGACCGCGTGATCCTGACCGAAACGCTTCAGGATCTTGTGGCCGCGATTGCCAAACCGCGCACGATCATCCTGATGGTTCCAGCAGGTCACGCGGTGGATGACCAGATCGCCGCCTTGGCCTCTTTGTTGGACGCCGATGACCTGATCGTTGATGCCGGGAATGCCAATTTCCATGACACCAACCGCCGCAATTCCGCCGGTCTGCCGGTGCGTTTTCTGGGCATGGGCGTCTCGGGCGGGGAAGACGGCGCGCGGCACGGGCCGTCAATCATGGGTGGTGGCGCACAGGCCGATTGGGACCGTATCGCTGACATCCTGACCGCAATCTCCGCCAAGGCCGAGGATGGCAGCGCTTGCGCCACTTGGATGGGTGAGGCGGGGGCAGGCCATTTCGTCAAGACCGTTCACAACGGCATCGAATATGCCGATATGCAGATGATCGCCGAGGTATACGGCGTCATGCGCGACGGTCTGGGGATGGAGGCCGCTGCCATCGCCGCCACCTTTGCGCGCTGGAACGACGGGCCGCTGAAATCCTACCTCATTGAAATCTCTGCCGCCGTCGCCGCTGCTTCTGACCCATTGACCGGCAATCCAATGCTGGACGTGATCCTTGACGCCGCGGGCCAGAAGGGCACAGGCCGTTGGACCGCCATAGAGGCGCAACATCTGTCCGCCCCTGTCCCCGTGATCGAAGCCGCCGTTGCCGCGCGCAACCTGTCGGCGCGACGGGCCGAACGTCAGGCGGGTGAGGCGGTGTTTGGCCCTGCGCCGCAAGCGGTGGCGGGTCTGCCGCTAGAGGCCTTGGAACACGCACTGATTGCCGGAAAAATCCTATGCTATGCTCAAGGTTTCGCCATGATCGACGCCGCCGCGCGGGATTTTGGCTGGGCGATGCCGCTGCCCGATATCGCGCGGGTCTGGCGGGCGGGGTGCATCATCCGCTCCAGCATGCTGAACGATATGGCGGCAGCCTTGACCGAAGATGCCCGGCGCAACCTCATCCTTGCACCGGCCCTTGCCGACCGCTTGAAAGCGTCGGTCCCGGCGCTGCGGCAGGTGGTGGCGGCAGGGGCGCTGAATGGCCTCGCTTTGCCTGCGCTGTCGGCGGGGTTGGCGTGGTTTGACATGGCGCGCACGGCGCGTGGCACGGCGAACATGATCCAAGGTCAGCGCGACTTTTTCGGCGCGCATGGCTTTGATCGGCTGGATGGCGCGGATCGTCACCACGGGCCATGGGGGGCGCACTGACCTCAAGGCGGGGTTGCTTCCGCCCGCCTGACTTGGCAGCCTTGCGCGAGAGTGCTTGCGCAAGGAAACGCCATGACCACCTATAACCAGCCGCTGGGCGGCAACACCATGCCGCGTTTTGGCGGGCCTGCCACCATGATGCGCCTGCCGACACAGGAGACCGCCGAAGGGCTGGACGCCTGTTTCATCGGGATTCCGATGGATATCGGCACGTCAAACCGTCCGGGCACGCGCCTTGGGCCAAGGCAAATTCGCGATGAAAGCCGGATGCTGCGGCCCTATAACATGGGCACAGGGGCGGCCCCGTTTGAGCGGATGCAGGTGGCCGATATCGGCGACGTGCCGATCAACACCTTTGATCTGAAGAAATCCTGCGCGATCATTGCGGATCATTACCGGGGTATCCTGCGCCATAACGTCATGCCGCTGACCCTTGGCGGCGATCACACGCTGACATGGCCCATCCTGCAAGCGATGCGCGACAAATACGGCCCTGTCGCGCTAATCCATGTCGATGCCCATTCCGACACAAACGAACACATGTTCGGCGAGCGTGAGGCGCATGGTTGCCCGTTCCGCCGCGCGTGGGAGGATGGTTGTCTGATCAATGACAAGGTGTTCCAGATCGGTCTACGCGGGTCGGGCTATTCGGCGCATGATTTCGATTGGGGCCGCGACAAGGGCTGGACCGTGGTTCAGGCCGAGGAGTGCTGGCACAAGTCCCTGAAGCCCTTGATGGAGCAAGTCCGCGCCACAATCGGCGATGCGCCCTGTTACCTGACCTATGACATCGACAGCCTTGATCCCGCCTTTGCGCCGGGAACGGGCACGGTAGAGGTGGGTGGTCTGACCACCATCCAAGGGCTGGAAATCATTCGCGGTTGCGCGGGGTTGAACCTTGTGGGGGGCGATTTGGTTGAGGTGTCGCCGCCCTATGATCCGTCGGGCAATACGGCGATGATCGCGGCGAACTACCTTTACGAAATGCTGTGTGTTCTGCCCGATCGGCGCAAGCTGCGCTAAGTGCTGGCATCCCCTTTTGCGGGGTGCATGGCCAATCGGGACGGCGGTGCTTGGTCACAACGGTTGCGCCAAAGGTGCGCTCTGCTGTGATCAACAGCACAAATGCAGCGATGCGCAGGGCCTAACGTCACACCACACAGAGTGCGTGACGGGGGCTTGCCATGAATGGAATTGTCGGTCGCAATCGGGCGGATGCGCTGCATAACACGAACGGCAATTTGCCTCCACCAAACCAGAATCAAAGCAACATCGGTCAGTTGCAAGGGCGGCGCATTTCCTTCGGGCCGATCCCTGAATTCAAACCCCGATTGACGCTAACGTTTTCGGGAAGCATCGAAAACCTTCCCAATCTGATGGTCAACGGCAAGAAGATTTCCCTATCGGAGGAAAAACCCGTCCCGCAGTTGCTGCAAAAGCAAAATGTCCAAGACGGCTCGCGCATGATGCGGGCCTTTAACTCGATGATGCGGACGATCAACAACGATCCGCAACTGAAAGAGGTTCAGGCCCATATCAACAACGCCAATACCGTGGTGAGTGAGATGGCGGGACTCGATCCGGCCACGCTGGAAGAGTTGGAACATCTGAACGAGTCTCTTACCACGCTCAGCGATATGTTGGACGAGGCGGCGCAGACTCTGGACAGCCGCCCGCGCGACCTGAATCAGAACATCTCGCAAAATCCGGTGCCGGTGCAGCGAGAGGCAATTGCCTATCTCAAGAATCTGATCAACGAACGGCTTTCAGAACTTTCGGACCTTGTTCTTCCCCCGTCTGATCCCGAAGTGAATCCGCAGGACGGCCCGACCGCGCGACAGGTCCTGAGCCAGCTTGAAGGCAAGCTGTCCAGCCTGTACAAAATCCCGATCAACGAAGAGAATAGGGAAAGCATCCGCTCTGGCATCGATGCCATTGCCGCGGCGGTCGAGTTGGTCAAGACCGCGTTGCCGCAACTGGACCGCAACCCCGGCAACCGGATCGACATGGGCCTGCTGTCCGAAGACTTGGGCCGGGTTCTGACATCGCTGAATGATTTGGCCAATGGCGATCTGGCGCAGGTGTTTGATAACCCTGCCTTTGCCGGGGTTTCGGGTGATGTGAAATCGCTGGTGGATGCCACCCGCACGCAACTGCAAAGCCATCAAAACGCGTTGGACAAGGCGACGGGTCTGAACCCCTTGTCCACCAAGGCCATCTTCCACTCAAAATCTTTCAGCGTCATTGGGGCGAAAAACCTCTTGAAAGAGCAGTTGGCGGTGGCCGAGAAGAAACTTGAATCGCTGCAACAGAAAAACGTCCCCGAAAAAGATCAGACCATGGCGAAAGAGTCGATCCATGTCCTGAAGCGGGCCCTGGAGTTTCTGGACGACCGGTTGGAGCAACTGACGACCGGTAACAGCGATGCGCGGATCAGCAAATACCAAGCGACCCAACTGATGGGCTCAGAAGGGGCAGATAAGGGCATCGAAAAGAAAGGACTCAAGGTCGCGCTCAAGGGTCTGATCGGCAATGATGTCAACGCCGTTGCAAAATCGATTCGCTACATTGTTCAGGAACACATCGATCTTGCCGGGAATGGCGACCTTTCCCGACTGCAGAAATCCAGCCCTGACCTGCGTGAAGACGGCTTTATGGAGATTTTCGTCGAGCATGCCCTGCGGCAGGCGGGGATGGACCTTCCCAAAGATCTGGCGACGGAACTGCAGAACCGGCGCTTTGACGCGCTGAACACATCGCAGTGGAAGCCGATCACGAAAGAGGTGTTGATGCGCCACAATGGCGAAAGCTTCGCCATGAAAAGCGACATTGTCCCGCAGTCCAATTTGGGCGCGCATTTCAGCGATATGAAGGGCGGTGGCGTGGTCTGTCATGCCTCGCGGCATTTCGAACATGGCACCACGGTGGCCGTGTCGCGCCTGACCGCCCCGGATGGCACCAAGCTGTTCGAAGGGGTACGCCATGGTATCGTGAACACCTACGGCATCAGCTCGCAAACGCTGCACAAGCTGAACCCGGCAGAGTTGGAAAAGCTGGTCGAAAACCTGCTGCCGAAAGAGCAGTGGAAGAAGAACAATCGTGGCGAACCTTCGCTGGACGTCACGATTGATCATATCAAATCCAGCAAAAGCTATCGCCGTGAGTGTTCGAATATCATGCAGGCCAATGGGTCTGACCGGCGGGCGATGGATCTTGTGGCGACAAACCTGCTGAAAAACGACGACAAATTGAAATTTGCGCTGGGGCAGGTCGGTAAGGTCAATCCGCAGCCGGTGGACATCAACCTGAACTCCATCGCACTGGTGACGCCCGATTACATGCGCGCTGCCAAGGGCCGCAGCGGTCCGGGGAATGAACGCAAGATGCTGCGCGGGCAGATGAAGGCCCTGTCGCGCTTGGCAGGTGACCCGCAGCCCCGCGAGTTGAAGATCAAGAACGCCAAGGGGGAAACCCAGACGGTGCTGGTCAACATCAAGGTCAATGCCTTCAACTTTGGCGTCAACGCCGGGGCCTTTGGTCTGGCAGGGAAGCGCTTGCTGAAGTTTCCCTTCGTGTCGGCCTGGGGCACCTCGGATGGGCACAACAAGAAGGCGATGGAGACACTGATCGGGTCGAAATCCAGCCGCAAACAGGATGGGATTGGCGGGCAGGTCGCGGATTGGCTGAATTCCCCGACCAACACGGCATCGCAGGAAACCAAGGATATCGTTCGCAAGCTGGCTGGTCAGGTGGCGTCCATGTGGGACAGCAAAGCGCATCGCGACGCTGGGAACGAACCCTACAAGATGGTCAGCCGTCTGGCGGTTCTAACCTCGATGATCGGCGGTGATACCTGCTGGAATTGCAAAAGCGGCAAGGACCGCACCGGGCAGATGGACGTCGAGGCAAAGCGTCTCGCCGCCGAAATCTGGATGCGCAAGGACGTTCCCGAACCGGACGTAAAGCCCGATGACCAGACCAAGGCCAACCGCTTCCGCATGGCGATGGAGGGCGGCAACTTGGAGATCCAGAACTACAACACCGGCGCGCCGGGCTTTAAACTGGGCGGGGTGCCGTCGCTGAAAAGCCAGATGCGCATGAACGGAAACGATGAGCGGTACGAATACTTTACGGGTATCGCGGGCTTCTATGGGACCTGATATCATGAGTAATTTCAGAGAGTTGGTGAAAGAATTCGGTCGGGCGGCGGGTCTTCCGGCGTTGCAACTGGATGAGGATGGTCTGTGCCGGATCGTGATCGACGGCAGCACCACGATCGATTTTGAACTGGGCGCACAAGGCGATGCCCTCTTGGTGACCGGGCATGTCATCCCCGAGGTCGAGGAGATGGACGACGCTATCTTTTCCATGTGCATGGAGTTGAATAGCGACATCGCCACCCATAATGGCAGTTTTCTGGCCTTTAACGGCAACGATGACGAGATCATCCTGCTGCGTCGCCTCGACAATGCGGCGATGCGCTATGGCGATTTCGAAGCAATGTTGAACGCCTTCGCAGGCTATTTGGAGCAATGCCGAAACACCCTGATGTCCGGGTTGGGTGACGCCGATGACGATGACGAAGACGATGTGGACGACGGCGATGAACCCGCCGCGCCACAGGAAAACGGCATGGAAATGGTGTTCCGGCTGTGACACCCGTCTAAGGGTGCCCTTTATACCTGATGGTCACCGCGCAGCATGTCGATATCGCCATGCTGCAATGGTCCGTTATACAGCGCCGCCTCATTGCGCGCGACCCAAGACAGTATCTCTGCCACCACGTCGAACACATCCTCGGGGATGAATCCGTTGATTTCGGCATCTGCATAAAGGTGCCGCGCCAAGGCCACGTTGTGAAAGATCGGCACACCCGCTCGTTCGGCATCGGCACGCATATCTACCGCCAAGGCCCCCATTCCCTTGCCGGTCACCACCGGTAATGGCGTTTGCCCATCCTTGTAGAGCAAAGCGATGGCGATATGCGTGGGGTTAACCACCAGCGCACTGGCTTTCTTCGCCGGAGCATGGCCGTCTCCCATCACCATTTCCATCGCCACCTGCTTGCGATGGCCCTTCACATGGGGGTCGCCTTCGCTTTCCTTGTATTCGCGCTTGATCTCTTCCTTGGACATCATCAGCGATTTGGTGTGCGAATGGCGTTGCCAGAAAAGATCAGCCACTGCGACAATGACGAAGGCCACGGCGGTGATGAACAAAACGCGGTTCATCACGCTGGTCGTGACGGTCGCCATGCAATCCATCCCGCAGCCCACGGCCGAGATGAAAGGGCCTATGGCATCACCCAGCACAACATAAAGCAGGAAGGTCAAGAACACGATCTTGATGACGGATTTCAGTAGTTCCACCAGTTGCTTGGCCGAAAAGATGCGCTTGAAGCCTGCCATGGGCGAAATGCGATCCATCTTGGGCTGAAGGGCCTGAAGTGAGGTGAGGACGCCGAACTGCCCCATGTTGGCCGCGATGCCCAGAAAGATCACCACGCCGAGGATCGGCAGTGTCAGGTCAACGCCTGCCGCCCAAGCCACCGCCAGGCCTTCGTCAAGCGAAACATTGTCTTTGCGCGCGGCAATGGCGGCAATCTGATCGATCAGCGCAGTCAGCCGTGACCAGATCGTTCCTCCCATCAGGCTAATCGCGGCGATGGCGCCGAACATTGACACCGTGGTCACAACCTCTTGGCTGCGGGCGACCTGGCCTTTTTCGCGTGCGTCCCGCTCCTTCTTTGGGGTTGGCAGTTCTGTTTTTTCGCCGCCTGCGCTCATCCTACGCGCCCCGTCACAGCTTTAGAAAACCGTCGCCCGGCGTGTCGTCGCGGCGAAGATCATCGATCAGGCGAGGCAGGCCCTCACCACGCCAGAATTCAAAGTAAAGCGAGAAGTCGATGAACCGCATTTGGAAAGCCTCGATGGGCATCGCGCGCAGGTCAATCACATCGCGGTATCCGATCCGCCCGCTTTCGTCGCGGCACATGCTGCCCGCCCCGGTTTCCACCCCTTGCAGATTGGCCTCAAGCATGCGGCGCAACAGGCCATCGGCAGGCAGGTCCGCGGGCAGGTCAAACGCCGCGAAAAGCGCTATGGTCATGGCATCAATCTCTGTCACGACGAAACGGAACGGACGTTCGAAATGATAGCGCATCTCACCTTCTGCGCCGACATCGACGGCACAGAGGCTGAAATGCCCGGCCAGAAAGGCAATCGCGTCACGGGCCTGCATGCGTGCGTCCTTTGAAGTCGCGGCAAGCAAAGGCCGTAGGCGGGGGCGGGGCGGTCATGCGCGTCATGTCAACCATCCCCATCGGGCATTCCAAGTGTCCGGATGAAGTCTTGCAGCCGTGATGGCAGGCTTTGGGCCAAAGGTTCCAAGGCTTTGGCCAAATCGGGGGATAGGGTTCGCGTCTCTCCGGTGGTGATGAGGATCAAGAAACACTTTGTGGCGGCGGCTTCACCGGGGTGGCCCACCCGCAGCATCAGGTTGGGGCCGATGCCATGCTGGCAGACGGCGCCCTTGCACAATTGGCACAAGGCTTCGGACTTTTCAGAGGGTGTCAGATTGGCGCGCAGGATCTCTGCCCCCGCATCGCGCAACGATTGCAGGAAATCTTGGGGCAGATGCTTGGCGCCGCCAAGAATAGTATCGAGGATGACACGTGTCAGGTCCGCAACATAGGTCGCCGCCCCGCCCGATAGGCGCGATGTGTCGTGATCTTGGTCCGGCGCGGTGCGGCCCGGCACACGATCCATCGCCTCGGCCAGCGCGTGCAACAGGGCCTCGCCGCCGCTCTGCCGCAAGCCGCGCGACAGGTCAGACAGATAGCCAGAATCGCCGCGCAAGAACTGGTCAGGCGCGCGAAGATAATCTGACAGTGCCTGTTGCAAGGATTGCGATGCCAGGCTTTCCTCAGTGCCCTCAGAAAAATGTACAACAAAATCAGACCAGTTGGTGCCAATTTCTTGCAGGAAAGCGGCCTTGAAGCTGCTCAACGCCTCGGCCCTTTGGCGGGTTTTGGTGACATCTGACGGTACCTCGCGGGCATCGCCTTGCCGCAACTCGGCGGTCAGACGCCCAGTGTCACGAAAGCCGCTTTGCAGGCGGTCCAAGCGATCTGCAAGAGGCAGGGGTTTGCGGTCCTCTGGCAACGTGCCAGAGGGGCGCGGCACGCCCGGTCCCTCTGATCCGCTGACAGTTTTCGCCATGCCCGAATTGCCCGATGAAAGGGTGTTGCGTCGCTCTGCCACCTTGCCCGCCGCCTGCGGACAAGGTTGTGTCATATGACATGGCTAAAGCCGCAGACCAGACATCTGGCTGGCAAAACCCGTGTCTTCGTGTCGGATGACACTGTGCAACAGCGCCTCCGCCCCACTTCGCCGCCAATCAATGACAGCCAGGACAAAGGCCTCAACCATACGAGGCAGGGAGTCGGCTGCCTCTGTGTCAATGTCGATGCGCCGCCCCAGCACCACACCGTTGCGGTCAGATTCTACGGCAAAGCGCAGGCCGGTGAACCGGCCGTTCCAGCGCAACAACGCATCCAGCACTGGAACGGAAAGCCGTCCGTCAAATTCAGGCAGGCGGGCCGACAGTTCGATTGCGTCCTCATCCACGCGGCGCAAAAAGATGGACAGCGTTTCATCCACCACCAATTCAGCAAAGCCGTCGGCATCTGGCAGGATTTGTGCCAGCCCCAAGTGCCGCGCCACCTCGGCCAGCGCGGCATGCATTGTCCGCATCGGTTCTTCCTTCAGTTCACGATGGACCGAAGGATATCGGTCATTTTGTTCAAAGTCTCGCTCGCAAGTTCATAACTGCGATTCTTGCCCCGGCTGATCCTGTTCACCTCATCCATCCGGGCCTGACTGTCCGATGACAGCACTTTGGACACTTTCGACAGGCTCTGCGAGAACAGGTCCCATTCCTGCTGGGTATGCTGTTTCAATCCGACAAACGGGATAAACGGAGAGGGCGTGACGATGATATCGAAGGTCGGGCGCACCGCATTGGTGGCGAGTTCTATCGGGTGAAAGCTGTTCTGGTTCAGCTTGGCCAAGGACGTTTCAAACATCGACAGCGCGCGCAGATCAGAGCTGCTTAAGTTAAGGTCCGAAAAAGAGTTTTTCCCCAACAAGGCCTTCCGCTCGATGGCCTTGTCATCGTTCGGATTGGCCGCCTGAAACGCCACGGGGTCAAAGCGTTTCAACGTATCGTTCACGAATTGCTGGATGCGCGTGTAGGCTTGGATCAGCGCATTCATCTGGTTCAATTCTTCGCTGCGCGCCCGTGCATCGGCCTCAGCGCTGGAGTTTTCTTGCGTTTGGAACAGGAACACCATCAGTGGCGTATCCACGGCCCGTCCGATGAAGTTGCCGGTAAAGGCAATGTCGGCAGAGGATGCAGCCACATCGCGCAGGCGCAATTCCATTTGCATGAAGATCAGTTTCGCCCGGTCCAAGCTGGCCAGATCATCGGTCGAATTCGCCGCCTCGATCAATCCGAAGCTGTTCAGAGTGGGGCGTGTCGTTGTGGCGTAGCGCTCTAGCCGTTCGAACCGCTCTTTCAGGTCGGCAACGAATTGGCCGATGGCGTCGGGGTTGAAGATCGCCATCTTGGCCAAGCGACGGCGCATCAGGTCGATCTGGTCAAGGAACATATTGGGGTAATGGGTTTGCAAATTGGCCGCGGTCACCGCTTCGGCCCGCCGCTCTGGGCGATAGTTTGCAGAACTCTGAACAGCCCGTTCCAATTCGGCCAAGTAAAGCGTTTCGATCCGGTCCCGCGCAGCAGCCACGGTGGTGGGGGGCGCGCTGCCCGAGACGCCATCGGCGGGCCAAAGCCCCAAAGGATTGGCATGGATCGCGCGAAACGCGGGGATATCCTCGGCCAGCCGTCGTTGATCTTCCAGTGGCAGTTGCGCCAGATCGATGGTCTGCAACTGATTGACGTGAATGGCCCGCCGCCCATCAGCGCTGAGAACAAAGGTCTCATTCTCAACAGGATTGGCAGAAGTTCCAAAGGTCACGGCGCGCAGGTCGCCCGCCGTCCAATTGGGCGCGCGCTCTTTCAGGAACTGCACCTGATGCGCTGTGTGCCAATTCAAGAAACTGCCAAAAGACGGCGCGGCAAAATCAGCGGGCAGCGGCAAGGCGACATTGGAGACGCCATCAAACTCCGGAAAGATCGCCGCCGCGTCGTCCAACACCTTTTGCGCCATGGCCGAAGCGCCTTTGGACAAAATGGTGTAGGGACGGGTATCGACGCCACCCAATCCAACGGCGGATGCGCCATCAAACCCCATCCGGTTCCAAAAGGTCGAATCGGCCATTGCTTTACATCCGGCCGATGGACATCAGCATCTCGTTCATCTTGCGCAACGCGTTGTTGCCAAGGTCGAAATGCCGGTTCGACTCTTTGGTCGCTGTCTCTATCTCGTTCTGCTTCAATTGGTTCTTCTGGTTCAGGATGGTGACAGCGTCAGACAACTGCGTGCCCCACTTGTCCCAATAATCCCGCCGTTCCAGACGCAAACTGCCAAAACCGTCCCTGGTGTCATCTGACAGCAGCGTCAACGGCCGCGTCACGCCATAGAGCGCCTCGATCGGGTGCTTATGGAAGGTGTTCCTAGCGGCCTCAGGATCGCCACTTCCCCATGGGTCTTTGGAGAACATACCCACGATCCGCATTTCCGCCTCACTCAGGCCGCCGGTCTTGACGACGACGTTGGTGTTTTCCGTATTGAAGTAATTGTACACCTCACCGAACGGAGAGTTGCCCGGGTCGTTGGAATCGTACTGATAGCCGGGTTTGTCTGGGGCGCGGTCGAGTTGGAAGATGATCCCATCTCCGATGCGCGAATTGCCGGGCGTTCCGGCCAGAAGATACCAGTGAAAGGCCGGTCCGGCAGGAAACTGCGCTTGGCCATTCGCCGTGGAGCCCGCCCCCAAGATGTAGGTCTTGCCATCGGAAAAGAGGTAACGGATCTGCACGTCATCGGCATCCAGCGTCGCCTGCTTGGTTTCGACACTACCGTCGCCTTTGGCCCCCAAATTCATGAAACGGCGTTTATCCTCCGTTTTCTTGGGGTCATAGGATTTCAACGTCTCATTGATCAGCCTTTGCATGATCGCATAATCCGACAGCAGGCGGTGCAACTGCGCCATTTCTTCGGTTCCCGCGTCGGACCGGGCATCCGATTCGGATTGGTACTGCAACTGCAACTGATAGATCAGCTGCGCCACATCGTTCTTGGGGTCAAAAATCTGTGTGTTCCGGCTGAGCGCCTCTCGCCTTAGTTGTGCGGTCAGCATTTCGCGTTCGGCCCGCATCAGGCTTGTATAGCCGTTCTTGATCGTCGCCCCGCTGTCTGACGAATTGGCATAACCTTTCACATCGCTTTGCAGGACAGTGTACTTCTTTTCCGAAACAAAGCTCTGGAACACGGTTTGCAAGCTAACTTCATTGCGTTGATTGGCGAAGGCGTTGACGCGCTTGAACCTTTCCGCCAAACCACCAATCTCAGTCGAGAAGTTGGCGCTGACCACGCGCAGCGATTCCGTAAGCCGCCGTTGCAGGATAGCCAGTTGATCCAGAAACACCTGACGGTCCGGGGCCGGCACAGAATTCGCGCTGGTAACGCCGTTTATCTCATTCCTAAGGGTGTCGATGTTTGCCTGCACCCCGGACAGGTCCCGTGGCACAAGGTTTAGCGTCCCGGCCATGAAACCCGTGAAGGCCGGTTCCGACTCCAACCGCTGCCGGTCCTGCGGCGAAAGGCGTTGGTAATCCGCGGTGGTCAGGTTCATCACGTTCAGAACGGACCGCCCGTCGGCAAGCAAACGATAGACCGCATCGGGCGGATTGGCCCCGGTGACGGGCGAGTTGATCTGGAATCTGCCGCCGTTTTCGGCCAGATACTTTGCCTGATAGAGCGAATGCCAACTGGAAAACTGCGCCAGTTTGGTGGCAACAAGGCTGTCATATTCGGCCTTGCGGGCGACATCGCTGTAATCGAAGGTCCAAGGGTAGACCGCCTGTGCTTCGGTGGTGAAAAGATCGGGAATGGCCCCGGCGGATGTGCCGGGGATGTATCCGGTCGGGCCGGTCTGCCGGTCGCCGACGCTGTTCAAGGTCAGGACTGGCCGGGGTGGAACCGAGTTGCCGGGATTGGACCAAAAACCGTCCGTCATCAAAACCCCCTATAGCCGTAGGATGCCGCGACGCGGTTGCGTGACCGCACCCTCGCCCGTCAGATCGAAATCGCTGCCCGAGGGCCCGTGCTGCGCTACCACGCGACCCGCGCCCGGTGCCGTTGCGCCGAACCGGCGCGGGACCAACGCCGTCGCGTCCGGTTCTTTGCCATCCCGCACGGCCCGCAAGGCCGCGTTAAAGGCCAGTTTGCCCGCCACATATTCACCCAAAGCATCAACGCGATTGTCGAATTCCGCCAGATCAGGCGACGCGGCTATGCGTGTCAGCAACATTTCCGCATGGGCGTCACCCGCCAGAAACGGATGCGCGGCCAGATGCTGCAACACTGTCCGCATCTGGCGGAACAGGGTGTCCCAATCCTCGGGCCGGACGCGGCGACGGTCGCGGTCGATGCGGGCCAGCGCCTCGGCCAGTGCATCAAGGGTCGCTTGCGACTCTGCCAAGCGGCGCTCGGCGTCTTGTTGCATGGGATAGAGCGCGGTTTCGGTCACAGTCCTACCCTGACCCGCGATTGTCCTGCGGCGGCGAAATCGCCGGCGCTTTGCATTCCCAAACCGGCGGTCACATTGCGCAAGGCCTCGGCCAAGGCGCTCATCGTCGCGCCGATCAGCCCGGCAAAGGCCACTGCCCGTGCGACCGGGGCAGACATCTGGCCAAAACGATCAGGTTGTGAGTCGCTGCCACCCAGACCGGAACCACCCGGCGTACCGACAATCTCTGCGACGCGCGAGTTGTCGGCAACTGCGCCGCTTAAATCGACCAACGCCTTGGCAAGGTTGGTCAGCAAGGCGTCAAAGGACGAGCCTTCCGTTGCAACCGCCCCGGCGTTTCGTGCGATTTCGCCTTGGGTGATGTTGTTCGCGCCCAGCATCAGGCTGGTCACATTGGTGTAAAAGCTTTGCATCTGGCCGTTCAGGGTGACGATGCGCGCCGCGCTTTCGTTGCGTGATCTATCTGCGCCATCCATGACACCTTTCAGCGTATCGATCTTTTCGTTCAGCGGGCCAATCTGATTGATCAGGGATCGAATATCCCCCTCCCAGATGCCGATATTGGTGTTCTGAGCCACGATGTTTGTGTTGGCCGCGGATTGCTGGGCGTAAAGCCCGGTCGGGCTGTGCAACAGTTGAGACAACTCGTTGTACCGCGCCTGCCTTTCCGGCAGTTTCAACCTGCTCATTTCGTTCACGGCTTCCGTGATCCGTGGCCCAAGGTTATTCAGGGCCGTGTTGGACGCGTTGATCGACTCCCGCGCCGACCTGATATTGCTTTCCAGACCGCTGCGCCGGCTTGCCAATCCATCGCGCGTGGTTGCGGCACTGTCCCTGTCCGTCTTGGCCTTGTCGAAGACTTCCGACTTATCGCGGAAATTGGTTGCATTGGCGTCAAGCTCTGCCCCCATGCTGGCCATCAGGGACACGGCTGCCAGCACCAAGCCACGATTGCCCCGCAGCGTCTCGGCGCGGGTGACGATGTCCATGTCGTTCAACTCGCCCAGTTTTTCCTTGAGCGCCGCCGCGATTTGGGAAAACACAATCTCAAGATCGCCCAGGCTTGTCGGGTTCGCCAATCCCAAGGCGGCAGAGCGGGTCAGCCCGTTGAAATCCATTTGATAGAGTGGCGGAGCCTGCGTGCCCGTGCCGCTGGTTGCCACGGGGGTGCTGGATAGGATGGGGGCAACCGTTCCACTGCCACCAACGCCGGGTAAGATTTGCAGTGCCAAAGGAGTCCTCCGCGTTCCGGCCTAGGGAAAGATTACGGCCTACGCCCGCAAACGCCTGTAATGAACAACACTTCGTCGGCGGGTGGCATCAGCTTTCTGGATCGGGGTCGCCTTGACCCTGCCGCAGGTAGAAATCCAGCGCCGCGCGGCCTTCGGCATCCAAGGTGCCGTGCAAGGCAAAGGTCGCCTTTGCCTGTAAAAAGCTGCGCATCCGCACGCGCGGATCAACCTTGCGGCCCTTGTGAAATTGCGGCGGGTCCATAAGATCCAATTGCCGCAAGGTCGCCAGCACCTCTGCCGGATTGCCAAGCGCGTTTTCAACCACCGCCTTGGCCATCAACACTTCGGTCGAGCGTTCGCCTAAGACAAGCAGGGCGTCGACCAAACGCTGCGCTTCATCATAGCGGAGATGCTGGATGCGGACCACAATCGCCAACAGGATGTAATCCAGCTCGACCCGCTGCAAAGCATCAAACCCGCCACCTGACACGGGCAGGGCGTCGGTCACAGGGGGGTGGTCATCCATCATCACACCAAAGGTAAGGGCGATCCTGCGACCGCCCCAACCGCCATTGCCACGAAGAGAAGGTCACGCGACGTTACGGACGATGGCCTTCAGCGTGTCCGACACGCTTTTCATAATGTTGGTGCGCAGGTTGGTGACCGCTGACCACGTGTTCATCGCCATCTGCATGGCATACATTTTTTCGGTATCCGACAGGTTCGCGTTCAACTCAATCTCGCGGATGTCGGTCTCGATCTCTTTGATTTGCTTTTGCAGATACTCCTGCCGCCAGACCAGATCAAAGCCGTCGTAGCCCTGATAGTTCACGTTGGTATAGGCGGGCGGCGTCGTCGGGTTTTGGCCGGGGGTGACCTTGCCGGTCAGGTTGATCATGTCGGCGGTGGTTGCCATGTCAGTCTCCGCTATGAGTGAGATCGATGAGGATGCGTTCCGACGCGTCGATCGCCAAAAGCGCGGCGGCGCTGGTTTCAGTGTCCGTGGGGGATAGACCCGCAGCCTGCTGCGCCAAGACGGCAGACCGCAAAGCAATCAGCCGTCCTGCCGTGCGCCGCAAAACCTGCGTGCCATCCGGGCCGAAAAGCTGTTCTTCCAGTTCGGTGAATGCCATGCTTTCGGACATTCTGCCCCCCATTGATGCTGTGACTATGCGGGTAAGTGCCACGGTTGCGCTGTGCCGTTTGACACCCTAAGCTTCCGAAAGGGTGAGGCCCTGCAAGCGCGTCTCATCGAGGACGATGATGTGGCGATCCTCCAGAGCAAGGATCCCGTCATCATGCCATTTCCGGAGCATCTTGTTGACGTTCTCTCGCGTGCCCCGCGCCATCGAACCAAGGTCACGCTGGGTCACGACCGGGCCAAGACAACGATACATCTGGCCGCGATAGCGGATCTCGTTGCCCATAAGGTCCAACAGGCGCAACAGCGAATGTGACAACCGCTGGACAAGGATCGGGCGATACAGCGCACGGGTGAATTCGACATGGTCGCGCAGGCGACGTGCGATAAGGCGTGCGACATAGGCCTGCATCTTAGCTGCGGGCACAGACAGGTCATTCAACCAGCCAAGGTTCAAGGCGATCAGTTCGGTCTGCGTTGCAGTGAAGGCCGAATCAACGAAACCACTGTTGTCGAATGCCCCGGCTTCGCCGAAGGAACGACCGGGAGGGACGATGGAATGCAGCGTCACCGTGCCGTCCTCGCTGATGTAGGACAGTCGGACGTAGCCACGCGTCACAAAGTAAAGACTGTTGGTCTGGTCGCCCTGAAAATACACAACATTATTGGCATGATAAGATTGGACTGACAGATGAGGGCGGATGAAATCAATAACTTCCCGCCCGAGTTCGGCCATTCCAAGCAAAGAAACTTTCGCATCAATTGCAGACACAAGAACCAACCACACAAACACACGTATACCCAACCCGACATGACTTTGCCGCAATGACAAACTTTGGTAAATACTGTTTTCAAGAGTTTTGCTGGTTTGCTGCAGTTTATGCGGTCGGTCCGCCACCGTTGCCTTCGGTCCGCCAAGGCGCGTTCGTGCATGGCACGGAGGTTTATGGTGCCTGAATGTCCCGAGATATCATTGAAAATGATTGAGTATTGGGGGTTGTCAGGACGACTGGATCGGTCGCACGTGACCGCGAAAGCGACAGTGGTCCAAATCGGGAGGTTCACGGACGGGCCGCAGGTTTCGGTTCCAATTTGGCAGCAAACTTAGCCATTTTGAGGCGGTCGCACGAAAATTCATCACCTTAGTGCGGTAACTTCCCATCGCTGCACTACGGCGCAGCATCTGTCTTGTTCGGCACAGCACCCATCTTGGTACAGTTTGCGCCACTGATTCGCGTCTGCCGACTCCGGACTCTGGCCACTGCTAAGCGCAGCGACAGGATCGCCGGTTTGTGCAGCACTGGGATTGAGAAGCGACGCGCCAGCAAAGCGCTGTTTGGTCCAGCCAATGAGAGGGCACGACTTAAACCAGTCTTGGCTCTGACATTAACCCTCTGGGGAGGACGACCACAGGGGTTGGC
Organism: Rhodobacter sp.; assembly: GCA_027487395.1. GTDB lineage: Bacteria > Pseudomonadota > Alphaproteobacteria > Rhodobacterales > Rhodobacteraceae > Paragemmobacter. The sequence goes on along the minus strand of JAIYDR010000355.1, from coordinate 9,307 downwards.
AAGATTGGATCCTTTGCGTTTGCTTTCCAGGTGCCGTCACCCCACGATCTGTGGAAACTCATCAAAGAGTTTAAGCGTGTAGTCCAGCATCTGCGCGCCGAGCAATCCCGACATCGCGACGATGGTTACTGCGACGGCTATCAGTTTGATTGCAAAGGACAGGGTCTGCTCTTGCACTTGGGTCAGGGCTTGCAACAAGCTGACCACGATGCCGACCAAAGAGGCCACGATGATCGGCGGCATCGACAAGATCATGACCAGCATCATCGACTCTGTCAGGTAGAACATGGCGTCTTCGGATGTCATCGCGCGCCCTCACACATAGGTCATGATCAAGCCGAGGATCAGCCGCGACCATCCGTCCACCATGACGAACAGGAACAGCTTGAACGGCAGTGAAATCGTCAGCGGCGACACCATCATCATCCCCATCGCCAACAGGATATTGGACACGATCAGGTCAATGGCGATGAAGGGCAAATAGAGCAGGAAGCCGATCTCGAACGCCTCGCGCAGCTGTGACACGACAAAGGCGGGCAGGATGATCGCCAGATTGTCCTTCGTCGCATAGCTGAGTAACTCAGGTGGCCAAATCTTGGCAGCGGCCTCGACAAAGAAGGTCAGTTCGCGTTCATCCGCGTGCCGTTGCAGCCATGTGATCAAGGGTTCCTTGGCGGCGTTATAGGCATCACTCACAGCGGCAACGCTGTCAAAGCGGTAGTTTCCGGTGGCAAGGATATTGAAGGTCTCGACGATCACCGGGGCCATGATGTAGCCGGAGATGATCACCGCCAGGGCGTTCAGCACCATGTTCGGTGGAATCTGCTGCACACCAAGCGCGTTGCGGACCAAAAGCAGCACGATCGACAACTTGATGAAAGATGTCGCGACCACGGCGAGGAAGGGGATCATCCCCGCCACGACCAGCCCAAGGATGAGGTTCAGCGGATCGATCATCCATCGTTGCCTTGCTTTACTGCCCGAACAGGCGCGCGATGCGCAGGGCCGGTTGGCCATCCACCTCGACGATATGGCCGTCCCCGATAAGTCGGCCATTGGCCAACAGGCGCACGGCCTGTCCGGCCTCGGTCTGTTCAGGCGCGAAGGGCAGGATCGCGCCCTTGGTCAGGCCCTGCAATTCGGCCAGCGTCATGGTCCGTTCCGCCAGTTGGAAGGAGAGCCGCACCGGAACATCGCCGATATCGCCGGCCTCGGGGATGGGGCCGGGCTCCATCGCTGGAAGATCATCGGTCATGGACACCTCGCTTATCGTCCAGTTGGTCCCATCATGCGAAAGCCCAAAACGGGCATGGGGCGCGCACAGCCATTGCGACGTCCCGAACGCCAGCAGCACATCACCTACCGACAGATGGCGCAGACGCGCGACTGTCACGCAGGGCCCGACAAGGCGAAGGCTGCATGGCAAGATGATCTGCGCTGCAATTGCCTCGGGCCAATGGCCGCGCGCGGCCCCCGGCAGAATGGTACGGGTCAGTGCCGACAGGGTTGCACGGTCCGCCCGGATCAACACCTCGGCCAAGGCACCCCAACCGCCATCAACACGGATCAGCGCTGTCTCTTGCCCCACCATGTCGCCTGCAGCACAACGGGTCAGCGCCAGCCCGAAACGGCGCAGCGCATCGCCGCCCACGGTGAGCAATCGGTCCAACGCCAAAGACAGCACCGCATCGGCCAACGCCACTGGCAGACGGGACAGCGCTGCCCAATCCAGCGTGCTTTGCGTGAGGGGGCCAAGCGGCAAATTGCGGGGTTGCAGGTAAACCGGTCCCGTCGCTGTCACCGCCACAAAGGTCGGCGCGTCAATATCCGGGTCCAAGTCGGTCAGTTCTGCCACAGCCTGCCCACGCCCCGGCAAAACAATGCCCTGCGCCATCGCTGCAATCGCCGCGTTCCACAGCGCGATCGGGTTCAGGTCGGTTGCCAGATTGTCCCTCATGCCGGACGCCCCCTTGGGATCAACGGATTGAAAGGCGCGTCTTGTGCGGTGGCCACAGGTTCGCCCGCATCGTCGCTCAGGCGCAGGGCATAGCGGGGTTGGCGCAGTTGGAGGGCTTGCCCCAAAAGCGCCATCTGCGCCGCGCCTGCCTGGGCTTGCATCGATAGCGAGACATGCAGGATATCCCCTTCCAGACGCACAGAAACCTGCGTCACGCCCATCCCATTGGCGGGCAGCTTGACGACCATGCCGTCGCCCTGACGAAGCGAGGCCGCACCTTCGGCCCCGCGCAGATAGCGGTCGATCCGTTCGGCGATGCTGGTGGCATCACTTCGCATCGCGGGGGTCGGTTCGGCGACGGGCGGGTTGAGCGGCGACAGCGGCATCACCGCCGCCAAGGCCGCCGGATTGGTGTCTGGGGTTTCATGAGCGAAAGGTTTTCGCGCGGCGCTCATCGCTTTGGTCATGGCGCGACCGAAACTGTCCTGCCGCGCCTGTGTATCAGGGCGTGCGTCTCCCCGTGTATCCCGACCGCCGGGGGTCAGGTCCGTTCCAAGTCCCTCTTGTCCCTGCCGTGGTGGCGTCTGGCTGGCATGGGGGCTGTTTGTTCCATTGACGCTCATGCCGCCACCTCGGTCGAGGGTTTCGGCGCGGGTTTGGGGCGTGAGAAGGCGTCCTCAATCTCAATCTCTTCGCGGGCAAGCAGGTCTGCATCGCGAGCGGTCACCAATTCATCCGTCACCGTGGTGATCTTTTCCACGTCCTGTTGACGTATCCGCAATTCTTTGCGCGCGGCCTCCAGCGCCTGTTCGCAGCGTTTGACATGGTCGCGCGCGCGGTCGCGGCGGTCCTCCAATTCGTGGTGCTGGCGGTGCAGGTCCAGCACGTTTTCCTTGACCTCATCGATATCCGGCATGCCCACGGTCTGGCCCAGAACCGGCACGAACAGCGCGCGTTCCCGTACGGGCAATGTGGCGGCACTTTCGGCAACCTCAGCCTCTAGCATAGCCAATCGCGCCTCGGCCTCTCGCAGTTGGGTGCGGGCCTTTTGCAGAGCGCGCAGGGCCTTGTCCTCGCGCAGCGTCTTGACCTTGCCCAACATGCGAAATTGCGTGATCACCGCGTCAACTCCCTCAACTTGGCAAGGGTAGAGTCGAAGGGTTCAAGCTGCGTCGTGCGCTGGCGCAGGAAATCGCGGATGGCATCTTGCTTGGCGATGGCGATGTCAGACCGCGGGTCAGAGCCTTTCTGGTATTCGCCGATCTTCACCAAAAGCTCCACCTCGGCATAAAGCGCCAACCATTCGTTGACCTTGCCCGCCATCTGCACATGTTCATCCGAGACAACCTTGGTCATCACCCGGCTTTTTGAGGCAAGGACGTCTATCGCCGGATAGTGGTTCTGCGCGCCCAATTTGCGCGACAGGATGATGTGGCCGTCCAGAATGGACCGGGTTTCATCGGCGACGGGTTCGTTCATGTCGTCGCCTTCGACCAGCACGGTATAAAGCGCGGTGATCGAGCCCTTGTCGTTCATCCCCACCCGCTCCATCAGGCGCGGAAGGTTGGCAAAGACCGAGGGCGGAAAGCCGCGCCGTGTGGGGGGTTCGCCTGCCGCCAGCCCGATTTCCCGCTGGGCACGGGCAAAGCGGGTCACGCTGTCCATCAAGAACAACACCCGCTTTCCCTGATCGCGGAAGTATTCGGCAATCGAAGTGGCGACAGAGGCTGCCTTGGCGCGTTCCATGCTGCTTTTGTCCGATGTCGCGACAACGATCACCGACTTTCTCAGCCCCTCTGGCCCAAGGTCGTGTTCGATGAATTCCCGCACTTCGCGCCCGCGTTCGCCGATCAGGGCCAGAACGGTAATGTCGACATCCGCGCCTTTGACCAGCATCGCCAGCAGCGTGGACTTGCCGCCCCCGGCTGCCGCAAAGATGCCCATGCGCTGGCCTTCGCCGCAGGTCAGCAGGCCATCCAGCGCCCGCACGCCCAGGGACAACGGTTTTTCGATGATCCGCCGCTTCATCGGGTCAGGCGGGGATTGATAGACCGGGTAAAAGGTTTCGGGAACAAAGGGATCGTCGCGACCATCGACGAAGTCGCCAAAGCCGTTCAACACCCGTCCGCGCAGCCCTTCGCCCACTGCGACAGCCTGCACGCGCCCTGTGGGCAGAACTTCGGTTGTGGGAGAGATGCCTTGAGTGTCGCCGATGGGGGCCAAAAGCGCCTCACGCCCCAGAAAACCCACCACCTCAGCCGCCAGCCGCAGGCCGGTGTCGCGGTTGTGCAGATGCACCAATTCGCCAATCTGCACCGCAGGCGCGTTGGCGTGGATGATCGTGCCGACCACCTTTTTCACCCGCCCCGTCACGCGATAGGGCTGAAATCGTGTTGCGTTGCGCGCCAGTCGTTCGGGCAATTGGTCCAAACGGCGGGCAATTTCGGCGCTATGGTCCCCCCAACGCGCGTCGCTGATGATCCCTTGGTCCGACCCGTCCATCACACACCCCTGAGCAAGCGGCCGAGATCGGCCAAGGTGTCGTCAAGGAAAAAGGACACAACGCCCAATTCGCTTTCCAGCCGCACATCTGAGGACGAAAGCCCAGGATCGCCGATCACGTCGATCACTTGAATCTCTGGATAATCCTCCATCAACTTGGGCAGTTCCGCGCGCACGGCCGCTTCGACCGAAGGCGCCACATAAAGTTGCAGCCGCTTTTCGCTGCGCTGTGCCGACAAAGCAGACCGTACGGTTTCCAAGGCCAAGGTGCGGTCATCAAAGCTGTGGATGATCCGGCGCACGCAGGCGGCGACAAGATCCGACATCTCTGTCTGGATGCGATCCAAACGTTGGTCCAGATCCGCGCGGGCGGTCCGCATCCAATCGGCGGCCTCGGCCTGCGCTTCGGCGCGCCCTTCGGCAAGGCCAAGGCGGCGCTCTTCGTCACGGGCTGCGGTGGCCCCGGCAAGGATCGCTTCCGCCTCTGCGCGGGCGCGGGCAAGTATGGCCTCGGCTTCGGCCATCTGATTTGCGACGGCTGCCGGGATGATGCCATCGCTGTGGTCCAAACCAAGCCCAAGCAGTCGCAGCGGATAGACCCCCGTCATGCCGGCACCTGGGGCAAAGACAAGACAGACCACGCGGCCTGTGCTTGCACCTCGGTCAACGGCGCGGGACGCGACAGGTCCGGGTGGCGCAAACGGAATAGATCAGACAGCACGGGTGCCGCCCGCGACAGCAAGGCCGCGCAGAGCATCCGCCCCGCCGTCACCGGATCGGGGGCTGGAAGTTTGGCACCAAGTTCTGTCAAGGGCCGAGCAAAAACCACGGCGCGGCGCAGGCCAAATGCAATCGCCTCGCCCCCCAATTCTTCGGTAAACCGGTCGCGATCGGCCTTTAGCAAGGCAAGGCGAATACGGTCGGCCCAAAGCGCCGCACCCAGCATCTTTGCGGCCTGTAATTGCTCTTCGGCAGACGCGGTTAACAGGGCAACGATTTTGGAATCCAGTTCCGTGGTCTTGATCGCCAAGCGTTCCAGCCCGGCATTCCGGGCCAGCCACCGGTTCAGCGCAGGCCGCAGCACCGGGCTTGCCGCCATTTCGGCGCGCAGGTCGTCGGGTAGGACCGTTGGATCGCAGGGCAGCCAACGCGCCGGATCCGCCAACCACTCGGCCAAGCGCAGAGCCGCATCCGTGTGGGCATCATCCAGCGGCATCGCGGCCCCCAAGGGTTGTACCCTTCGCGGTCATTCCGCCGCCTCTTCCGCGCGGCGCGGGGTGCGTCCACGGCTTAACCGGTCCCAGAACAACCAAGCCAAGCCCGCCAGTGCCAGCATAAGTGCGCCTGCCAAGCCGCCAAACCAGCCCCAGAACATGCTGACCGAGGTCATGTGGACCTGCAATCCCGGCAGCATCTCGCGCAACGTCGCATCCGCCATCGCGGCGCTGGCCGGGGCAGGGCGGGCCTCAATCAGGATGACGGTCACCGCGTCGAAGGTCAGCCCTTCGATGGAGTTTGCCACCAGCCGCCGGATTTGCGGCGTCAGATATTCCAGATCATATCCTTCGCGCGTTCGGATAAAGACAGCGGCGGAAGACGGCTTTGCCACCTCGCCCAAGGCGGGGGCTTCGGGCATCACGATATGCACCCGTGCCACCAAGACCCCGTCAATCTCTTGCAGAGTCTGGGCGACCTCTTCGGACAGGGCGTAGACATAGCGCACCCGTTCCTCGAATGGGGAACTGACGATGCCGGACTTGGCAAAGACTTGACCGATGCTTTCCCGCGCCCCGCGCGGCAGACCGTTCGAGGCCAAGATTTCGAGTGCCCGCTGCACGTCCGACGCGTCCACCTGCAACGAGAAACCCTCTTTGCCGGTTATCTTGGTCGCTTGCACCCCGCCTTCCAGCAGGACGCTCATCATCTCGTTCACCTCACGTTCGGGCAAGGCAGAGTAGATCTCTGTCTGACAGGCCGCAAGAAACAGGACCAAGGGCAGGATCAGGGCGCGGCGTAGGAAGACAGGGATAAGGCTTCGCACGGCAGGTCATTGCCCCTTCAGCAGGCTGTCAAGCGCCTGCGTCGATTTCCCGGCGAGTTTAGAGCTGACATCTACCACCAGCGAAAACTCGACAAGCTGGGCCTGAAGCTCCATCATCCTGTTGTAATCGAAAGGATTGTTTAGGGTTGTCGACCGCGCCACGCCGTCAAGTTGGCTGTCGAAAATGCTGCGCATCCGGCCCAGACCTTCCAGAATGGCGGTTCCGGTGCCCGCCGCGCTGTCGCTGTCGGGGTCCAATTCAAGTCCCTGTACCGCACGGTTTGCAGCACTTGCGGCGTCAGAGGGGGTGGTCGCATCCGTGGCGGTTCCGGGCTGAAGGAGTTGTGCCACGCGTACGGGCGCCTCAACCTCGACCGGTCTTTGGATCATTCCGGCGCGTTCCATCGCCAGACGGAAACGGTCAACTTCAACCGGGTTGGGCTGCAAGGGCACGTTGCCGATCTGGCCTGTTTCCAGAACACTCCAAAGCTGCGCTCCTGTCGTCGGTGTCACTGTCATCGCCGTCTCCAATCGCCCTACACACCACACAGACCGCCCTAGAAAGGGCGGCGATCAGTCCCGTCCGTTCGTCAACACCCCGGTCGACCTACCCGTCGCTGCCCCTGCAATGTCCAAGATGGCAGGGGCCGCGCGCATGAATTCCAGATCATCCCGCAGGCCAGCAACCATGCGCTGGTCGCCAGCTTGCCCCAGCGCCATGGCGCGAAACGCCATCACAGCCTCTGTCTGAGGAGCAGCCCGCAAAAGCTGCGCGGCACGGTCCGTCTGACCCTGCGCCAGCGCCGCCAGCGCCCCGCCGACATGCCCCGCCTCTTGATCGGGGCGCATCCGGCGCAGCAGGGCGAAAATCGCCTCAGCCTCGGTCGGGCGTGCACGCCCTATGCCAAGAAAGCCGATTTCGGCCAGAAGGCGCAGATCATCCGCCGCTATGTCGAAGGTCACCGAGTCCATCCCGTTTTTTCTGGGCTTTGACGCCGCAGTTTTGCTTGTTCTGACACAGCTTTGCGTCGCCGGATGTGACAACCGACACCACCGCGCGCGCCATTCGCGCCCATGGTGGCGGGAAACGATTCCCGATTTGGTGGTCACTCAGCCGCCCATTCGGGACAGAACGGCATGCAAGGCCGCAGCACGACAACCGACAACAGGGCAAGGGGACACTGGTGCGCGCGTTCTTGATCATGATGTCCAAGCGGCAAGACCTGTTTCTGGCCGTCCTGCTGATCTGCATCGTTTTTATGATGATCTTGCCGCTGCCAACAGCGCTGGTGGACCTGCTGATTGCCATCAACCTTTGCCTTGCGGCGATCCTGCTGATGGCGGCGATCTATCTGAATGACATCGTGGCTTTTTCGGCCTTTCCATCGATCCTGCTTTTGACGACGTTGTTCCGTCTGGCGCTGTCGATCACCACCACCCGCCTGATCCTGTTGGAGGCCGACGCGGGCCACATCGTCGAGACCTTTGGAAACTTTGTTATCGCCGGAAACATCGTCGTCGGTTTCATCGTGTTCTTGATCCTGACGATTGTGAACTTCATCGTCATTACCAAAGGCTCTGAACGCGTGGCCGAAGTATCGGCGCGCTTCTCATTGGATGCGATGCCCGGCAAGCAGATGTCCATCGACAGCGACATGCGGGCCGGTCTGATCGACCTTGAAACCGCCAAGGCACGGCGGGCCAAGCTGGAAAAGGAAAGCCAGCTTTACGGGTCGATGGACGGGGCAATGAAATTCGTCAAAGGCGACGCCATCGCCTCGATCATCATCATCTTCGTCAACCTGATCGGCGGGGTCGCGGTCGGCACGTCGCAAATGGGCATGACGATGGAAGAGGCGTTGGATCGCTTTGCTCTGTTGACCATTGGTGACGGTCTGGTCAGTCAGATTCCGGCGCTGTTCGTGTCCATCACGGCGGGTTTCATTGTCACGCGGATCACCTCTGGCAAGGCGGAAGACAACCTTGGCAGCGATATCGGCGCGCAGTTGGTGGGGGAACCCAAGGCGCTGATGATCACGGCAGGGATTTTGTTCCTGTTCGCGCTGGTTCCGGGATTTCCCATGCTGACCTTCTTGATCCTCGCCGTGTTGGTGGGCGGTGGCGGATTTTACATCCAGAAGTTCCGCCGCGCCGATGCCGCCGAAAGCGATGGGCGCAGCATGCCCGCCCTTGCCGCCGCGACCTCTCCGGCGCTGACCATGCCCAGTTTTCCGGCGAAGGGAGAGGATGAGCCGATCGAAAAGGTGGAACCTGTCAGCTTTGCCCTGACGGTGCCGCTGATTGTGGACATCTCATCCTCGGTGCGGAATTACATCCAGCCCAAGCGGTTGGATGCCGAAGTGGCCAAGGTGCGGCGGGCTCTCTATTTCGATCTCGGCGTTCCTTTTCCGGGCGTGCATCTGCGCCTGAACGACACGTTGGAAAAAGACCAGTACCGCATTCTGGTGAATGAAATCCCTGTCGCGGTCGGCACCTCGCGTCCCGGCAATCTTTTGGTACGGGAGACGACGCAGAACCTGGACATGTTCCAGATCCCTTATGACAGGGGGGATGATTTTCTGCCCAACGTTCCATCGCTTTGGGTGGCCTCTAAGCATGAAGCGATGCTGCGGAATGCGGGGATCCAGACCTTCAACCTTCCGTCGATGCTGACCTATCATCTTGCGCATACGCTGAAATCCCACGCGGGCGAATTCATCGGCGTGCAGGAAACCATGTTCCTGATGAAGCAGATGGAGACGAACTTTGCCGAGCTGGTGCGTGAGGTGACGCGGACCTTGCCGGTG
>JAIYDR010000356.1 GCA_027487395.1 Rhodobacter sp. | reverse complement strand
GAGAGGGGCCACAGAGCTTTGCCAAAAGACAGGCGTCGGGATCGGCACTTGCCAGAAAACGCAGCCTCTGGCCCTGCACGAAGGGTAAGGGATGCCAGAGGTTTCCAAGGATCGACAAGGGCTGCCCTGGTCCGGGGCCTCGACGTTGCTGCGGTTGCGAATTCTGGCGACAACGGACCTGCACGCCCAGGTTCTGGCGTGGGATTATGCCACGGATCGTCCGGCACCGGGAACGGGGATATTGGCCCTGTCCGATGTGATCAGGGACGCGCGGGCCGAATTGCCCAACTCTTTGCTGTTTGACAATGGCGATTTCCTGCAAGGCACGGCCCTCGGCGACCTTGCGGCGCAAGAAGGCGGGACCGAGGAACGCCTGGTCAACCCCATGATCCTGACAATGAACGCGCTGGGATATGACGCGGGCACGCTGGGCAACCATGATTTCAGCCACGGCCTGCCACATCTGATCCGCGCCATGGATGACGCGGCCTTTCCGGTGATCAGCGCCAATACCATCGCCACCCCGCCGGCTCCCCTGTCCGACCAGCCCCGCGAGAGATTGAGCCCCAAGACGCTAGGTCTTGTCGCGCCCTGGGCCATCCTCGACCGCATGATGACGGACGAGACAGGAGAGCAACACCGCCTGTCGATCGGCGTGACGGGTTTTCTGCCACCGCAGACCGCGCAGTGGGAGCGCGGGCATCTGGAAGGACGGGTGCGGATCGAGGATATTCTGACGGCCGCGCGCCGCACCCTGCCGCGCCTGCGTGCCGAAGGTGTGGACCTGGTGGTGGTGCTGGCCCATTCCGGCATCGGGCCCAGCGTGGCCGAACCGGGACTGGAGAACGCGGCCTTAGCATTGGCGGCGCTGCCGGGGGCGGATGTGGTGGTCATGGGCCATACGCATCAGATCTTTCCCGCCATCCATCTTGAGGCGCAAGAAGGCGTGGATGCGCACAGGGGCACTCTGGCGGGCAAGCCCGCGGTCATGGCCGGGGCCTATGGCGCGCAGCTTGGCGTCATTGACCTTTTGTTGGAACGCGGCGACACAGCGTCATGGCGCCTGCTGTCTCATAAGGTCGAAACCCGCCCTGCCGCCAAGACGACGGCAGGAGACGCACTCGCCGCGTCAGAGGTGCGCTTCGCCCACCTGCGCACGCTGGATTGGGTGCGCCAACGGGTGGGGCGGGTGGACCAGCCGATCACCACCCATTTCGCGCTGATCGCGCCCAGTGCCGCGATGCGTTTGCTGGCCCTGGCGCAAAGCAGCCATGTCGCTGCAGCGCTGCGGGACGGTCCGTTGGGCCACCTGCCCGTGCTCTCGGCGGCAAGCCCGTTCAAGGCGGGGGGCCGGGGCGGGCCAGAGTTCTATGTGGATATCCCGCCCGGGGATCTGATGGTGCGGCATGTGCTGGACCTCTATCCGCATCCCAACACGCTTACCGCGCTGCGTCTGACCGGGGCGGAGATTACGCAATGGCTGGAACGCACGGCGGGACTTTACCAGCACATCACGCCCGGAGTGCCTGATCAGCCGCTGATCCGCCCGGACTTTCCCGCCTTTAACCTTGAAATGATCCATGGCCTCGACTTCCAGATCGACCTGTCGCAACCCGCGCGCTTTGATACACGCGGCCGCCTTGTTGCGCCCCATGCACAGCGCATCATCAACCTGACGTGGCGAGGCGTGCCCTTGGACCCCGCGCAATCCTTTGTCGTGGCGACAAATTGCTACCGATCTAACGGGGGGGCAGGCTTTGCCGGGACCGAACGCAGCAATCTGGTGATGGACGATGGCCTTTTGGTGCGCGACGTGGTGATCCGGCACCTGCGAGAGCGCGGCACTCGCCTGCCGCCCTTGGCCAGCGGCTGGAGCTTTGCGCCAATGCCCGGCACGTCAGTCACCTTCGTCTCGGCCCCAGCGGCACGCGATGCTGCGGCCCGTCTCGATCCCGCCCCCGAACCGCTCGACCAGACACCCGAGGGATTCCTGCGCTTCCGCCTGCGGCTCTGATGCGCTATGGGCAGTCGCGGATGTATCATGCGGCATCAGAAGTAGGGGCGACATGTTCGACGCGGTATTCTTCGACCTCGACGGCACCTTGATCGACACCGAAAGCGTGGCGATGACCGCAGGGCTGCAAGCCTTTGCTGCTTTCGGCCATGCGGTGGACGAAACCTTCATGCACCAACTGGTCGGCAAGGCCGAACCGGCCGGGGTTGCGATCATCCGCGCCGCCTTTCCGGGTCTGGACGAGCCGGGCTTTTCCGCCGCATGGAAACGCGGATTCCAGCAGGGGCTCGAGGCCGGGGTACCGATGAAAACAGGCGCGCGCGACCTGTTGCAGGCGATCCGTCTGCCGATGGCACTTGTCACCTCGACCGGGCGCGAAGGCGCGCATTGGAAGCTGGACCGCGCCGGTCTGACCCCGCATTTCCGCACCATCATCACCTTTGACGATGTGACCGCGCCCAAACCCGCGCCTGACCCCTATCTCCTGGCTGCCGCGCGGATGGGTGTCGATCCCGCGCGCTGTTTGGTCTTTGAAGACAGCGACGTCGGGGCCGAGGCCGCGCATCGTGCCGGCTGCGTTGTGGTGCAGGTGCCGGACGTGCAGCGCACGGATGGCCGGTTTGCGCGCCATCTGGCAGCAGATCTTTGGACCGGGGCGCGTCTGGCCGGGCTCTCTCTCTCCACCGTGGGGTAAGTGACAGCGGCGCTCTTTCCCGGCCTGCCGGTTTGCCCGTCCGTTTACCCGACGCTATCCGCTTGCGAATCCAACCCCGCCCCCCTATATCCGACGGCGAGAGGTTGGCGCGGGTGAGCGCCTCGCCAACCCGGTCAGGTCCGGAAGGAAGCAGCCGTAACGAGCCCCGCTTGGGTCGTTGTCCAGCCTCTCACCTTACCCCTCTTCAGATACCTTTTTTTGTTGAAACCCCTTCATCTGAAGGGACCATGCTGCAAGCGGCGGTCCGGTTTAAGGTTGAAATATCGCCCG
>JAIYDR010000391.1 GCA_027487395.1 Rhodobacter sp. | reverse complement strand
ACGGTCTGCGGGTGGATGCCGTGGCCTCGATGCTCTACCGCGATTATTCCCGCAAGGATGGGGAATGGATCCCCAACCAAGATGGCGGGCGCGAAAACTACGAGGCGATCAGCCTTTTGCGCGACATGAACCGCATCACCTATGGCGAGGTGCCGGGAATCGTGACGGTGGCCGAGGAATCGACGGCCTTTCCCGGCGTGTCGCGACCGGTCAACCACGGCGGTCTGGGGTTCGGGTTCAAGTGGAACATGGGATGGATGAATGACACGCTGTCCTACATGCACCTTGATCCGATCTACCGCCAGTATCACCACCACAAGATGACCTTTGGCCTGCATTACGCGTGGTCGGAAAACTACATCCTGCCGATCAGCCATGACGAGGTTGTGCATGGAAAGGGATCCATGCTGGACAAGATGCCGGGCTCAGGTGCGGAAAAATTCGCCAACCTGCGCGCTTACTACGGCTTCATGTGGGCGCATCCGGGCAAGAAACTGCTGTTCATGGGCTGCGAATTTGCCCAAGGCCGCGAATGGAACCACAACCAAAGCCTGGATTGGCATCTGCTGGACATCGCCGAACACAGTGGCGTGCAAGCGTTGGTGCGCGATCTGAACCGTCATTACCGCGACACGCCCGCACTGCATGTCAATGATTCAAGGCCCGAAGGATTTCAGTGGATCGAGTCGAATGACGCCAAAGCCTCGGTCTATGCTTGGGCGCGCAAGGGCGGCGCGGAGGATGCGATGGTGGTCTGTGTGACGAACCTGACGCCGGTCGAGCGGCGCTATCGTCTGGGCTTTCCGGCGGCCGGGCAGTGGGAGGAAATGCTGAACACCGATGCCGGCGCCTATGGCGGGGGCAACCGGGGCAATCTGGGCGGGGTGACGACGGAAAGCGTGGAATGGCACGGGCAGGCACAATCTGCGCTTGTCACATTGCCGCCGCTGTCGGCACTCTGGTTCAAGCAGGTGATTTAAGCGCCGGGGCAACCGGCAGTCAGGGAGGGGACAATGATACCGAGACCGAATGCGCGTCTGTCGACACAGGCGATGGCCTTCGTCCTTGCCGGGGGGCGCGGCAGCCGTCTGAAGGAACTCACCGACCGCCGCGCCAAGCCTGCGGTCTATTTCGGCGGCAAGACGCGGATCATCGACTTCGCGCTGTCCAATGCGCTGAATTCCGGCATCCGCAAGATGGCGATTGCGACGCAGTACAAAGCGCACAGCCTGATCCGCCATTGCCAGCGCGGCTGGAACTTCTTTCGCGCTGAACGGAATGAATATCTGGACATCCTGCCCGCCAGCCAACGGGTGGACGAAAACAAATGGTATCTCGGCACCGCCGATGCCGTGGCGCAGAACATCGACATCGTTGACAGCTACAACGTCAAATATGTGGTGATCCTGGCCGGGGATCATATCTACAAGATGGATTACGAGATCATGCTGCAACAGCATGTCTCCTCGGGTGCCGATGTCACCATCGGCTGTTTGACGGTGCCCCGGATGGAGGCCACGGCCTTTGGCGTGATGGATGTCGACAAGGACATGCGGATCACCTCTTTCCTGGAAAAGCCCAAAGACCCGCCGGGGATTCCGGGTGATCCGGACCACGCGCTGGCCAGCATGGGCATCTATGTCTTTGACTGGGCCTTCTTGCGCGATCTGTTGCTGCGCGACATGGCGGATACCAATTCCAGCCATGATTTCGGCAATGACCTGATCCCCGAGATCGTGAAGAACGGCAAGGCGATGGCGCATAAATTCGCCGATTCTTGCGTGACGAGCGGGCTTGAAGAAGTCGCCTATTGGCGCGATGTGGGGACGATTGACGCCTTCTGGCAGGCCAATATCGACCTGACCGATTTTGTGCCGAAGCTGGACATCTACGACAACTCCTGGCCGATCTGGACCTATTCCGAGATCGTCCCCCCTGCCAAGTTCATCCATGATGAGGATGGACGGCGCGGCATGGCGATTTCCTCGCTGGTGTCGGGGGATTGCATCGTCTCGGGGTCTGAGGTGCGCAATTCGCTGCTGTTCACCGGCGTGCGGACGCATTCCTATTCGTCCTTGGAATATGTCGTGGCCCTGCCGCGCGTGATCGTCAACCGCAAGGCGGAATTGGCCAATTGCGTGATCGATTCCGGGGTCATCATCCCTGAGGGGCTGGTGGTGGGCCAAGACCCGGAAGAGGACGCCAAGTGGTTCCGCCGGACCGAGACCGGGATTGTGCTGATCACGCAAGACATGCTTGACGCGCGGGCGCGGAAGCTGTCCTGACAGCGGGGCTTTTGCGGACAGGCCGGGGGGCTTTGCGCCCCCCGGACTCCCCGCAGGATATTTGGACAGAGAAGACGGGGCAGGGTCATGGAGTATCGCGGGCGCGTTTTGTCGGTGGCGTCGGAATGCGTGCCGTTGATCAAGACCGGGGGCCTTGCCGATGTGGTGGGGGCGCTGCCTGCGGCGCTGGCAGGCCAAGGCTGGCAGATGCGGGTATTGATCCCGGCCTATCGCCGCCTGCGTGATCGGCTTGAAGCGATGGAGGAGGTCTGGCGCGAGCAGAACCTCTGGGGTGGCGAAGGGGTGGTTTATGCCGGGGTGATTGATGGCCTCGACATGCTGCTTCTGGATGCGCCGCATCTGTTTGACCGCGATGGCGGGCCCTATTCTGGACCCGGTGGCGATTGGTGGGACAATGCTCAGCGTTTTGCGGCGCTGTCTTGGGTTGCCGCGCGCATGGCGCGGGCGGGGTTTGACGGCTGGAAGCCCGATGTGCTGCACGCGCATGACTGGCAAGCGGGCTTGGCACCCGCCTATTTGGCCTATCACGGGTCAGGCGGGGTAGGATCGGTCCTGACCATCCATAACATCGCCTTTCAGGGCTGGGCGCCTGCTGCGCAGATCGACGATTTGCGCCTGCCGCGAGAGGCGTTCCATCCCGGCGCCTTGGAGTATTTCGGGGGCTTGTCCAGCCTGAAGGCCGGGCTGGTCACGACGGACCGGATCACCACCGTGTCCCCGACCTATGCCGCTGAATTGCTGCGACCAGAGTTTGGCATGGGGCTGGAAGGCGTGATCCGCGCGCGCACGGCGGATGTATCTGGCATTCTGAACGGTGTGGACACGGCCGTATGGTCGCCAGAGGCGGAGCCGGTGCCGTTTTCCACCAAGAAGATGAAGGGCAAGGCGGCGGCGCGGGCGGCTTTGTGTGCTGAGTTTGGGGTTGATGTCGCGGGGCCTTTGGCCATCGTGGTCAGTCGGTTGACCGATCAGAAGGGCATAGATCTGCTGCCGCAGGTGGTGCCGGATTTCGTGGCGCAGGGCGGCGGTGTGATCATCCTCGGCTCTGGTGACCCAGCGCTGGAGGCGGCGATGCGCGGCCTTGAGGCGCGGTTTCCGGGCCGGGTGGCCGTGCGCATCGGCTATGATGAGGCGTTAAGCCATCGCCTGTTTTCCGGCGCAGATGCCGTGTTTGTGCCGTCGCGGTTTGAGCCCTGCGGTCTGACCCAGATGTATGGGCTGCGTTATGGCACTTTGCCCGTGGTGGCGGCGGTGGGGGGATTGGCGGATACGGTGATCCATGCCTCACCAGCGGCACTGCGGGCCGGGGTGGCGACGGGGGTAACGTTCCATCCGACCGATGCCGTGGCCTTTGGCCAGGCGTTGCGGCAGCTGGTTGCGCTGCATGCGGATGCCAAGACTTGGGCACGCGTGCAAGGCAATGCCATGGCGGCCGATGTCGGCTGGCAGGCGAGTGCCGCAGCCTATGCCGCGCTTTATGACGGGTTGGTTCGGTGACGCCCCAACGCAGCCTGCTGCCGCCGCGCCTGATCGGCCATTCGGTCAGCGCCGGGCGGCCTTGGCCCCTTGGCGCGACCTATGACGGCGAGGGCGTGAATTTCGCCGTTTTCTCCGCCCATGCCGAGATGATTGAACTCTGCCTCTTCTCTGCTGACGGGCGCAAGGAGTTGGCGCGGATCGCGCTGCCGGAACGCGATGGCGATATCTGGCATGTGCATGTGGGCGGCCTCGTGCCCGGGGCGCTGTATGGCTACCGCGTGCATGGGCCTTATACGCCGGAACAGGGGCATCGCTTTAACCCGCATAAGCTGCTGATTGATCCCTATGCGCGGGGGTTGGAGGGGCGGCTGAAATGGTCTGATGCGCTGATGGGTTACAAGCCCGGCAGCGCGCGGGCGGATCTGTCCTATGACACCCGCGACAGTGCCTTTGCCGTGCCGAAATCGGTGGTGGTGGACCCGACCTTTCAATGGGGCGATGACCGCCTGCCGCGCACCGCGCCTTGCGATACCGTGATTGCCGAGGCGCATGTCAAAGGTCTCACCATGCGGCATCCGGGGGTGGAAAAGGGGCTGCGCGGGACGTTCCTAGGCCTCGCCTCTGATGCGGTGATTGAGCATTTCCTGAAGCTGGGCGTGACGTCGGTAGAACTCTTGCCGGTGCAAGCCTTTGCCGATGAACGTTTTCTGGTGGCCAAGGGCTTGCGGAACTATTGGGGCTATCAGACCATCGGCTTTTTCGCGCCAGAGCCACGCTATCTGTCCAAAGGCCAGCTTTGGGAATTCCAATCCATGGTGCGCCGCTTTCATGCCGCCGGGTTGGAGGTGATCCTTGACGTGGTCTATAACCACACCGGTGAGGGCGATGAGTTCGGGCCGACGCTGTCCTTTCGGGGCTTTGACAATGCCAGTTATTACCGCCTGACCAATGGCGGGCGGCATTATGTGAACGATACCGGCACCGGAAACACGCTGAACCTGACCCATCCGATGGTGCTGCGGATGGTGATGGACAGCTTGCGCTTTTGGGTGGAAGTCGGCCATGTTGATGGCTTCCGCTTTGATCTGGCCACCGTCTTGGGACGCGAGGCGCATGGCTTTGATCCCCATGGCGGGTTCTTTGATGCCATCCGGCAGGATCCCGTTCTGAACCGGGTGAAGCTGATTGCTGAGCCCTGGGATATCGGGCCGGGGGGCTATCAACTGGGGGCCTATCCGCATCCCTTCCTCGAATGGAACGACAAATTCCGCGATGGTGTGCGGCGGTTTTGGCGCGGCGATCCGGGGATGACGGCGGATCTGGCCAAGCGCCTGTTGGGATCGGCCGAGCAGTTTGACCATCACGGGCGGGCCGCGACATCCTCGGTGAATTTGATCACCGCGCATGACGGCTTCACGCTGGAGGATGTGGTCAGCTACACCGTCAAACGGAACTTCGCCAATGGCGAGGAAAACCGCGACGGCCATCACGAAAACCACTCCGACAACATGGGTGTCGAGGGGCCGTCAGATGATCCCGGCATCCGTGCGGTCAGGGATTTGCGCAAGCGCAATATGCTGGCGACCCTGATGCTGTCCCAGGGGGTGCCGATGCTTTTGGCGGGGGATGAGGTGGGCCACAGCCAAGGTGGCAACAACAACGCCTATGCGCAGGACAATGAGACGACCTGGATCGATTGGGAGCGCGAGGATCGCGCCTTGTCCACTTTTGTGGCGCGGTTGATCGCGCTGCGCCGCGCGCATCCGATGCTGCGGCAGCGGCGGTTCCTGCATGCCAAGCCGCGCCCGCTGGACGGATTGCCCGATGTGGCCTGGCGGCGGGCCGATGGGCAGGTGCCGCGTCCGGGCGATTGGCATGACCCGGCCTTTCGCTGTCTGGGGGTGGAATTGCGCCATTCGGCGGCCGGGGGGGATGCCGGGCAGACAGCGCTCTATGCCGTGTTCAACGCAGGCCCCGAAACGGTGCTGCGCTTGCCCGATACTGCGCCTGCCTGGCTTATGATCCTTGACACCACCCGCCCCGATCTCACCGAAGAGCGTGCAGGTCCGGGCACCCGGGCGCCTGCGGGGTCGGTTCTTTTGTTCCGCTCGGTCCCTGCGGGGACTGGCGCCATTCCAAAGGGAGAGAGTGCATGACCATTCATACTGTGGCCACCGCGCCGATTGCAGGGCAAAAACCCGGCACCTCGGGCTTGCGGAAAAAGACCCCCGTGTTCATGGGTCGGCATTACCTTGAGAATTTCGTGCAGGCGATTTTTGATGTGGTGGGGGCCGAAGGGAAGACCTTCGTTCTGGGCGGCGATGGGCGCTATTTCAACGACCGCGCGGCGCAGGTGATCTTGCGGATGGCGGCGGCGAATGGCGCGGCGCGGGTGATCGTGGGGCAGGGTGCGATCCTGTCCACGCCTGCGGCCAGCCATTTGATCCGGCGGAACAAAACCGATGGCGGCATCATCATGTCGGCCAGCCACAATCCCGGCGGGCCCGAGGAAGATTTCGGCGTCAAGTTCAACATGGCCAATGGTGGTCCCGCGCCTGAGGCGGTGACAGAGGCGATGTTCCAGCGCACCACGGTGATCACCGAATACAAGATGCTCGACGCGCCGGATGTGGATTTAGCGGGGCTTGGGCGGGTTCATCTGGGCGGGATGATCGTCGATGTGGTCGATCCGGTATCGGATTACGCCGCGCTGATGGAGACGCTGTTCGACTTCGCCGCGATCCGCGCGATGTTTGCCGGTGGGTTCCGCATGCGGATGGATTCAATGTGTGCCGTGACCGGCCCCTATGCGGTTGAGATTTTGGAAAACCGTCTGGGTGCTGCCAAAGGCACCGTGACCCATGCCACCCCCTTGCCGGATTTTGGCGGCATGCACCCTGACCCGAACCCCACTTGGGCGCATGAGTTGATGGCCGAGATGATGGCGCCCGATGCACCCGATTTTGGTGCTGCGAGCGATGGGGATGGCGATCGCAATATGGTGGTGGGGCGGGGGGCCTATGTCTCGCCCTCGGATTCCTTGGCGGTCTTGGCCGCGAATGCGCATCTGGCCCCCGGCTATGCGCGGGGATTGGCTGGCGTGGCGCGGTCGATGCCAACCTCTGCCGCTGCGGATCGGGTGGCGGATGCCTTGGGGATT
>JAIYDR010000389.1 GCA_027487395.1 Rhodobacter sp. | reverse complement strand
TCCGATGGGGACGGGGCTGTTTGTCGGGCGCGACCTGCGGGACTCCTCGCCGATGCTGGCGGATGTTGTGATCGCGGCGGCGCGGGGCGAGGGGGTGGATGTCACCGATTGCGGGGCGGTGCCGACGCCTGCGCTGGCGCTTGCTGCGATGGGTGCAGGGGCGGCGGCAGTGATGGTGACCGGGAGCCACATCCCCGCCGATCGCAACGGGTTGAAATTCTATCTGCCTGGGGGCGAGATCACCAAGTCGGATGAGGCGGCCATTCTGGGCGCGCTCGGGCGTCGGGCCGGGGCAGGGCAGGGAGACTTGGGGTGGAACCAGACAGCCGGGGCGGATTGGGTGGCGCGCTATGTCGCGGGTTTTGGCGCCGGGGCATTGGCCGGTCTGCGGATCGGGGTCTGGTCGCATTCCGCCGTCAGCCGGGATCTCTTGGCCGATGCCTTGCGCGGTTTGGGGGCGGAGGTGGTGGAGGTTGGACGTTCTGACACATTCATCCCGGTGGATACCGAAGCGGTGCCAGACTGGGCGCGGAGCCAGATTTCCGGATGGGTGGCCGCGCATCACCTTGATGCGCTGGTCTCTACCGATGGGGATGGCGACCGGCCCTTGGTGGCGGATGCGACAGGCGCGGTGGTGCCCGGCGATATCCTCGGCCAGATCACCGCGCGGGTCGTGGGGGCCGAAGTGGTCGTGACGCCGGTCAGTTCCAACACCGGGGTTGAGGCGTCGGGGCATTTCGCCCGCGTGATCCGCACCAAGATCGGCTCGCCTTTTGTCATCGCCGGGATGGCAGTGGGCGGGCGGGTTGTGGGCTATGAGGCGAATGGCGGGTTTCTGTTGGGGTTTTCCGCCAAACTGGCGGGGTGCTTGGCACCTTTGGCCACGCGCGACAGCCTGTTGCCGATCCTCGCCCCCTTGGTGGCGGCGCGGGGCACAGGCCTTGCCGCGCTGGTGGCGGCGGAACCGCTACGCTTTACCGCTGCGGACCGGATTGAGGATATCCCGACTGACCGCTCTGCCGCTGTGCTGGCGGGGTGGATCGCAGACCCTGCGGCGCTGGCCGGACTGCTGGCAGAGGTGGGAGAGGCTCCCTTTTCCGTCGACCTGACCGATGGGCTGCGGGTCACCTGCGCCTCAGGCCGGGTGCTGCATCTGCGCCCGTCAGGCAATGCGCCGGAGTTCCGGGTCTATGTCGAGGCAGAGGCGCGCGACATCGCCGCCGATCTGCTGCACCGGGCGCTGACGGTGGTGGGGGCGTCCTGTCGTGCCGGGGAGTGAGGGCGGCCTGTCGTGCCGGGGAGTGAGGGCGGGCGGATTTAGATTGCCAAGGACAGCGTGATTGGCCAAAACCGCGCCATGACCAAATAATTTCAAGACAGATGGAGTGTGTAATGGTGAATTCGGAAATGCGGCAACGGAAGGTGTTGATCACCGGCACGGCGGGGTTCATCGGCTTTCACCTCGCGCGGCTTTTGCTGGCCGAAGGGTTCCGCGTCCATGGCTATGACGGCATGACGGATTACTATGATGTGCGCCTAAAGCAACGCCGCCATGCCGCCCTACTGCAAACCCCCGGCTTCACCATGACCGAAGGCATGCTGGAGGATCAGCGCTTGTTCGATCAGGTGGCGGATGAATTTGCGCCGGATGTGATCGTTCACCTCGCCGCCCAAGCCGGGGTGCGCTACAGCCTTGAGAATCCGCGCGCTTACCTCGACAGCAATGTCATCGGCACCTTCAACGTGATGGAGGCTGCCCGGCGGTTGGCGGTGGGGCATTTGCTGATGGCCTCGACCAGTTCGGTCTATGGCGGCAATGAGGTGATGCCCTTTACAGAGACGGAAAAGGCCGACACCCAGCTGACGATCTATGCCGCGACGAAAAAGGCCAATGAAAGCATGGCCCATGCCTATGCTCATCTGTGGAACTTGCCGACCACGATGTTCCGGTTTTTCACGGTTTACGGCACATGGGGGCGGCCCGATCTGGCGCTTTACAAGTTCGTGGATGCGATGCTGGAAGGGCGGGCGATTGACATCTACAACCACGGTGACATGTACCGCGACTTTACCTATGTCGAGGATTTGGTGCGCGGCATCCGGCTGTTGATTGACGCAGTGCCGGTGCGTCCGGCGGATGGCGTGGTGCCGGCGGGTGACAGCCTGTCGCCAGTGGCACCCTTCCGCATCGTCAACATCGGCAATTCCGACAAGGTGCGCCTTTTGGATTTCATTGAGGCGATTGAGGATAAGCTGGGCATCAAGGCCATCCGCAATTACATGCCGATGCAAAAGGGCGATGTGCCCGCGACTTGGGCCGATGCCAGCCTGTTGCAGACGCTGACGGGGTATCGCCCGCAAACCGATTTCCGTGACGGGATTTCGCGCTTTGTCGATTGGTTCCGCGAGTATTACGGCAAGTAAAGGGGGGTGTTACTGGGGGGCGTCTCTGCCCGTGTCGCGGCTCTTCCTGCATCAGTGATTGCTGAAACTGCCATGACGGGTTTAGATGCAGGGGCCGTTATG
>JAIYDR010000056.1 GCA_027487395.1 Rhodobacter sp. | reverse complement strand
TCATTCCCCGTCCCCGCCCGAACCGTGTCATCCCCAAGACCCGCATCCACCGTGTCATCGCCAGACCCCGAAGCAATGACATCATTCAAACCATCCGCACCGTCGATCACATCCCCCTGTGCGTCGACAAAAGGTGCTCCACCCGGTCCGGAGGTCGGCGTCATCACGTCGCCCCCCGCCGTCCCATCCACCACTCCGTCGCCGTCCCGCAGGATCGTCTCGATCTGGAAGAATTGCAGGGTGGAGCCGTCGGCAAAGGTCACCGTGCCTTGACGCGCCCCGGCATCCGATCCATCCGCCGTCGAGGTGATCGTCAGCGGACCAGCGCCACGCAGGTCCAGCACGTCATTGTCGGTGGTCTGGTCGGGGCCGTTGCCGCCGACCACCACATCGCCCGCCCCATCGGCGGCGCTGGTGATGCGGATGGTGTCGTTACCACCCTCACCCCAGCTTTGATCCGCACCGAGGCTGCCCTGGAAGACATCGTCCCCGCCCGCGCCGTCCTGATCGCCGATCTGCTGCGGGATCGTCAGCGTGCCAAGGCCGGTCGCCCCGTCACCATAGGTGACATCATCGCCCGAACCGCCCGCGATAGTGTCGGCCCCAGCGCCGCCAATCAGCGTATCATTGCCCTCGCCGCCCGACAGCGTATCCGCACCGTCTTCGCCGAGGATCGAGTCATTCCCCACATTGCCGAAGACAGTGTCGTTCCCCGTCCCCGCCAGAACCGTGTCATCGCCGAGACCGGCATCGACCGTGTCATTGCCCGCGCCGGCTTCGATCCGGTCGTTCAACCCATCCGCCCCGTCGATGATGTCATTCTGGGCATCTTCAAAGCCGATGGGAAGGTTGTCATTCCCGGCCGTGCCATTCACAACACCGTCCGGGTCTTGCAGCACGCGCTCGATTTCCGAGAAGGTGATGGTGACGGGCTGGCCCGCGCTGTTGGTATAGGTCGCCGTGCCGCTTTCCGGCCCGGTGAAGTTCACCACAATCGGGCCGAAGCCGCGCAGGTCCAGAACGTCGCCCGTACCGCCATTGGTCGGGTCGGTGAAGTTCTCGCCGCCCTCGCCGCCGACAATGGTCACAGCCGCCGTGCCCGAAAGCGTGCGGTCGATGCGGAATTCGTCGTCGCCGTCGCCGCCGTCGGCGCGGTCGCCCGCACCGACAAGGAGGTCGTCGTCGCCGCCGTCGCCGCGCAGGGTGTCATTGCCCTCGCCGCCCGTCAGCGTGTCAGAGCCATCGCCCGCGTTCAGCGTGTCATTCCCGGTCCCGCCGATCAGCGAGTCATTGCCAAGTTCGGAGGACAGCAGGTCGTCATCTGCGCCGCCATCCAGCGAGTCATTTCCGCCTGCGCCGTTCAGCGTGTCGTTGCCCGCCTCGCCAAAGGCGACAGTAGGATCTGAAGACGTGTTGAACCCGCCGGCGTCGTCGACAAGGTCATTGCCCGCGCCACCAAAGACGGTGTCCGCACCAGGGCCGTCAAAGATGGTGTCATCGCCATCACCACCGCGGATCAGGTCATTGCCCACCCCACCGCTGATCTGGTCATTGCCGGTGCCACCATCCACCGTGTCATTGCCCTGACCGGCATCCACCGTGTCATTGCCCGCACCCGCATCGATCACATCGTCAAGGCCATCCGCCCCGTCGATCTGGTCGCCCTGCGCATCGGTGAAGGGCACCCCCCCCGGGCCCGAGGTCAGGGTCATCAAATCATTGCCCGCGGTGCCGTTGACGATGCCGTCCTGCGCGATGATCTGTTCGATCTGGCTGAACTGGACGGTCACGCTTTGGCCAGCTGCGTTCAGATAGGTAATCGTGCCGCTTTCGCCTCGGCCGGTCACCGGATTGAAGGTGGGATCAGCGGGGTTATAGGTGATGTTGGTGATCGTCACGCCGCGCAGATCGATGACGTCACCGATCCGGCCATTGGGGTTGTTGACGTTGGTGATGGTGGCTTCCTCGCCACCCTCGCCACCGACGATGGTGACCGTCTGATTGCCCGACAGGGTGGAGTCAAAGCGGAAGACGTCGTCGCCATCCCCGCCAAAGGCGTTGTCTCCTGCACCAAGGGTAAACGAATCGTCGCCCGGTCCGGTGCCTTGGCCAGGGGTGTTATCTGCGGGGTTGGGGTTCAGCCTGCCGCCGCCCGGCAGCAGCAAATTGACCGTGCCGCTGAGGTTCACGTTTACACGCACATCATCCAGGTCGCGCACAGCCGGGTTGGTGCTGTCCTCGAACCCCAGCCTGACGTTGTTCCCGCTCAGGCTGTCGATGGCCGCGTTGACGCCGTTGGACCAGAAGGTTCCTTCGGGCGAGGTGATGCCGATGCGGATCGTGTCGTTGATGCCGAAATTCAGGTTGAAGGTCTGGCCAACCGCTCCGTCGTAGCTGTTGGTCAGCGTGACAATCCGAACCGTGCCGTCCGGCGATGTGACTTCCACAAGCAGGCGCCCGTCGAATGCGCCGGCTGTGCTGGTGATCTGGATGCTCGCGCTGCCTGCGGTCGAGGTGGATGCCCCGCCCGCCGTTCCGGAAACGCCGTCACCATACAGCGTGTCTGCCCCTTCGCCACCGACAAGTGTATCGGACCCTGCGCCGCCGTCGATCGTGTCGTTGCCCTGCCCACCAATCAGGCTGTCACGCCCCGCCGCACCGTTGATGCTGTCGTTGCCTGCGCCGCCGTCAAAGGTATCGTCGCCGCCAGAGGTCGGATTCTGCGTGCTGACGTTGGCGTTGATCCGCAGGTTGTCGATATAGCCTGTGCCTGCGTTGTCACCCGTCCGGCCCGCATAGCCGAACTGCCAACCGGATTGATCCGCCGTCTGCCATTGAACGCTGGGAATCTGCCCGGTGAGGTCAGTGCCGGGCGATCCCGGCAAGCGAACACTGACCAGCCCTGTGTCGGTGACCGTCACCGTCATCGTCCCGATCGGGCGCGATTCAAGGTTGAAGGACCCGACGCTAGAGATCACGGCCCCGTTCCAGCGGATTTCCAGCACGTTGGACAGCGGATCGACACGCACGGCCAGACCTTCGCCGACACCGTTTTCCTCTTCGGCGGTATAGGTCCCGAGGTCGCCGAAGCTAACCGAAAATCCGTCAACGTTATCCGCGTTGGTTGGCGACGAAAGATCGAGGGTGAAGTTGGTGTTGAAGCTCGTCAAACGCTCGCCCGTCGAAAGGGCGGGTGACACCCCGAAGAAAGCGCGGTCCGAGGTAGCATCCCGGCCGAAAAAGACGAATTCCTTGTCGCCGTCCCCATCAGTGCCGCTGTCCGAGACGCCGGGTGCTCCGTCAAGCAGCCGTTGGGTGCCGCCATTCAGCGGATCGGTGCCATCGAAGGTGTTGGTATAGGTAAAGGTCCGGAGCTGCGGCGCCTGATCGTTGATGACGTCATCACCGTCGCCGCCTTGGGCGCTGTCATTGCCCTCACCGCCAATGATGGTGTCATTGCCGGACCCACCCGAAAGCGAGTCGTTGCCAGCATTGCCGGCAAGGGTGTCATCTCCGATGCCACCTGACAGGCTGTCTGCACCCGATCCGCCGGTTACGGCATCGTCACCCGCGCTGGTTTCGACATTGACGCCGTTGGATGTTGCAGAGGCATTGACGACGTCATCGCCAGACCCGCCGACAAACCGCTCCATCTCGGTGAATGTGTCAACCACCGTCGATGCGCCGGGGCTGGTCTCGGCAACAGTGCCTGCTTCATTGCCGGTGAAGGTAACTTGCAAGCCATCAGAAACGTTCGAATAATCGAGCGTGTCGCCAAGCGTCTCTTCGCTCTCGCCCCCGACAAGGCTGTCAGCCCCATCGTTGAGCGCGGCGACAAAGCGATCGTCACCAGCGCCACCGAGGACGGTGTCGTTGCCTGCGCCGGCAGTTATGGTGTCATTGCCTGCCACCGCCTCGATGCGGTCGTTCAACCCGTCCGCGCCGTCGATGATGTCGCCCTGTGCATCGAAAAAGCCGATGCCCATATTGTCGTTACCCGCCGTCCCATCAACAGTGCCCCCGGTCGTAGGGGGGGTGACCAAAACGAAGGCCGTGGCCGTCGCGGTTCCACCCTGACCATCCGAGATGGTGTAGCGGATTTCCGAGGTGCCGTTCACCGACGAGGAGGAGGGCGTATAGACGATCTGGTTGCCGACAATGCTGACCGTCCCATCCGCGGGATCCACGAGCGAGACACT
>JAIYDR010000030.1 GCA_027487395.1 Rhodobacter sp. | reverse complement strand
GGGTTTCGCGCTGTTCGGGTGACAAAGCGGCAGAGGGCGCTTCTTCCCACACCTTCTGCCGCCGCCGTTGCAAGGAACATTCGCGTTCAAAGCAATGCACCGCGCGGGTTCCGTCACCCAGCACCTGCACCTCGATATGCCGGGCGCGTTCAATTACCTTTTCCAGATAGAGGCCACCGTCGCCGAACGCCGCCTTTGCCTCGGCGCTGGCCTGCGGCATGAGGCGTTCGAACTCCTCAACCGTTTGGGCGATGCGGATGCCGCGCCCCCCGCCTCCGGCGGCGGCCTTGATCATCACGGGGAATCCGATGCCTTCGGCGATGGCGCGGGCGGCTTCGGGATCATCCACCCGGCCATCCGACCCCGGCACCACCGGCACCCCAGCCGCCTGCGCTGTGGTGCGGGCGGCGACCTTGTCGCCCATCGTGCGGATCACTTGGCCGGACGGCCCCACCCAGATCAGCCCCGCCGCCACCACAGCATCGGCAAAATCAGCATTCTCGGCCAAGAACCCATAGCCCGGATGCACGGCATCGGCACCCGTGGCGCGGGCGGCGTCAAGGATCGCGTCAATCTTCAGATAGGATTTCGCAGCGGCAGGCGGACCGATCAGCACCGCTTCATCCGCCATCTTCACCGCCAGAGAGTCGGCATCCGCCGCCGAATGTACCTGCACCGTACGGATGCAAAGCTCTTGCGCCGCGCGGATGATCCGCACCGCGATCTCGCCCCGGTTGGCGACGAGAAGTTTCTGGATCGTCATGTCAGGACAGCTCTACCAGCGGCTGGCCCGCCATCACGGGTTCTTCGTCATCGGTGGGAAAGCCGGTGATGGTGCCCGCCTGATCCGCAATCACCTCGTTAAAGGATTTCATCACCTCGATCAGACCGATCACATCGCCGACCGCGACCGCGTCACCCACATCCTTGAAGGCAGGTTTGTCGGGGGCGGGCTTGCGGTAGAACGTGCCGGGAAGCGGGGAGAGGATTTGTTTGGTCATCGGTTCGTCCCTGTTGGTTTTTATCAGGCGGCTTTGACGGCCGCGCGCACGGCATGCGCCACGGCCACGGCATTGGGCGTGTCGGAATGCACGCAGATGGCATCCGCGCGCACCGAAACGTCAACCCCGCCGACGCTGCTGACCTTGCCTTCGCGCATCGCGCGGATACAGGCGGCAGAGGCGGTATCGGGGTCTGTTGCCGCATGCTCGCGCGTAATGATCAGCCCACCTTGGTCATTGTAGTCAAGGTCTGCGTAGAATTCCGACACAAAGGCGTGTCCCCGCGCGGTATAGACCTGCTCATGCAGCGTGCCTGCCATGCCAAACAGCGGCACACGGAAAAGGTCGGCCACATCGGCCACGGCATGGGCGACATCCTCCATCCGCGCGGCCATCCCATACAGTGATCCGTGGGGTTTGATGTGGTTCAGCGCCACCCCTTCGGCATCAAGGAAACCCTTCAACGCGCCGATCTGGTAGATCATGCAGTTGACCAATTCCTCGCGCCCGATCTTCATCTCGCGCCGTCCGAACCCCTGCAAATCTGGCAAGGAGGGATGTGCCCCCACCTTGACGCCATGCTGCTTGGCCAGTTGCACCGTCCGGCGCATGTGGTTGAAGTCCGAGGCATGGAAGCCGCAGGCCACATTCGCCACGTCGATCAGCGGCATCAGACCTTCGTCGTCGCCGATGCGGTAAAGGCCGAAGCCCTCGCCCATGTCACAGTTGATGATGGTCATGTGCGCCCCCCTCAGCCCGTATAATCCAGCAGGTAAACCCCGGTCTCGTGCAGTTCCGCCGTCCAGTCCGGTTCAATGACGATGGTCGTCGTCACCTCTTCGATGACAGCCGGGCCGATGATGCGGTCCCCGGCACCCAAGCCCTTACCGGCATAGACCGGCGTCTGGCGTGTCTTGCCATCCGCCGTAAAGATCATGTCGCGCAGGCCCAAAAGCGCGCTTTCGGCGCCTTTGCCCGCCGCGATGGACATCCGCTTTGGCCGGTCCACCCGTCCCCAGATCGCGCTTTCGACGTTCACCACTTCGACCACGCTACTCGGTTCGGAATAGGTGTAAAGCTCTTCGTGGCGGGCATGGAAGGCGGCTTTCAACGTCTCAAGTGCCGCTTCGTCCAAGGTGAAGGGATCAACGTCCACCGTGCATTCGTGGACTTGGCCGACATAGCGCATGTCGAGCGACCGCCGGACGGTGATGCGATCCTCGGTGAACCCGTCGCCCATCAGGTCAGCCGTTCCCCGCGCCTCAAGCCCCTTGAACAGCGCGTCGAGTTTCGCGGCCGAGGCCGCCCCTTCCAAACGCACCGGCGCGGGGGCCATGTAGTTGTATTTGACGTCCGAGATGATCTGGCCATAGGCGCAAAGCCCGGAAGCCAGCTTGGATACCAGCACCCGCTTGATGCCCATTTCCCGCGCCAAAGCGGTGATATGCGCGCCCGTGGCACCACCGGCACAGTTCAGCACAAAGTCGCGCGGGTCATAGCCGCGCTCAACCGAGACGCGGCGAATGGCGTTGACCATGTTGTTGTTCACGATGGTGAACATGCCGTAAGCGGCCTGCTCCACCGACAGGTTCAGCGGATCGGCGAGGCCCGCCTTGATCGCCGCCTGCGCCTTGCCCGTGTGCAAGGGCAAGCGCCCGCCCACCAAGCCATCGGGGTTCAGATAGCCCAGCACAAGGTTCGCGTCCGTCGTCGTGGGCTTGTCGCCACCTTGGTCATAGCAGGCCGGCCCCGGTTCCGACCCCGCCGATTGCGGACCCATCTGCAACAGGCCCATGCTGTCGATCCAGCCGATGGACCCGCCACCCGCGCCCAAGGTTTCCACCTGAATCATCGGAATTCCGATGCGATAGCGCAAAAAGTCGATGTTTTTCGACACATTCGCCCGCCCGTCACGGGTCAGGGTGATGTCAAACGATGTCCCGCCCATATCGACGGTGATGATGTTCTTCAGACCCCAAGGCTCCCCCAAATACAGCGCCGCTTGTGGCGCCGAGGCGGGACCAGAGTTGATGGCATAGACCGATTGATCCGAAACCACCGACCCCAAAGCCAGACCACCATTGGATTGGAAATAGCGCACGGGGTTCTTGGACCCGAGGCTGCGGAAATAGCCATCCACCGCCTCAACATAGCGCGACAGGATCGGGGCGAGGTAGGCGTTCACCACCGCCGTAGAGGTTCGGGTATACTCGCGCACCTGCGGGTAAAGATCGCTGCCCACGGTCAGGCGGACATTGGGCATCATCTCGCGCACGATCTCGGCGGCGCGGAGTTCATGTTCAGGATGCAGCACCGACCAGACGAAACTGATGGCGACCGACTCCACCCCTTCGCGCAGGAAATGGGCGCAGGCGTCGCGCACATCCTGTTCGTTCAGGGCCGTATGCACGGCCCCGGTCGAGACGACCCGTTCGCGCACCCCGCGCCGCAGATAGCGCGGCACCAGCATCCGGGCGGGCGGGTATTCGGGATCGTAGCGATAGCCGTCTTCCTTATGGCCCAGACGGATTTCGATGCTGTCCTCATGCCCTGACGTGGCAATCAGCCCGGTCAGCGCGCCCTTGTGCTGGATCAGCGCATTGAGGCCGACGGTCGTGCCGTTGATGCAAAGGTCAGAGTTTGACACGATATCCGTGGCCGTGATCCCCGTCTCTTCCTCGATCAGCGCAAGGCCGTTGCGGATGGCCTGCGTCGGGTCTTGCGGCGTGGAGAGCGCCTTGAAAATCCGCACTTCCCCATCGCGATCCGCAAGGATGAAGTCGGTGAAGGTGCCGCCCGCGTCGATGCCAAGCCGGTATTTGTTTTGCATGTCAGTCTTCCTTATCAGGCGGCAGTGGCGCGCAGCGCAGCGGTGGCGGCAGTATCGACGGTCAGGGTGGCACGGTCGGTGATGACGACGCCGTAATCCAGGCGCGCGCCGTCAAGGCTCACAAGGCCATTGCGGACATCCTCGACCACCTTTTGCACGTCACGCTCAAAGGGGTTGCCGAAACCGCCACCACCGGGGTTCTTATTGGCGGCGCGCTCGCCGGGTTGGATCGTCTCAATCACGTTATTGGTGATGATCTGGGTCTGCCCGTCGCGGGTGATTTCCAACCGGCCCACTTTCTTATCCACCATCACCGAGGACGCCCCCGCCGCCCCCATCGCGGGGATACGGCGGCCTTCGCCAAAGGTGATCAGTGTCATGGGGGTATCGAGCGGCTCCACCTCCCAGCACGTCCCCGACCCGCCCCGGTTCTTGCCCGCACCGCCCGAGTCTTCCATCAGCGAATAGCGGTGGATGATGATCGGATAGCTGTGCTCCAGCATCTCAATATCGCCCGAGGTCAGCGCGCCAAAGCAGCACTCCGGCCCCACGGCGTGCCAGCCATCCGCCTGCGATGTCGCACCGGCACCCGAGATGATCGAGGCCAGCACCATCGTCACATATTCCTCATCATGGCGCTTGTCCCAGCCCGCGATGTTGCAGCCATTGGCATGGCCCCAGCTTGCCGACACTTTCGCAGGGGCGGCCTGTTCAAAGGCCAGACGCACCGCATCGGTGAGCGTCTCCATCGGCGTGGTGGTGCAGTTCATATGTGGTGCCGGGGATTTGGCGTTACACAGCGTGCCCAGCGGCCCCATGTCGGTGCTGACGCAGCGGTAAAGCCCCTCATTATAGGGCGGTGGCAGTTGGGCAAACATCATCAGCCCAAGATAGACGCCGGAGTGGCTGTTGCCCTCATAGCTGTTGATGAAATAGGGGATTTGCGGCGGGGATTGGATGGCGATGTGGCAGCCATTGCCCTTGATCGTCACCGTCGCCGTGATCTCAAAATCGCCATAACCGTGGCCTGCATCCTCAAGGATCGCGGTGCCGGTATAGGTGCCATCCGGCACCTCGGCGATCAGGCTGCGCATATGATGCTCGGCCATGTCCAGAAGTTCGGCGATGCACTCTTGCACCAGCACCTTGCCGTATTTGTCCATCAGGCGCTTGAGGTTCCGCGCCCCCACCTGACAGGCCCCGATCAGCGCGTTGAAATCGCCCTCTTGGTCCCGCCGCGCCCGCATATTGGACAGGATCATGTTCATCACATCATGGCGCGGCTTGCCCTTGTCCCAGATCTTGATCGGCGGGATGCGCAGGCCTTCGGCGTAAATCTCGGTCGCATTGGGATTATAGCCTGCGGGCACCGGACCGCCGATGTCAGTCAGGTGGCCCTTGCAGACGGTCCAGAACACCAACTCGCCCTCATAGAACACCGGCATATACATGCATGTGTCGATGATGTGCGACCCGCCATAGGACGGGTCATTGTGCAGCATAAGATCGCCGTCGTTGATCTCACCGTCGAAATACTTCGCCACGGATTTCATGGCGGGGATCAACGAGCCGAGGTGGATCGGGATGTCCTGCCCTTGCAGG
>JAIYDR010000369.1 GCA_027487395.1 Rhodobacter sp. | reverse complement strand
GTGTGGTTGCGTGGTTCGGCGCTGCGTCGGGCGTTCCTAGAGTCGTCTCGCTCTCGGTGTTGGTCCGGACTTGGCCCGTGGCCACACCCGCGGCATCAAGGAATTGCACTGTCCCGTTGGTGCCGTTGCCGTTGGAATCCGCCACCTGGCTGATGATCCGCCAGTTGCCCGCCGTCCGCAGGTCCAGCGTGTCGAAATCATCGCCGCCCGCGCCACCGTCCACGCTGATACTGGCAAGGGCCTGGCCGTTGGCGTCCAGTTGGCCACGGTCGACAATGACCGTATCCCGGCCGTCCCCGCCCGACACGGTATCACCCGCACCGGCGGTTGCGGAATCGTTATCCGCGCCGCCGTTCAGGCTGTCATTGCCCGCGCCGCCGTTCAGCGTATCATTACCCGCGCCACCGAACAGGGTGTCATTCCCGGCATCGCCAAAAAGGGAATCCGCCCCGCCAACAAAGCTGGTCTGGTTGGTGGTCGGGTTCGTGTTGACGAAGAGTTCGTAGACCGTGCCATTATCGCCCGACCCTGGCGAAATGAGTTGCATGGTGGTAAAGGGAATGTTGAACGTCAGTGTGGCGATGGTATCCGCGTTCGCCCCGTCGAGGCCCGCGAAACGCCCCTGAGAATCGATCGTGTATTTCGCCCCTGGGCCAGCGTCGAACGTGACAAGACCGCTTGCGATCGCGGTATTCAGGTTGATCGTGACACCGTCCAGAACAAAGGTAATGGGTTCGTTGGTGTTGGTTGCGTTGATGCGCAGCTGCGCCCCTGCCACCTGCGTGGACATGGTGTGGGTGTGGGTCTCACTAACACCCCCGCTCCAACCGTTGCTAATCCAGAACCCGTCGGAGAGACCGCTGTAGCTGAGATAATCAAGGCTGGAGGTGGAGGCGGTCGTCGCTGTGATGCTCGACTGGCCGTTGGTGCCTGACAAAACCTGATTGGCCGAGGTGACCTCGACCCAGTTCGGCGGGCCGCTGAAGGTTTGGTTCACCCCCGAAGCATTGTCGCCATAGATG
Source organism: Rhodobacter sp. (assembly GCA_027487395.1). Lineage (GTDB taxonomy): Bacteria > Pseudomonadota > Alphaproteobacteria > Rhodobacterales > Rhodobacteraceae > Paragemmobacter. The sequence continues at coordinate 3,374 of JAIYDR010000369.1, read as the reverse complement.
ATGTCATTGCCAGTGCCGCCATCCAGCGTGTCGTTGCCCGCATCGCCCAACAGGGTGTCATTGCCAACATCGCCCGACAGACGGTCATTGTCCGCCCCGCCCGTCAGGCTGTCATTGCCGTCGCCACCGCTCAGGGTGTCATTGCCGCCACCGCCGAAGATCGTGTCATCTCCGGCATCGCCCGACAGCGAATCGTTCCCGCCGACAAAGCCGCCGACAGAGCCTGGCGGATTGGTGTTGACGAGAAGCTCGTAGGCGGTGCCGTTCTGATCGATGCCCTCCGAGCGAATTTGGAAGGTGGTGAAAGGGAAATTGAAGGTCAGGGTGGCGATGTCATAGGTCTCGGGCTGGAGGCCGTCGTTTCCAGGTTTGGCGACGAAACGTCCCTGAGAATCAATGATGTTTCCGCCACGACCGCCATCGTTGAAGGTCACGAGGCCATTGGCGATGGCATCGTTCAGGTTGATCGTGACCCCATCAATTATGAAAGACAGGGGTTCTTGGTCATTGGTCGCTGACAGGCGCAGTTGCGCGCCTGCAACCTGGGTGCTCATCGTGTGGGTTTGGGTTTCCGGACCATTAGGGCCGATCCAGAACCCGTTGCTGATCGAACTCCAGTTGACGAAGTCGACGGCATCGGTGGACGTGGTCGTCACCCCGATGGGCGACTGGCCATTGGTTCCGGCCAGCTGCTGGACAGAAGAGGTTACCTCGACGAAGTTGGGCGGCAAGGTGACGGCACTGTTCGTGCCCGAAACATTGTCACCATAGATGACGTCATCGCCCGAGCCGCCCGAGACAGTGTCCGAGCCTTGGCCCGCCGTGATGGTGTCATTGCCACCATTGCCGCGGATACTGTCATTCACGCCATCGGAACCGTCGATGACATCGCCCTGCGCGTCAACATAGCCGATGGGCATGGCCTCGCCGCTATCGGCCCCGTCCACCGTGCCGTCCCGCGCGACCGCCGGGTCGGTGTCCACGAAAAGCTCGTAGGTGGTGCCAGCGTTGAAGCCACTGCCCTGCGATGCCAGTTGCAAGGTGGTGAAGGGGGCGTTGATCGTCAGCGTGGCGACATCGTTCAATTCGGGCTGGAGCCCGTTGAAACCGGGCCTTCCGACAAAGCGGCCTGCCGAGTCTATGATGTATGACCCGCGGCCCCCGTTGTCGAAGGTCACCAGACCCGAGGCGATCGCGTCGTTCAGATTGACCTCTACCCCGTCCAGAACGAGGCGGATAGGTTCATCCTCATGCGTAGCGCTGAGCCGCAGCTGGGCGCCTGCGACCGCTGTGGTCATCGTATGGGTGTGGGTTTCCACACCCCTGTTGCCGATCCAGAACCCGTTGCTGACCGAACTCCAGCTGATGAAACCGACGCCATCGGTGGACGCGGTCGTCACCGTGATGTTCGACTGACCGTTTGTCCCCGCCACGGTCTGGTTGGCCGAGGTGATCTCAACATAGTTCGTCATCTCAATTCTCCTCGGTCGCGCGGCGCGGCGCTGAAATCTGGTTGGTCAAGGTCTGTGTGGGGCTGGACGGGCTGTCTGGCAGCTGCCCCGCCCGCGTCCGACGGGACTGGCGGGCAGAGATACGTCTGGTCCATTGGGTGTCCGGACACTCGGGGCGGCCAGGGAAAACGGCCTGCAAGGGCCACCGTTCAGGACAAACAATCGAAACACACATGAGCAGCACTGACAGTACTTGGCGCAAAGGCCGTTTGATCTTTTCGTCCTCTCGGTCCCCCAACCGAAACGACGGGTGAAGCGCGCGTCACAGTTCTCACATCGAGAAGTGCATCCGCAGGCTGTTCGGCTGGCGTGCGCTTTGAAATCCGAATGGCACAACAGAACATCCACCAAAATGGATGACATCCTTTAGGCTGTCGAATTGCTGGCCATAAAAACTGAAACGACGAATGGTGCTTATTCTGCAATCCCCGCCGGAAAAACGGCGCTACCGCGCTTCGCGGAAACAATCCGATCAAAATTATATCGTGTTTTCAATATTATAATCGGAAGGTGCCCTTCAGCTTGGCTTGGGCGATGTTTCGACATGGGAAACAATGAGTTTGAAAAAATGACCCAAAGCGTTTGCAATAGGCATTGAACATAAGACGCAAGTTTCCACTTGAAGGAAAACGCGAAATCACGCCCCAGCTTTTGCATGGGGCGGTGAAAGCGATATGCTGGAGAATTGAATTAACGCGTCAGTTCAAAAAATGATCTGACGAAGTTGAGTTTGCCTGGAATCTGCCTTAGATGCCAATGGCGGCCCTGACCCGCGATGTATATTGGAATGCACAGAGGGTCCGCGGATGCAGAGCCACGCTGCCGATGCGTTACGGCAAGTCCACGGTCCTGCGGCCCGCCCCAAAACTGTCGACCTTGCCCTCCAGAAAGATACTGAGGCTGGCATAGACCATGGCCAGCACCTCTGGCCGAAGGGCGTTGGCTTTGGTCGACAAGCGCATCACGGCGGCGGTCCCCATCTTGCCCCGCACCGACACACCAAGGTAGCGCCCGCCCGCGGCCCAGAAATAGCCCGGGAATTGCTGAATGCGCCGCCGTGCCGCTGCTCCGGTAAGATGGCGCGCGTTTTCGACGTCAAGGTCAGCGGCGACCTGTGCCAAATGACGTTCCAGCTGTGGTGGCGTCATGGCGGCATGAACCGCCACCAACATGGTTTCATCTGTCGCGTCCGGGACCGGCGCGGAGATCGTCAAACGACGGGAGGTCTCGTGCAGGACAAGTTCTCCTTGCCGATTGGGCGAGAAAAGATCGATGTGAATTTGATGCCGCCTTGCCAAGGCGCACATGACATCCGACGCTTCAAGAAATTCGGCATCCGCGAAATGGGCGGTGGCGAACAGCTCATCCAGACGCGGGTCCAACTCGATCAATCGTCCGCCGTGGCGAAAGCGCACCCATTTTGCATCATGCAACGTTGCCACAAGCCGCCATGTTGCGGCCTTGGACAGGTTCAGCGCCGACTCCAACGCCTTATAGGTCAAGGGACCCCGCGCGCCGAGCGTTTCAATCGCCAAAAGGATGCGTTCCGACGGAGTTGCATCTTCATCGCCATCGCTCGACCGCAGCATGGCGGCGCGCATTCCAGCGTCTTGAACAGGGATCGGCTTCATCAACATACTCAAAACCTGACTACCGCATTCCAATCTTTGGGCCGTCGAACAGGCATCGAAGGGAGTCCCTTTCGATGCCTGCAGACTGTTTGCACTGGCCACCCGAAGGGTGACCCGGCCCGTCTTGTCGTTAAGCCCATGACCCGTAATCACGCTGTCTGTGCCTTTGGTGCGCGAGGCAGGTGGCCATTTTCATTCGTTCCGCATGGGGCCAGTGCAAGGCGCCGGACCC
>JAIYDR010000081.1 GCA_027487395.1 Rhodobacter sp. | reverse complement strand
GGGGTGATGATGAGCAACCTTTTCTGGCTGATTGAAGAGCAAATGGAGCGGCTGCAACGGTTCTTTCCGAAGAGCGATGCCAAGCCGCAGGTTGATCCCTGCGAGGGCGCAACAGGCCCTGTTGCCTGGTCGATCGTCTTGAAGCAAGCGGGTCAGTCATTGTCCGTGGTTTCAGGAACGGCTCTCAAAATCGAGTTTCGCGCCGCGCGTCACGCCCGCGCATAGTGCGACCGACTCGTCGAGATCGCGGGGCCCGGCCCGAAGCTGCGCACCATCCTTGCGACCAGCCGCAACCTTCTCGCGCCGACGTCAAGCGCATGACCGCCAGCCATTTAGACACTAAACAAGACCGGCTCGACAGGTCTACTTCAGATTCTGCCTCCGCAGACCGAATCTGACATGGCCACTTCGTTGCGCTGCCTAAAGCCGGACAGTGGCGTGACAGGAGTCGCCGTCCGGGACGAAAGATGCTTGAACCTGAAGCAATGTCAGACAATTATTCCCTGAAACGGCAGCCCGCTTGGGGAATGTCGGTGAAAGGGTCAGGCCAAAATGACCATTCGTTGGGCAATCGTCGGACCGGGGGCTATTGCACACAACTTTGCCGACGGGCTGGCTCAGTGCCAGTCCGGGCGGTTGGTGGCTGTTTGCGGGCGCGATCCGGCGCGCCTTTCGACCTTCGGGGAAAAGCATGGACTGGCCGCCGACCGCCAGTTCGGCGATGTGGACGCGATGCTGCGCGATCCCGACATCGACGCGGTCTATATCTCGACCCCGCATCCATGGCATGCGGAGTTGTCAGTCCGCGCGCTGCGGGCGGGCAAGCATGTGCTTTGCGAGAAGCCTGCAGGCATGAACGCGGCCGAGGTGGTGGCGGTGACCGAAGTGGCAGCGCAGGAAGCGCGCTTCTACATGGAAGCTATCATGTACCGCTGCCATCCGCAGATCGCCCGTGTGTTAGAAGTGATCACCGCCGGAGACATCGGAACGCCCGTTCACATTCGTTCGGTCTTTGGGTTCGACGCAGCGTTCTCGGCGACCTCGCGGTTGTATGACTCGGCGCTTGGCGGTGGGGCAATTCTGGATGTGGGCATCTACCCGGTCTCGCTGGCGCGATTGATCGCCGGGGCGACGGTGGGGCAGGATTTTGACAACCCGGTCACCGTGAAGGGCACAGGAACGCTGGCACCGACGGGGGTCGACGCTTTGGCATATGGGCTTTTGGGGTTTGACTCGGGCTTTACGGCGGAAATTGCTGTGGCGGTCAACCGCGTGATGGACAACCGCGCTGTCATTACCGGGACCAAGGGCAAGATCGAGATTGACGACCCTTGGGTGCCGGGCCGCAATGCTGGGCCATCCACCACGCAGATCCATATCACCACGTCCGAAGGCACCCGTTCCGAGACCCTTGGCGACGCGCGGATGCTGTTTGCCTTTGAGGCGGAAACGGTTAGCCGCGCCATTGCCGATGGCCGGCTGCAGCCCCTGTCGCCCGCGCCGACCCATGCCGACAGCATCGGCAATGCTGAAGTGCTGGACCGTTGGCGCGCGGAACTCAGCTCTCGCACCTTTGCCGAACGCCCAGTCACGAACCGCCCCTTGCCCGGGCTGCTACCGCGCAACCTGCCAAGCGTGCCGAAGGTCACGCTGGCCGGTGTGGCGCAACCCGTGTCGGCGCTGATCATGGGTTGCGATAACCGCAGCACTCTCGCCGAAGGCGCCATCGTCTGGGATGCCTGGATGGAGGCCGGGGGCAATGCCTTTGACACGGCCCATGTCTATGGTGGCGGCCAGCACGAAAAGGCTCTGGGTGAGTGGATCGCTGCGCGGGGGGTAGCGCAGGAGGTGGTGGTGATCGGCAAGGGCGCACATTCCCCGTGGTGCCTGCCTGACGCGATCGAGGTGCAACTTGCGATGTCCCTCGATCGGCTGGGGCTGGCATCAGTACCAGTCTACATCATGCACCGCGATAATCCCGACGTGCCGGTGGGAGAATTCGTCGATGCACTGAACCGCCTGCACGACCGGGGCCTGATCGGCATCTTCGGCGGGTCGAACTGGTCACCTGAACGGTTGCTCGAGGCGAATGCCTACGCGGCCCGCGCCGGGATGCAGGGATTCGGCATCCTGAACAACAACTTGTCGCTGGCTGTGATGGAGCGGCCTGTCTGGGCGGGTTGCTTGACCTCAAATACCCCAGAGGCGCTGGCCATGCTGCGCGAAACGCAGATGGTGCATCTGTCTTGGTCATCGCAAGCGCGCGGCTATTTCCTGCCACCTGCGCTGCGCGACCGCTTGCCACCGGATACTGCGCCCGAGACCTGTTTCGGCAGCATGGCGAATGCCGAACGCCGCCGCCGCGCCGAGGACTTAGCGCAAGCCCGTGGCGTCACGGCCCATAACGTCGCCACTGCATGGGTGTTGTGCCAAGACTTCCCGTCGTTGGCACTGATCGGCCCGCGCAGCCCGGCCGAGATCGCCAGCACCCTTCCCGGCGCCGCCTTGCGCCTGTCTCCCGACGAGGTGGCTTGGCTGAACCTGGAAACCGGCTGAGCCGGAGTGCGCGGACCGTCTATCCTTTCGGCCATCATTGCACGCCATATTCGGGATGGGCGGGTGTTCCCTTGTTGACGGCCACATCGGCGCTGAAATGTCCCTCAGAGCTGACAAACAGCGGTTCTCTGTCTATCCGCACCGGAGCAAGGGTCTTTGAAGGACTCAGACCGTTCGAACTTTACGGAATGCCGTGGCCCTTGGCCGCAACCCACAAGCCGAACCAGTCTTCGCGGTCCAAGGTGATTGCCGCCGCTTTAGCTGCGCTTGCAATGCGGTCCAGCCGGTTGGTGCCAATAACAGGGACCGGTTGGCTCGGATGTGCCATGACCCAAGCGTAGGCCAATTGTTCAAGGCTCGCGTCACCGTATTTCGCAGCAATCAATGCGGCCTCTGTGGCCAATCTTTGCGCTGCCGGATTGGTGCGATCAAACAAGCCGCCGCCGGCCAGCGCGCTCCAAGCCATTGGCTGGACACGCTCGGTCTGCAGTTGATCGAAGGTGCCGTCGAACATCGGATCCATATGCAAGAGGCTGAATTCAACTTGGTTGGTAACAAGGGGCCGATCCATGCGGCTGTTCAGGGCCGCATATTGACTGGGCGAATAGTTGGACACGCCCGCCCCGCATACCTTGCCGGATTTCACCAATGCGTTCAGCCCTTCGGCGGTGTCATCGATGCGGGTCAGCCAGTCAGGGCGGTGGACAAGGAACACCTCGATCCGGTCGGTGCCAAGGCGTTTGAGCGCGGCATCAACGCAGTCGATCAGACGCTTTGCGGTCACGTCATAATGCGCGACTCTTCGGTTGGGGGCGGTCGGGTGCGGAATGTAGATGCCTGACTTCGTGACCAGTTCCAGCTTATCGCGCAGGCCCGGTGTCAGTGCCAGTGCCGCACCCAGAGCCGCCTCTTGCGCATAGCCCCCATAGATTTCCGCGCTGTCGATGGTGGTGATCCCAAGGTCAAGGCACAGGTGCAAGCGGCGGTTGATGTCTTGGGCAGAGGGCGCATCGTCCAGCATCCGCCAGGTGCCATAGACCATGCGCGAAAAGGACGGGCCATTCGGAGCGATTTGGGTGCGGGGCAACATGGGTCGGGACTCTGATTGGGTCATGGGTGAAGGGCCTTTTGCAAAGCGGCGGCAAGCGAAAGCCCGGCGTAGTCTTGCGCGCGAAAGAACCGGCCACTTTCGCCATTGTCCAGAAGGGCGGGTATCAGGGCCCCCGGCAGCACCGAGGCCGGATCGCCCGGCGCATTCGGCCCGCCAAGGTCCGTTCGCAGCCAGCCGGGGTCCAAAAGGTTCATCTGCACCCCGCTGCCTTGCAGTTTCGGCGCGAAATCGCGGACATATTTGTCCACCCCGGCCTTGGAAACCGCATAGGCGGTCTGTTCTGGCTGATCGACAATTCCTGACGTCAGATTGATGATCCGGCCCCAGCCGCGCGCCTGCATCGGCGGGGCCAGACGGTCACAAATCCGGATCACGCTGATGAGGTTGACCTCAAGGCTGCGGCGCAGGTCGTCCACCGAGGTTTGCCAGTTTGCAGACTGCTTTGGCACCTGAATGGCGGCGTTGTTGTAAAGAATGTCAATCTGGGCGGCGGCCTGCACTCTGTCCAGAAGCGGGTCGATCTGAGTGGGGTCGGACAGCTCTGCCGCGACAGTCACGACCTTAACGCCCGACACCCTGAGCCGCGCTGCGAGTTCGCTCGTATGTGCCAGATCGCGGCTATGCAGTACCAGGTTGCTGCCAAGTTCCGCCAGCCCCTTGGCCAGATACGCGCCGACGCCGCGACTGGCCCCGGTGACGAAGGACCATTTTCCTTGGAGTGATGTCATGGGTTGTATCTCGGGTTGAGGATCAGGTCTTGGAAGTCGGCGCGGATCGCGCGGGCTTCATTATGTGATGTGACGGCAAGGCCGAGCATCGCCGTGTCGGGAAAGGGTTGGGTGTGGGTGCAGAATTGCCGCCATTCTTTGCCATTGGTGCTGAAAGACCCTATCAACGTGTCGCCTTGACGGCTGAGCCTGAGCCAGTGATCAGGGAAAGACGCGGGGAAGTCCGGCGCTGCTGCCAAGGGTTGCGGCGGGTAGATGCCCGTGCACTCGCCCTGCGCGATACGCCGCGACTGGAACTCTAACGCGCCGTTGTTTTTGTTGCGTGGCTGATTGTCACCGAAGCTGAGAAGCATCGCATGCGGAGCGCCCGGGTCCAGCGAGGCGCGAAGCATCAGGCCAGCTTTGGTGTAGAGGTCAGCCATCTCTAGACCGACCACGCGCACGGACAGGTCGAAATCGCCTGAAACGGACAGATGGGCGAAATGGCATTCATCCCGATTGCCCCAGATGTCGGCGCCACCCGCAGTGATGCTGACGGATGGGCCACTTTGCGTGGTGACGCCGGAAAGGCGGGGCGCGCCAATGTCGCTGGAGATCAGACTGGGTCGTGTCATTCATCGGGCCTTTTCGAGTGGGGACAGGCAGGGCTACTTGGGGAAGACAACGCCGATTTGCAGCAGGATATTGGCATAGAGCCGCTGTTCGCCGGTGGCGATTGTCAATGCCACGTTATTGTCCTTTGCGGCGTCGAAGAAGGCGAAACGGTCGAGCTTGTTCAGCGGTTGATCATACCCTGACGCCCCCAGAATTGAACGGAAATCGGCCCAGATCGGCGGGTCCTCCTTTAGTGCGTAGGGGCCACTTGAGACGGGTTGCATGATGATTGCATCTTCAATCGGGACAGCCGAAACGATGGCCTCCAGCGCCTGCGTGGCACTGACAAGGCCCGGCATCAGATTCAAGGCCACATGCCGGGCATTTGGGCCAAGCTGGGTCGAAAACGGATAGTTGCCATCGGCGATCAGGATTTTAGAACTGTGACCGGCGCGGGCCAGAGCCTCGAGGATTTCGGGGTGCAGGAGTTTCGAATGCAGCATGGCGTTTCCTTCGTTATGGGGTCAGCAGACCGTGTGGAACCGGTCAAGACAGGTGGCGATGACGTCAGGGCCGGGGCGGAGCCACCAGTTGTTGGCAGAGAAAATCTCTACCTCTTGCGGGCCGTGGAAGCCGGCCGCTTCAATCCAGCGGCGGATCTTCGGCAGGTCGATCACGCCGTCGCCCATCATGCCGCGATCCAGCAGCATGTCCGTGGTTGGCACCAGCCAATCGCAGATGTGATGCGCCAGAATGCGCCCTTCGCGTCCGGCGCGGGCGATCTGCGCCTCAAGGTCGGGGTCCCACCAGACGTGATAGGTATCAATGGCCACGCCCATGCCATCGCCGAGCGCGGCACAAAGGTCGAGTGCCGAAGCGAGCGTCGTGAGACAGGATCGGTCAGCCGCATACATCGGATGCAGGGGTTCAAGGGCCAGAGGCAGACCGCAGGCGCGGGCATGCGGCAAAACTGCGGCCAGACCATCGGCCACCATGCCCCGAGCCGCGGCGATATCGCGCGACCCTTGCGGCAAGCCGCCCACCACGAAGACCAGACAATCCGCCCCAAGCGTCACCGCCTCGTCAATTGCCCGACGATTGTCGTCAATGGCCGCCTGCCGCCCGGCCGCATCGGCAGCAGGAAACATGCCGCCACGGCACAGGCCCGTGAGGCGCAGGCCATTGGCGCGGACAATGCGTTCAGCCTCGACCAAGCCAATCGCCTGCACCTGATCGCGCCAAGGCGAAATCGCCGTGATGCCCTGACGAAGGCATTCCTCCACCGCTTCGGCAAAACCGTATTGCTTGCGCACTGTGGCAAGGTTCATCGAAAGGTTGGGCGCGCTCATTCCAGCCCCCCGACCGCCAGCAACTGCCGCATCCGCCGCACCGCCAATTCGGGATCGCGCAAGCAGCGCGCCTGATCGGCCAGACGGAACAGCTCTGCGAAATGCACCAGCGACCGCGCGCTTTGCTGTCCACCCAGCATGGTGAAGTGGTTCTGAAAGCCGTTGAGCCAGGCCAAAAACACCACGCCGGTCTTATAAAAGCGTGTCGGCGCCCGGAAGATATGCCGTGACAGCGCGACGGTCGGTTCAAGGATATCGTGGAACCCGACCGCATCCCCCTTTGCCAGCCGCGCCAACCCTTCCGAAGCGGCAGGCGCGATGGCGTCAAAGATGCCAAGAAGGGCATCCGAATGGCCAAGAGAGTCACCGGCGATGAGTTCAGCATAGTTGAAATCATCGCCGGTGTACATGCGCACACGGGGAGGGAGACGGCGGCGCATGACGATTTCCTTGTCTGCGGACAGCAAGGAGATCTTGATGCCATCAACTTTGGCGGCATTTGCGGCAATCACATCCAGGCAGGTCTCCATCGCCTGCATATGGTCGGCATTGCCCCAGTAGCCCCGAAGCGCCGGGTCAAACATCTCGCCCAGCCAGTGCAAGATCACCGGCGCCTTTGCCTGACTGAGGATGCGGTCGTAGACGCGGGCATAGTCAGCTGGCCCCTTGGCCACAGCGGCAAGGGCGCGGCTGGCCATGAGAATGACCCGCCCCCCCTGCCCTTCGACAAACTCTAGCTGCGTCTCATAGGCGCGGATCACATCATCAATCGTCACATGGGGGCCGGGGGCCAAATGGTCGGTGCCCACGCCACAGGCGATCAGCGCGCTGCCATGTTCCCGCGCTGCGCCCAGCGAATGGCGGATGAGGTCCTGCGCCGCAGGCCAATCCAGCCCACCGCCGCGCTGCGCGGTATCCATGGCCTCGGCCACACCAAAGCCGAGGTCCCACAGATAGCGGCGATAGGCCAAGGTCGCCTCCCAGTCGATCGGGCAATCGCTCCAGGGGTCGACATCGGCGGTGGGGTTCACCACGACATGGGCCGCGGCAAAGGCCACACGGCTGAAATCGGAAGGTTTGCGCGGAGCCGAGGTGATTGGCGTACCGGTCAGGTGATAGTGCAGGCGCGCACCGCCAGCGGTGGGAAGGATGATCTGCACGTCAGGCCACCAGAGCCGGGACATCCAGCCAGCGCCGCTCGGCCCAGCTTTTATGGCCAAGTTCGGCCAATTGTACGCCCTTGACCCCCTCCATCAGGCCAAAACGCCAAGGTGTGTCGGCGACCACATGGCGAATGAAATCCTCCCATTGCGCCTTGAAGCCGTTGTCATAGACCTGATTGTCGGGCACCTCGTCCCATGTCTTGAAAAAGTCGATTGTCTGGGGCTGATCGGGATTCCAGACCGGGCGCGGAGTGTTGACGCGGTGCTGGGTCCAGCATTTCGTAAGTCCGGCGACGGCGCTGCCATGGGTGCCATCGACCTGAAAGGTCACCAGATCATCGCGGCGCACGCGGACATCCCAGCTTGAGTTGATCTGAGCGATCACCCCGCCTTCAAGTTCAAAGGTCGCATAGGCGGCATCGTCTGCATCTGCGGTATAGGGGCGACCCATCTCATCCACGCGCTGCGGGATATGGGTGGCTCCAAGGCAACTGACGGCCTGCACATTGCCGAACAAGTCATCCAGCACATAGCGCCAGTGGCACAGCATATCGAGGATGATGCCCCCGCCCTCTGCCTTGCGGTAGTTCCAAGACGGTCGCTGGGCAGGTTGCCAGTCACCCTCAAAGACCCAGTAGCCGAATTCTCCCCGCACCGAGAGGATTTTGCCGAAGAACCCGGCATCGCGCAGCATGCGGATCTTTCGCAGGCCGGGCAGGTAGAGCTTGTCCTGCACAACCCCGGTTTTCACGCCGTGTTCAGCAGCCAGCCGGACCACGGCCAAAGCCTCGTCCACTGTCTCGGCAATCGGCTTTTCGCAATAAACGTGCTTGCCCGCCCGGATCGCATCCGACAGGAACCCCGCCCGCATCTGGGTGGAGCCGCCATCGAAGAACACAGTGTCGGCCGGATTGGCCAAGGCGGCGGCCATATCGGTCGTTGTGCGTGCGATGCCATGCTTACGCGCCACGGCCGCGATCTTTTCGGCATTGCGGCCCACCAGGATCGGGTCGGGCATGATCCGGTCACCATTGGCCAGAGCGACCCCACCCTGATCACGGATCGCACAGATCGAGCGCACGAGGTGCTGGTTGTACCCCATGCGTCCCGTGATGCCATGCATGATTATTCCAAGAGTCTTGGTTGCCATCGTTTTTTTCCTTTGAAAATCCTCTCGCGCGGCGAGTGGGCGGAGTGGGTTTAGGGTCAGGACAGTCGGATGCCGTCCCTCGAAAACGGGTGAAGCTGAGTCATCGTCAGACCAAGACCGACCGGTTGGCCTTGGGATATGGTCAGGACATTGCCGGGCATGCGCGACGTGATAATGCCAAGCGCGCCAAGCCCGACATGGACGAAGGTGTCAGAGCCCAGTCGCTCAACCACCTCGACCTTGCCTTGCAGGTGGCCCTGCCCGGCGGGCAGAAGCTGCACCTCTTCGGGGCGAAAGCCGATATGCGCGAGGCTTGGTGGAACCGGCATGCCAAAATCGGCGCGGCTGTCATCGGCAAAGACGAGGGCAGACCCGTCCGGGCGGACCGCCAGCACGTTCATCTTGGGCGATCCGATGAATTGCGCGACAAACAGGTTGGCGGGGCGCTGATAAAGTTCCATTGGCGTGCCGACCTGCTGAATGGCGCCCTTGTCCAGCACCACGATCTGATCAGCCAGCGTCATCGCTTCGACCTGATCATGGGTCACATAGATCATCGTGGCCCCAAGCCTTTGATGCAGCTTGGCAATCTCGATCCGCATTTCGACCCGCAGGGCGGCATCCAGATTGGACAGCGGTTCATCGAATAGAAAGGCCACGGGTTCGCGCACAATCGCCCGTCCTATGGCGACACGCTGGCGCTGGCCGCCCGACAAGGCGCGGGGTTTGCGGTCCAGATAGTCGCCAAGCCGAAGAATGTCTGCGACCCCATCGACGCGGGCCTTGATCTCGGCCTTGGGCAGGCGGGCCACTTCCAGACCGAAGCTCATGTTCTGCCGCACGGTCTTGGTGGGGTATAGGGCGTAGGATTGGAACACCATCGACAATTGCCGTTCGGCTGGGCCCAGATGCGTGACATCGGCACCGTCGATCAGGATTTGCCCAGCCGTCGCATCCTCAAGCCCCGCCACCAAGCGCAACAGGGTAGACTTGCCACTGCCGGATGGGCCGACGAAGATGACAAAGGCACCATCGTCAATTGTCAGGTTGGCACGGCCAATCACTTCGACCGCGCCGAAGGCTTTTCTGATGTCTCTGAGCTCAATGACCGCCACAGCAACCCCCTGTCTTATTCTGTTCTTTGCGCGTCATGCTTTCACCCCTCCGGCACCAAGGCCGCCCTGCCAGAACCGCTGCATGATCAGGAAGGCCGCAATGACCGGCACGATCGACACAAGCGCGCCAGTCATCACGACCGTGAACAACAAGACCCCGCCGGTGCCAGAAATCGCGGTGGAATAGAGTTGCGCCAGACCCACGGTGATGGGGAACATGTCCGGCTTATTCAGCATCACCAAGGGCAGGAAATAGTTGTTCCAATTGGCAACGAAAGCGAGGATCAGCACCGTTGCAAAGCCAGGCATCAACATGCGGAAGGCGATTGAGGAAAAGATGTGAAACTCACCCGCGCCGTCCATACGACCCGCCTCAATGAGTTCATTCGAGATCGCATCGTCGATATAGGCCCACATCAGAAACACACCGGGTGGGAACACCAGCGAAGGCAGGATCACGGCAAGCGGCGTATTGGTCAGCCCCAGATTTGACAGCATCAGGAACATCGGGATCACCAGCGCCGTCTGCGGGATCATCACTGCGCCAAGCACGAGGGCAAGCATCAGCTTTTTTCCAAAGAAGGTGTATTTCGCAAAGGCATAGCCGGCGAACGTGGCGAAGAGCGCGGCCCCGATGGCAGAGACGCTGGAGTAATAGGCGGTGTTGGCCATCCATTTCAGGAAGATCCCGTCCTGAATGGTGAAAAGTGTTTCCAAGTTCTCCCACAGCTGAAAATCTGCGGCGAACCACAGTCCAAAGGTGGAAAACAGGTCTTGGTTCGATTTCGTGGCCGCCGTGATGACGTAGAAAAGCGGCAAGAAGGTGTAAATGAAGTAAAGGCTTAAGATCGCGGTCAAAAGCCAGCGATTGCGCCGGAACTTGGCGGAGTGGGCGCTCTTGCCGACAATACTCATCGGTCTTTCCTCCGGTTGACAGCCAGCATGAACACATATGACGCGACCGCAATCACACCCCCAAGCAGGAAGGAAATCGCCGCAGCATAGTTCGGTTGCTGACCGACGAAGGTCAGGTTGTAGGCATAAATGTTCGGGGTGAAGTTGCTGTTGATGACAGAGCGGGCCATGTTTTGGATCAGGAACGGCTCTGTGAACAGTTGCAGCGCCCCGATGATCGAAAACACCACGGTCACGATGATGGTGGGCACGATCATCGGCAGCTTGATGCGGGTGGCAAAGGCAAAGGCGCTGGCGCCATCCACCACCGAGGCCTCTTCCAGATCAGTCGGAATGGCCTGCAAGGCGGCAAAATAGATGATCATGTTGTAGCCCATGAATTGCCACTGGGCGATGTTGGCGATGGAGCCGAGAATCCATTCTGGGCTGACAAAATCTGGGGCCTCAAAGCCCAGAAACCGCGCGGTCTGCCCAATGGGGCCATAGGCAGGGCCGTAAAGATAGCTCCAGATCAACGTGGCGATCACGGCAGGCACCGCATAGGGAAGGAAAAAGCTGATGCGGAAAAAGGCCTTGGCCCAGACAACACCGCTGTCCAGGATCAGCGCGAACACCAGAGCCGTAGCAATCATGATTGGGATCTGAAGGAAGGCGAACTTGAAAAGGACAATGACGCCTTCCCAGAACTTCGGATCGGCAAAGGCCTTGGTATAGTTATCAAAACCGACAAATCTGACGCCACCAACCATCGCCTTCTTGTAGAGACTGATGTCGAAGGCATAGATCAACGGCACGATCAGGAAGGCCACGAAGAACAGCGCGAAAGGCGCAAGGAACAGATAGGGGGCAATCGTCTTGTTGACGATGACGCGATTGCGCGGTCGTGCCTTGACTCCCCTGCCTGTCATCTTTGCGTTCCGTTCCTGCCGTTTTGAAGGGTCGGGTGCCCTTTTGGAAAGGGCACCCGTTCGAGATCAAACCACCGTAAAGCCCTGGTCTTCGGCATAGGCGACCACGGCATCTTGCACGCCGTCCAGCGCATCCGCCATCGTGCCCGCGCCACCGATGGCCTTGGCCAGAGCGTCGGTCAGAATCTGATCGGCATAGTCTTGGAACGGCGCGAATTCGAACGTCGGGTCCACCTGGCTTAGCGACTCTGCGAAGACCTGATTGACAGGCTGATCGCCATAGAACGCAAAGGGGTTACCCATCAGTTCGGCATCCGCGGCCAGTTCTTTCAGCACCGGGAACAGGAACTGCTTAGTGTTCCACAGTTTCGCCGCCTCTGGGTCAGACCCCATGAAGATGGCGAATTGTGTGGCTTCCGCCAGATGCTGCGAGGTGGTGAAGGCCGAGAAGGTCGATCCACCCCAGTTTGAGGTGACATTCTTACCCGCCTCCCACATTGGCATCGGTGCGGCACGCCACAGGCCGAAGCTTTTCTTCATGGATTGCTGCATGACGATTGGGCTCCACGCCGCCGCAATCCAGGTGGCATATCTGCCCTCGTCCATTCCGGCGAACCATTCGGTCGTCCAGCCCGGGGTCGTGTCCACCGCTTTGGCATCAATCAGCTTTTGCCAGTAGGTCAGCAGGTCCTTTGCCTTCTGGCTGTTGATCTCGATGTGGATTTCTGCGCCGTTCACATGGAAAGGGCGCGCGCCGATCTGCCAAAGCTGGCTGCCCAACCAACCGGCATCCGAGGCACCGACGAAGTTGGTCAGGTAGGTGCCCGGCTTGTCCTTGGCCAGTTTCAAGGCGCTTTCGGCGAACTCATCCCAAGTCTTGGCAGGGGTCAGACCGTTGGCGGTGTAAATGTCTTCGCGGTAGATGGACCCCATCGGACCCGAATCCCACGGAATGGAATAGACCGCATCACCAT
>JAIYDR010000138.1 GCA_027487395.1 Rhodobacter sp. | reverse complement strand
GGTGCTGCGCGCGCGGCTGTACGCTGACCTTCTGACAGCAGGCGTCGAGTTGGGCGGCACTGCAGAGGAACTGCGCGTGTCCGAAGTGTCGGAAGGCACCCGTTGGGCGGTTGTCGATGTCGCCTCGGGACGGCAGTGGATTCTGGACAAAGGCCAAGGCACCAGCCTGACTGCGACCCGCGTGACGATCAACGCGCTGTCGCAGGCGGCGGCACTGGCGCTGGCCTCGGGCGGTCTGGCAGGCGTGGCCTTGGCCGGGGCGGGGGCCAATGCAGTCAACGTCGTGAATACCGACACGGTGGCCCGCCTGACGGGCAACAAGACCAGCGCGGGCAGCCATGCAACTGCGGCGGGCATCCGGGTTGAGGCGGCCTCTGACAGCAAGATCCAATCCACCGTTCTGGCAACCTCGCTGGCCGTGGCGGGTGGTACGGGTGCCGTTGGCGTGGCCATTGGTGCGGCGCTGTCCACCAACTACATCGGCTACAATCTGTCGGGCAACACCGGCACGACCAATGCCAATGACACCAATACCGCCGTTGCAGGCCGGACCTGGGCGCTGATTGAGAATGCCACGGTCGAGGCAAAGGGCGGCGACTCGCAGGTGCTCTCGCGCGCCGGTCAGACCATCAACGCGCTGGTGATTTCGGGCGCGGGTGCCGTTGCACTTGGCGGGGTCGGCTTGGCCGCTGCCGGGGCGGGCGTGGGCGCACGCAACTGGATCAACGCCGACACAGCGGCCCGCCTGTCGGGCACGGCGCTGAATGTGATCGTCGACTCCCTGACCGTGCGCGCCAGCAATGCCGCGCGCATCGAAGCGGTGGCTGGGGCCATCGCCTTTACCGTCAGTGGCGGTTTGGCGGGGCTGTCGCTGTCCATCGCGGCGTCCGAGGCGGATAACCGCATCACCTCGACCACCACGGCAGAAATCGTGAATGGTGGCACCACTGGCGCCGTCCGTGCCAAGGTCGGCGGCGTCACGGTGGATGCGCAAGACACGGCCCATATCGCAGCCCTTGGGGCGGCGGTTGCGATCAGCATCGCCGTCGGTGTTGTGGGCATCGCTATTGCCGGGGCTGGTGTCGGCGTGGTCAACACCATCTCGACCCGGACCGAAGCGGAAATTGGGGCGATGATCGTCGCCACCTCGGGTGGAGTCTCTGTCACGGCCAAAGGGTCGGATTCCATCTCGGCCGACGTGATCTCGGCGGCGGTCTCGATCGGGGGCGGTCTGGGCGCAGGGGCGGCCTCTGTCGGGGCCTCGATTTCGAAGAACCTGATCGGATCCTTTGGCCGGTCAGATGGCCAGCGCGCCGGGGCCTTTGCCTTGGTGTCGGACGGGGCGAAAATCTCAACCGCGGCCGAAGCTGAAAAGCTGGATGCGGGCAGCGTCACTGTTAGCAACGGCACTTTCGCCAAATCCCGCGACGGCAAGCTGTACCAATACCTTGGCGCGGTCGATAAGGTCGTGTCGCTGGCGGCTGTCGACTTTGACACCGACAGCGATTGGTTCCAGGTTGGCCGTCCGGTTCCTGGCGTAGGCATTGTCCTGCCGACGACGGCTGAGCTGACGTCGCTGCTGGAAGGGACCATCGTCGGGCAAAACGGCAAGTTCTATCGCTACTTCAAACCCAAGGCCGAGGATTCCATCGCCTCGAACCCACAGCAATGGTACGTCGTCCTGTCGCAATCGGAACGCGACCAGGCCAAGACCGTCGTCACGTCTCTGGTCACGAACGACGTCTACACCACCGGTGGTGATTACTTCCTGTGGCTTGGCGCTGGCAGCCCGGCGGCGAACGCCACGCCCGAATTCGGCAGCGGAAACTGGCTACGCGCCACCGTTTTGGATAACGCGACCCTGTTTACGGATCTCACCGTTCCTCAAAACATCACCACGGGCGATTTCATTCGCACGACGGATGGGGCCTACCGCTACACTGGCTATGCCGCCGACGGGGTGAATTGGATTTCGGGGGGCCTCGACGAAAGCTCGCTCACAGGCGGCTACACTGACACAACGCCCTACCGCGTTGTTACCTTTACCGTTCCCGCGACCGGCACCAATGCCAGCGTCACGCGGCAGGACGTGGCGACCTATGCCGATGGCGGCTTTGATCCCGAATCCGCGCTGAAGATCACCGGTACCCATACCGGCGCCGAAGCCACCACGGTTCTTGCCAGCTTTGCGGCGGGCAGCGATTACCGTGCCGGGGCGAAAGACCTGTTCTTCCGCATCAATGGTTTTGATCTGGCAGATGGCGACCAGGTCAAGATTCTGGCGCGTGACAAGGACGGCAACGCTCTGACCGTGACTGTGACCAAGGATGATGGCGCAGCCCATAGCGATGCCGCAGGCACCGGTGCCGATGCCGGGGCGCGCATCCTGACCGCAGGCGCACGCAGTGGTACGGCGGATGATGCGGCCCGAGAAGGATCGGTCATGATCAACATCTTGGGCGTCGCTGCGACGCTTGAGATCAGCTATATGGGCCAGGGCAGTATCGAACTGACCGACCTGCAATTCGCCCTTAATCCGCGCACCTCTGCAGAGTATTTCGAAGGGGTTGTTGCCTCGCAGCAGATGCTGACGGGCGTCGGTACGATCTTCCCGAAGTGGAAGGAAGAGACCTCGCTTGTCATCGTCAACGCGGCGAACCACATCGACGCCACTGTTCCCTTGACCGCCGATTATGCGACGGTCCAGGGCAGCGTCATGGCCATCACCGAAGGTGGGGTGACGAAGTACTACCAGCGCGTCAGCAGCAAGGCGCTGACAGTGAATGCGGCTTACCTGACCGCCACCACGGCGCTGCAGGGCGGCGGCACGGCCCTGACCTATCAGATTTCGGGGGACTGGGCGGACATCACCGATCAGGCCGTACAAGAGTCTGATATCAAATCCTCCGGAACCATCGCAGCGGGCGGTGTGCTGCGCGTGGAGTTCAGCGGGGCCGAGCGGTTCTACCGGCTCAAGGCCAGCAACGCTGTCACTGTTACGGCAGATTATGCGCGCGGCGTCGTGGACGGCAAAGACCAGTGGTCGCCCGTGGGCACGGCCAGCACCAACCGGACCTGGATAGACCGCACCGTCGTGACCGATGCAGATAAGCGGATGCGGGTTCACATCGCGCCGCAGACCGTCACGACCAGCATCAGCGATGCCGGTTGGGAGGAACTGACCGAAGCACCCCTGGATGCGAATTTCGACGATCTTCGCAACTATGTGGTGATGGGCAAGAAGTTCTATACCCTGCAACCGGGGATGCTTGTCGCCAATACCGATGGCCAGATTTACCAGTACAAGCGCAGCGCGCCGGTTCTGGCCAATCAGGATCTCTTTGCCATCAATTATGCCACCAACTCGGACTGGGTAAATCTGGCGAGTGGCGCAGCCAGCGGGGCCGACATCTCCGTTACGGCCGAGATGGACTCCATCATCACGGCCTTTGTCGGCGCGTTTGCCGTCGCAGTGGCGGCGGGCGGTTACGGCGATGCCGGTGCCGGGTCGGGCGCAGAGGGCGTCAACATCATCGATTATGACACTGTGGCTGATGTCTACAAAGGACGCCTGACGGCGGCCTTGGGGACGGTCTCAGTATCGGCGCAGGATACCAGCAGCATCATTGCCGATGTGAAATCGGCGTCCGTGTCTGCTTCGCTGGCAGCGGCGGGATCGGCGATTGCCATTGGTGTATCGCTGGCTGACGCCACCATCGGCGGCAATGTTCGCGCCTCGATGCGCGACAGCACGGTGGTCGCGGCCAAGGCGCTGGACATCCTGACCACAGACAACCGCTATATCAGCGTGGTGTCCGAAGCGTCGTCCATCTCGGCATCGACCGGGATCGGCGGGGCGGTATCGGGTGGCGGGGCGAATGCCACCATCACAGACCGTGGTTCACGGCAGGCCTTGCTGACCGGCGACGGTAGCCAGAGCGTGACCCTGACCGGTGCGGCGCGGGTCTTGCTGACCTCGGAAAGCCGACTGGAAGCCAATATCTCGTCCATGTCCATCGCGGCAGGGATGTTTGCGGTGGCAGCGGCCGGGGCTGTGGCCATCGTCAATGCGGCAGGGCAGTTCTACGCCCGCGCCGAAGGTGTGGATGTCACGGCGGCCTCGCTGACTGTGAACGCGACGCGCCTGATGTCGTCCCAAGCCATGGTGCGCGGCCTGAGCATCGCGACCACAATGGGTGTGGGCGCGTCCGTGGCCACGGTGCAAATCAGTTCCGATGTGCGCGCCTATGCGGGCGGCGCGGGGGCGACGTTCACCTTGGGCTCTTTGTCGGTTGCGGCACGGCTCGCGGCGTCTTCGGGGCGCGAATTGTCCGATGTGCAGGCCTATGCTTCGGGCGGTGGTCTGCTTCTGGGCGTGCAATCGACCAACGCCACTTCGACCAACCGCACGACCGTGCTGTCGGGCCTGACCGGTGGCGTGTTCTCGGTCACCGGGGCGCTGGCGGTTTCGTCGGATGCGACCGGGCGTCAATACGCCAAGTCACGCGGGATTGCCGGTGGTCTGATCGGCATCGGGGCGACCGATGCCACCTTGACCTCGCTGTCCACGGTGAACAGCACCGTGACGGCCAATACGACCGTGCTTTACGCCGGGTCGATGAAACTGGCCGCCGCTGCGGTGGATGAAAACTACCTTGATATCGAAGCCGGGGCCTTTGGTCTTGCTTCGGGTGCGGCGGCGAAGGGGACCACGAATTCCAACAGTTCGGTCTTTACGGGCTTCTTGGACGGTACATCGACCAGCAACCGCGCCTTGGTGACGGTGGCCGGAACGCTGACGATGGCCGCAACCTATCGCGCCATGCCCACGGGCATTCTGACCACGAGCGCCTTTGGCGCTATCGCGGGGTCTGGTGCAGCCATCACCCATAATGTGGGCGGACGGACGCAGGGCCGGTTCGGGAACTATTCCGACGTTGTGGCCGGGGCCATCGACGGGATCGTGGCGAATGCGTTGAACGGCAGCAGCTTTGTCGACGCCAAGACCGGTGGTCTGGCTTCGGGCGCAAGCTCGACCACCAACACCAATATCAGCTTCACGGCCGAGTTCATTATCGGCCAGAATGCCAAACTGGAAACCACGCTGGATTCCGGCAATCTGAAGCTGAAGACCGAAAACGCGCTGAATCATGCCGACCGGGTGAAACTGGTTACGGGCGGCGCGATTTCCGGGGCCGGGGCCTATGGCTTCTTGACGGCCAATGACCTTGTTTCGCAGATCGTCGTGTCCGAAAACGCGCGCGTCTATGCGGCGGGCACGCTGGAACTGGAAGCCACCGGGATCGGCAACACCAACCTGCAATCCTATTCCGAAACCTTTGGTGCGGCGACGGTCGCCATCGGCACCGCCACGACCATCGTGACCCCGATCCAGCAAATCCTGTTCAAGAACGGGTCGCAGACACAGGCCGAAGGCAATATCTATGTCTCGGCCGGGTCGAACAAGGATCTGGTCCTGCCGAACCAAAGCTACAGCTCACGCGTGGACAACTTCGCCGGATCGGCAATCCCGATTTCCGATCTGAAGACCGTCGCGCTTTATGAGGCCGACAACCGCGTGCACATCCAATCCGGCGCGCGGCTGGAGGGCTTTGCCAACGTCGACCTCAATGCCGATGGTTGGGGCGATGTCGGTGTGACCGGTGTGGCCAAGGCCACCAACTGGACCTCTGCCGTGGCCAGCGCCCTTGGCGGTGGCAACGTGGGGTCGGGCAACGGCATGCGTCGCGCCGAATCCTTTGGTGAGGTGATCAACGACGGTTCGGTCATTACCGGCCAGCGCCGCAACCGGATTTTGTTCACCAAGGTGGATACGACGACGGGCCTGACCGTCGTGGACTTGACCAAGACCGTCATGATCAATGGCGTCGCCACTGGGACCACGCTGGACGATGCCGGCAAGCCGACGATCCGCTTTACCGCGGTGCGGGCAGGTCTTCAGGCGCCGCAATTCGTCGAGATCGAAAAGGCCAAGGCCAACCTGGCGATCTATTCGGCTTCGACCAACCAGACCATGAAGAACTTCTATCTTCAGCAAATCGCGCGGCTTGAGCAGGAATTGCTGACGCTGGGTCTGGCCGAACGGCGTGGCGGCGTGGTCATCCCGACCGCCCCGGTGGTCGAGGTTGTGACCGTTGCTGCGGTCAATGCGCAAGCAGGCCGGGTGCGGGTACTGTCGGATTACTTCTATGGGTCTGGTAACTTTGACGTGCCAAAGAGCGCGCGGATCGAGATTCACCATAACTCCCCGGCGCAGTTGATCATCGAAGCGATGTCGATTCCGATGTTCAACGGCGGGATCTACTACAACGGCAAGGATATCACTCTTGGCTCGGCCACTTCGGCGGCAGTGCAGTCAAAGGCAAAAGCCGAAAACGACTTTAACGTCGATATGAACAACCAGACGTATAACCCGTCGGACGGTCTGGGCCGCCAAGCGCATGGTTTTGCGGCGCCGAGCTTTACCCTGACGGCGGCCTCGTTGTCTTCGGGATCAACGGATCCGGAAATCATCATCGACGTGGGCAACATCGCGCTTTACGCCGACCAAAAGACCGGTGCCATTCCTCCGGCGCAGACGATCACGCTGAAGGGCAATGTCAACGCGCCCACCGCGAAGCTGACGGTCAAGAACCCGTCGAACGGCGGCTCCATCGTCGTCACCGGTGAAGTGATGGTGAAGACACTGGTGCTGGAATCGAAATCCTCGGTCAGCATCACCGGCGTGCAGCAGGCCCATATCGGCGGCGATCCCATCGGGAACTTCGTTCCGCTGTATTATCAGGGCGTCTACAACCCCGAAGCGTCGAACCGTCTGAACCGCCAGATCACGCGCAATGACTATTCGACCAACAATGGCATCACCAACATCAAGGCCGAGCGGGTGACCGTCGATGCCGAATACCTGAACCTGAACGGCACCATTCAGGCCGGCAGCAAGGTGTTCAACCTGACGCTGGATCAGAGTATCGCCAACCAGATCCTGGCCGCGCAGCGTGGCGGGATGAACTTCACCACCATCGAAGTGCCGAACGCCCCGGACTTCTCGTTGATCTATGACCGCCAGTCGGCCCAGCTGATCGTCAAGGCGCTGCGTCCGGGTGGGGGTGTGGTCGATTTGGCGGGTCGGATTGTCAACACTGGCTATGGCCGCGTGATCGCCAATGCTGGCTATCCGGAAATCACCGTCACCAACAACATCAACATGGCGCAGTTCAGCGCGCAGTGGGATCTGGTGATCGAGGACTTGGACACCGATCGCCGCGGCGTCGGTCAGATTTTCATCAGGGACAAGCAGACCGGCTGGACCACCCTTTACACCATGGGCGACGACAGCCGCGTCAAGGTTGAACGCGACCGCGTCATGGGCGGATCGTACAGTTCGCAATTCTACGGCAGTGTTGGCGGTGGCGAGGGCGTGATCGAATCTGTCCTGCCGGACTACACGCCGCAGGCAGGCCTGCGCTATGCTTGGGCCATCGGTCAGGAAACCCGGACGCGCGAAACCGCGCGTTGGGAGGAATCCAACTGGCTGGGCATCTTCAACCTTGGCTCGCGCGGGATTCCGGTTCCGCCGGTGACGCAGACCCTGTCTTCGGCACTGGTGCCAAACTCGAACTACTTCTATTCCGCCCCCGGGCAGGTGAACGACGCCTATAACTATGCCTATGACGAGGTGATCACCTCGGCCACCGAATGGAAGCAGACCTATTACAACGTCCGCTCCAGCTGGTACGGCAAGAAGACCTATACCTATCAATACAACCGGAACGTGGGAAAATTCCTGACCCACAGCCACTCGGTGAAGGCCGACTATGCCATCGACATCGACTTCCTGTGGAACAATCAGGGCAAGGTCGACATCGACGCCAAAGGCGCGGACCTGATCATTGACGGGCGCATCACCAACACGCTGGGCGCGGTTACGCTGGCCTCGCAGCGTGATGTGACGGCGAAATCCTCGGTCGATCCGGAATCGCCGACCGGTGGCGGTCAGCCCAAGGCCAATATCTTGGGCCGCCAGATCACCATCACGGCGGGTGGGCGCATCGGCACCGACAGCACCGCCTTGCCGATCACCATCAGCACCCCGGCCAACGGAGCCTCGGCCTCGGGCTACCGACTGGATGCGACGGCCGTCACAGGCATCAACATCCGTCAATACAGCGGCACCCTGCGTGTAGGCACCGTGACGGCAGCCTCGGGCGACAACCGCGGCGCCGTGATCCTGTCCGGCGACGGGTCCTACAATCCGGCCAATAGCAATGACATCGGCGGCATTGTCCGCGCGGTCGGCGGCAGCCATCTGGTCAGGGGCGGTTCGATCACCTTGAACAGCACCAAGGGCGGACTCGGTCTTGCGGGCACCGGCAATGACATTCTGATTGATACTGGCGTCAGGTCCGATGACGTGTTGTCTGTCCTTGCAACCAGCGATGTCTACCTGCGCGAGATCAACGACGGCAATTCGAGCCGGACTGACGACCTTCGGGTCAAAGAAATCAGCGCCGCCGGTCAAGCGGTCTGGATCAACGTTGAAAACGGCAGCCTGATCGACGGCAACGGCAAAGAGGTCGTGGACGAACGCGCCGTGTCCGAACTGATGGGCACGGTCTGGACCGACATGCAATTGACCGCCGACACAGGCGGCAACCAAAAGGTCGAAGACGCCAAAACCCAACTGCGCGCCACCAAGACGCGCGAGTACTCTACCTTCTGGACATGGCGCGCGACGCAAGAAGCCGCCTATAGCACCTATTGGAGCACGCGCAGCACGCAGGAAACTGCGAACAATCTGACGGCGGTTCTGGCGGGCAATGCCGAAATCGTCTTTAGCAACGAACGTGAGGCCGAACTTCTGGCCGAATACCGTTCCAACATCATGACCAATCTGGAACCGCAATGGGGTCTGGTCACCGGCACGGCGACGGCAAATGCCGTGATCACCGTGACCTGGGATCGCACGGTCCGTACCGTCACGGCGGCGGCAAACGGGACATGGAGCGCCTCCTTCACCAAGACCGAACTGGACGGCGTCAGCGACGCGCTGGCCCCCACGGTTACTGGCACCTATGCCAACCTTTTGGTCCAGCGCGGCGCGACCGAAGCGGCGATTGAAGCGGCGGCGCAAGCCTTGCTTGCGGCCTATCGCACGCGGGCTACGGCTGATTTCCTTGTGTTGGATGGGGTCTTCGGTCTGGCGACCTATGGCGCGGTCACGGGCACGGCGGCGGCCGGGGCTGCGGTCAACGTCACTTGGGGCACCAAAACGGTTGCGACCAAGGCCGATATCTTCGGCAACTGGTCTGCGGCCTTTGCCTATGCCGATGTCAACACATTGGCGGATTCGGTCACGCCCACGGCCTCGACCGGGACGGTGGCGAATTACACCCGCGGCATGAACAACGCCGATTTCGACTCGTCGGCCTATCTGGACATCGTGCTTGCCGATGACGGCATCCATGATCTGCTGTTGGCGGCGGGGGATACCGTATCCTTGCTGCGCGTCTATACCGAAGAGGCGCTGAAGACCTCGACGGCGACGGCGACGCTGGCACGGGCGACCACATCGCAAATGAACAGCGCCGCATCTTCGGCAGCGGTCTCGCTTGCGACGATGATCAACTCGCGCACCGAACAGTTCCGCACCCTGTCCACCTATTACGCCGAAACCACCTTTGCCACGCTGGCAGGGACTGGCACGGTCGGCGCGACGGTGACCGTGGTCTGGAATGGCATCAGCAAGACCTGCAAGGTCTATGGTGATGGCCGTTGGGCGATTGCCTTCAGCGACATGAACATCGGCGATCAGGCAACCGAATCCTCGGTCTCGGCCTCGACAGGCAGCACCACGATCACCAAGCGGGTGATCGGCGGGCTGAACACCGATTACATCGTGCCGCTGACCTTGAATGAAGAAACCACCGTTGAGGGGTCGATCAAGGTCTGGTCGTCGGACGAGTTGATCTATGGCTTTGGCGGAGGGCTGTTGAAGCCGGTCACCGACACCAACACGGCCATCGAAGATGCCAACATTATCGCCGGGTCGTTCAACTTTACCGTCGCGGGCAACGTCGGCCTCACCGAAGGGCAAGAGTTGATCGACCTGAACTCCACCTTGACGGGGCCGCAGCGTCTGCTGCTGGCGGCGGCGGAACGGTCGGACGTGAACTTCCTGCTGTCTGACCGCATCGCGGCAACTGTGAACTTCTCAGTCACCGGCAACCGTCTGGATCGTCGGACAGGCACCACGGGCACGGCGTTCAACTCGGTCTTCAAGGCCGGGGATGTGCTGCAGATCGAAGGGCGCACCGCCAACGCCACCGAAACCCGCTTCTTCACCATCGCAACGGTGACGGCGGATCGGATCACCTTTACCTCTTCGGGCCGCGTCGTCGGCGCGATGGAGAACAATATCGACGTCCATCTGTCGGTCATCAGCCTCAATCCGATGGGCAATGATGCGACGGCACTGGCGACCATCGACGTGGCGGACCTGCGCAAGGTCATCAGCGTTGACGGACAAAAGTTCACCGGCTTTGCGGTCGGGGATCAGATCGTCCTGACCAACTTCTCAGGCTCGGCGGACGGGATCACGGCGGCCAGCAAGCGGCCTTCGGTCAACGTCAACACGGCGCTGACGCCCTATATCATCACCTCCATCGCGTCAGACGGATCGTGGGTCAGGTTCGACCGCGACCTGAAGGCCGAAGCCAACATCGCCATCAACCTGCGCCAGAACATCATCCTGAAATGGGTGCAGGTACAGTTGCGCGATGACGTCAACATCTCCGTGACCGGCAACGTCAAAGGCTCGGCTGGCGGGGATACCTTCCTGTCGTCCGAAGAAGACATCCGTCTGGATCTGGTCTCAGCCGGGGCTTCGGCGCGGATCAAGTCGGGCAACAACCTGATCAGCGTGCTTTCGGGCACAACCGAGAACATCCGCGCCGTCAAGAGCATCATTTTCGAAGCGGGTCAGGGCGGCATCGGTTCGTCCACCAACCGGCTGTGGTATGACATCACTGGCGGCACAGTCTATAACATGACCGCCCGCGCGGCGACTGACATCTGGCTGGGCGAGACCCAGGGCGATGCGATGATCGGCTCGATCTTCTCGAAAACCGGGGACGTCGATTTCTTCGCCGCCGGACTGGATGCCAATATCGTTGATGCGGCCAA
Source organism: Rhodobacter sp. (assembly GCA_027487395.1). GTDB lineage: Bacteria > Pseudomonadota > Alphaproteobacteria > Rhodobacterales > Rhodobacteraceae > Paragemmobacter. The sequence continues at coordinate 7,210 of JAIYDR010000138.1, read as the reverse complement.
CAACGCCTTCGTCAAGGTCGAGGCCAACGACATCCGTTTGCGCGCCAATGGCAGCATCGGCAGCGCGTCCAATCCGTTCGAGATCGAATCTCGCGGCGCGGGCACCGGTCCGGGTACGGGTTGGGTGACGCTGATGGCCGGAAGCGACGGCGACGATGACATCTTCGTCAATGCGCCCAACGGCAACATGATCCTGCGCAACGTTTATGCGGGTGGCGATGTCACGCTGGAAGCCTTGCTCAGCATTATTGATGGCGTCGACCTCATCGATCCGACCAATATGTACAGCGTCGAGGACACCACCACGAGCTTGCCGCGGGCCGACATCTCGGCCAACTCGATTACCCTGACTGCATGGAACGGGGCCATCGGCGAGGCGGGCAACGAGCTTGACCTTGACATGTCACGCACCCGCGATGGTCTTTTGACCATGTGGTCCGGCATGGACACCTATGTGACCGAGGCTGCGGGCAAGGGTGATATCCGCCTGAACACCGTCGGCAGCGCGCCCATCGCGCAATTGACCACGATCAACTTGACCGGCACCTATGCCGTGGGCAACACGGTTGAAGTGACCGTCGGCAGCGATACCGTTACCTATACGGTCGTCGCGAACGACTTTACCGAGGATGGCGTGGGCGGCAATCCGGTTAGCGGGGCGTCCTTGGCGGCGTTGAGCAACATTGCAGCCAAGATCGTTGCCCTGCTGAATGCCGTGTCGGCTATCTCTGCACGGCTTGTCGCGGCGGCTGATGCGGCCAGCATCACCCTGTCTGCCCGTATCGCGGGTGAGGCCTTTGCGGTCCTTGCGACACGCAACGGCCAGAGCAGCGGGATTACGGCCACCGAGACCATCGCGGCGGCACCGGGACATGCGGCCTTTATCACAGCGGTCAGCGGGTCGATCTTTAACGCGGCCCCGACAGGCACCTCAAACGTGTCTGGCGGCAAGGCCTTCCTCTTTGCTGCGGTTGACATCGGGCATGTGGACAATCCGATCCAGACCCAGATTGGAACCTTGCAGGGTGAAGCCACCACGGGTGACACCTATCTGGTCAACACCGGCGACCTTGCGATCCGCAAGTTCAAGAGCGGCTCGGGCAGCACCGGGATGAAGGTTGGCGGCCAGTTGCAGATCACGGCAAAGAGCCCGATCACCGTCTCGTCGGATGTGATCTCAGCTGAAAACATCCTCTTTATCGCTTCGGACAGCGCGTCGGAAAACCACGACAACATCACGGTGAACAGCGGCGTCACGGTTCGGTCCACCAACGGTCAGGTCATGCTGTTCGCGGGGGATAACCTGACGGTCGAGTCCTCGGCCTTGGTCAGTGGTGAGTATGGCGTGTCGATGAACACCGATATCGGCGGGTCTGTCGATGCGGGCGGCGGCAACGTCACCATTGCCGGGAAGATACAGACCGGTTCGGGCAAGATCTATATCGGCACCTCTGATGTGGCCGATACCGTCACCATCAGCGCCAGCGCACAATTCGACATCGGCAACGCGCCAGCTGTTGGCGTGATGAATGATTTCGTCGTGAATACCGGCGCGGGGGGGGATTCTGTCTTTATCCGGGCGGCAGTGACGGCGGATCATATCGTGATCTCGACCGGAACCGGCGATGACAGCCTGACCACCACCGGGGCACTGACTGCGATTGGCGTGCTGGCCGCGCAGAATGCCCGCGTTGGCGGCGATGTCCGTATCGACATGGGCACGGACAGCAATACCGCCGATACCATCAGCCTTGGTGGGGCCGTCACGGCGGCGCGGGATGTGGTGATCACCAAACTACCGGCCACCAATCACAGCGTGCTCATCGGCATCGAAAAAGACGCGAACCCGCTGAAACCGGCCATCGGTCAAGTGGGCGAACGGATCGTGGCGACCAGCGAAATGTCGGCTGAGGTGGAAGTCCTGTTCGACGCGGCCATCATCAATCCGGTGATCGCGCTGACCGGCCATTCAGCGAACGTGCCTTATACGCTGCGTGTGACCAGCACGACCAACAACGGATTTAAGTTCCGGGTGGAAAACTGGACGGGCAGCGCGGCGTCGTTGTCGGCCAGCCTCAAGGTCAACTGGTTGGCGGTTGAAGAGGGGACGCACTTCCTGTCCGATGGCCGTGTGGTCGTCGCTGGGCGTGTCAGTTCCAGCAACGTGCCTTCGACCGTCTCCTTCGGCCCTGTGTTCACCCAGGTGCCTGTGGTTCTAACCTCGGTCATGTCGGGCATGGGCGAAGAGGGCGTGGCGTCGGATGTCTATGACATCAGCGAAACTGCCATGACCTTGCGTCTGAAGGCGCGGGATGCCGATACGAACGGTGTGGCGGCGCAGACCGTGGGCTATATCGCCCTTGCGGCGGCGACCACAGTGGCGTCGGGCACGGTTGTCGCAAAACCGTCAACGCTGACGCTTTCAAGTGCCACAGTGACCTACGGCCAGACCTTCGCCGATGCGGTGGTCTTGGCCCAACGCCAGACTTTGGCCGATGGCGATGCAGGCCGCACCGTGATCGTGACCGAAGGCACGACCTCGACGACGCTGCGCTTTGAAGAGGAAAGCTCGGACGGTACACACAACGCTGAAACCGTTGGTGTGGTCGCTTTGGCCAAAGGGTTCTTCCCGATCTCGGCCCGCAGCCCGGTGACCTCTGCGACCGTGCAGACCGGCCAAACCGTGACGGTTGAACGCGACGGCAGCGTGGCGATTTATACCTATCTGGGCAGCAACGCGACCATCGACCTTGCTGCCGCGAACTACGGCAACGCCGCGCTTTGGGCGCTCCGGACGAATGCTGCAACCAATACCGGCACGCTGTCGATGACCTCCAGCGCCAGTGGCGCAATCTCCGCAGGCCGGGATGTGCTGTTGCGGACTGGTGGCGGCGCGGATGTGGTGACCTTGGGCGGCACGATCGAGGCCGATCGCGACATCCTGATCCAAACCGATCAAGGCGCGGACAGCCTGACCACCACAGCGACCATCACTGCCGCGCGGCATTTGACGATCGAAGCCGGTGGCGGCACCGATACGCTGCTGATCGGGGCAGGCATGGCCACCACGACGGGCGCGCTGACGGTCGATCTGATGCTGGGCGACGAATCCCTCACGGCTGCTCAGCCGAACCGTCAGGTGTTCCGCATGTCCGGTCCCTTATCGGCGGCGACGCATCTGAAAGTGCTGGCCTCGGGCCTTGTTGGCGCAGATGTCACGCTGACGGGTGCGGCCACGGCGGGGGATGACTTGTTGTTCAGCACCGATCGTGGTGCGGATATCATCACCGTCTCCGGCAACGTTCAGGCCGACAATGTGACCTTCAGCACCGGTGACAATGATGATCGTCTGGCGATCACCGGCACGGTCAAGTCCATCGGTGGGACCGATTCCACCTCGGGCTCGCAAGCAACCTTTGGCGACATCACCTTTGACTTCGGGACCGATGCCGACGTGTTGGACACGCTTGTTCTGACCGGGTCTCTGGATGCCAAGCGCGACGCCCGCATCTTGAAGATGCCGAAGACCGACTATGTGGCGACTTCCGGCACCGTGCAGACCCAAAAGGTTGAGGCCGGAGAGCGTGTCACGTTCCGCGGGAGCACGACTGCGATCTACGAATACATCGGTGTTGCTGCCAAGAACTATGATCTGGGCGACGCCTCCATCTACACCAGCACGGCCTTCTGGAAGATGGTCACCAACTTCTCCGAGAACACCGGGAAGCTTGCCGCAACCTTGACCGCCAAGGGCGAAGTCAAGGCCGGGCGCGATCTGGTTGTCTGGACCGGTGGTGGCGACGATGTCTGGTCCACGGTGGGGATCATGGATGTGACGCGCAACATCCTGTTCCGTCTGGATCGGGGTCTTGATCGGTTCATTACGACCGAGGATATCACCACCGAAACCGGTGTGATTGCATTCGAGATGGGCGACAGCCCTGCCACCGAGCGTGGTCCCTTCGCAGACAAGGACGCCCCGTCGCAGGAAGTGGTGTTCGACAAGAAGGCCGTCATCACGGCAGGGACTGATCTGATCGTAACCTCGAATGACGCGGGCGATTTCCGTCTGTGGGCCACCGCCGACGTGGTGGCTGGCCGCGACATCCTGATCACCACCGAAGGCGGGCGTGATCTCTTTGACTTCGACACCATGATCACGGCTGAGCGCAACATCGTGGTGCAAAGCGGCATCGAAACCGACGTCATGATCGTCGAAGAAGCGATTGAGGCGACAGAGGGCGCGATCTATATCGATCTGGATATCGGCAACGAACGCGACTTGTCGCTGCGTCAACAGTTGGAACTGACGGAAGGCTCGATCTTTGCGGGAACGAGCTTGACGGTTCTGGCCTCTGGTAAGGCGGGCACAGATGTCACCACCACGGGCACATGGGAAACCGGGACCTTTGCGCGTCTTTCGCTGGGCACCGGCAATGACACCCTGACCCAGGTCGGCGCGGTTGACGTGGGCACCTATTTGTCAGTGTCCATGGCAGCGGGGACCGATACCGTCCTGTTCGATGGCACAGTGACGACGGGCGAATATGTGACGATCAACCTTGGTGCCGGTCCGGTTTCATCGGCGACCAGCACCAAAGCGCCGACACCTGAGACGCTGAATGTGACCGGCGATGTCACGGCGGGCACCTCGATCAGCTTGCTGAAATCTGGCACCGACTCGGCCACAGTGACGATGGACAGCAAACTGACCGCCGGGACTTTCATCCTGGCCCAGATGGGCAGTGGCGATGACACGCTCTTGTTCAGCGACACAGTCACCGCAGGCACCGACCTCACACTGAGCACCGGTGGCGGGGTAGACAGTGCCACTTTTGCCTTGGCCACGCGGGCCATCGCTGGCAACGTCCTGATCGACTTTGGTGCAGTGCGCGCCAATCGCAGCGTCCTGACCCTTTCCGACACATTGCGGGCGGGCGTGGACCTGACTTTGGTCAACACCGGCACTGGCGGCTTTACGGCCACCATCGCCGCCGCCGTGACGGCGGGTGGTAACATCGTCTTGGATACTGGCGACGGCTATGACCTGATCGCCTCCGAGGCCGTGATCACGGCGGGCCGAAACATCACCGTGACGATGGATGGCGGCGGCGACGTCTTCACCCTGTCGGCGACGGCGGGTCTGACCGCCAAGGGCGACGTCTCGGTCAACATGGGCGACTTTGACGGCATCGCTGACGAGGCGCAGGCCCTTGGCAAGATCAACGCGGGCGGTGGGCTGGTCATCAGCAACCGTGGCGCGGGTCCGTCCAACCTTGACATGAGCGGTGGCACCATCACGGCTGGCAAGGGCGGCTTTACGCTGCAAACCGGCGATGGGGCGGATACCGTCTCGATGACCGATCTGACCATCATCTCTGAGGGCGCGATCACCTTGGATTTCGGCGGCGGCAATGACATCGTGATCGCCACTGGCGGCACGATGGAGGCTGCGGATAATCTGACCCTGCGCTTCGGCACGGGCAATGACAGCGTGGGCTTTACCGGCGTGGACATGTCGGGTGAAAACGTCTTGTTTGATCAAGGGGATGGCGACGATCTGCTGATCCTTACCGATCTGGCGAACCTTGGCGGCGATGCACGCATTCTTGGCGGCAAGGGCAATGACGAGGTGCAGATCATCCGGCTTCCAGAGCAATCTGCCGGAGACACTCTCACCATCGACGGCGGCGACGGGGCGGATAACACGCGTATCCAGATGTATGGCGGCGAGAGCGGTCGCGGCATCAGCTACGACATCGCTGTCCGCGACACCGGCGCGGCCAACAGTGGGGCCGACCTTCTGGACGTGCGTGGCACTGGCGAATCCGACCTCTTCCTTGTGCGTGACGGTGCTGTGGCGCTGCGTCACGGCACGATTGCCCAGCTTGAGGCTGGAAATCTGCCGGGCAGCCAAGAACGCATCTTCTACAACGCCGCACAGGATGGCGGGCTATGGCTGCGCACCTTTGGCGGCAATGACTTTGTGGCGCTGGACGATACCTCGACCGGCACCGTGGTCGATACCGGAACTGGCAATGACATCGTCCGTGTGGGGCAGGTCTATGCAGACCGTCCCGATGTGAGCGTGACGCAAGCAGGCGTCATCGAATCCGGCACTGTGACCCGTGCGGTCACCGGCGGCTGGCTGTCGGATGGCGTTTCGCATGCCGCGCTGGTCAAGGCGGGCGAGGGCGACGACCGGATCGAGGTGAACAACAACCTCGGGGCGCTGCGCCTTGAGGCTGACGCCGGCAATGACGCCGTCATCGTTCGCAGCTTTGCAGCGGCGGCTGGATCAGCGGCTCTGGTCAACGGCAACTTGTCAGTGGCCGCAGGCGCTGGCGTCGATGAGGTGACAGTGATCGGTACTGCCATCGCCGACACCTATCTGATGGAACTGGACCGCATCCGTGGGGCAGGCCGCAGCATCGCACTGTCGGCAGCCACCGAGGTCCTGAGACTGAACGCGGGTGCGGGCGACGATAATCTGACCGTCCATGCCACGCGCACCGCGACCTATACCGAGGTTCTGGGTGGTCTGGGGTCTGATCTCATGACCCTCGGCGGCCCCGTGACCGGGCTGAGCGCCTCTGCTTCAGCGGTTCCGGCAGCGATTACGGCGGAAACGACGGACGGCTTGGCCTTCCTTGGCGCAAACCGCGCCTCTGCTCTGGTGGCGGCGGCATCTTTGGCTGCAACGTCGTTGAGCGTGGCGGGTGTCCTGAAGTTGGACGGCATCGCGGGTGCATTGCGTTTGGACGGCGCCGGCCAAGCAGCGGATGGCTATGGCCGACCGCTGGTGATGGCTGAGGACGCGACCGCTCGGGGTGTCACCACGACTGTGGCAGATGACGCGGCAGCGGTTGACCGCTTGACGGTTCGCAGCGAAGGGGCAAGTGCCCTGACGGGTGCCATGGCCACGGCCGTGATCGGGGGGCGCACCTTCCAGCAGATCACGGGCATGGGTCAGGGCGACAACGCCGTCACCATCAACGCCGCCTCTGGGACGGTGACGCAAGTCAAGGGCATCCATGCCACGGCGATCGAAGTGACCGAGATCCTGATGGGGACCGGGGCTGACAAGTTCAACTTCACCGACCTTGCCCGCGCGGCGGACAACCAAAACGTGACCGCACTGGTCATCCTGCAGGGTGGATCGGGCGCTGATTCCATCACAGCGCAATCGGTTCTCGGCCGTCAGGCGTTG
>JAIYDR010000392.1 GCA_027487395.1 Rhodobacter sp. | reverse complement strand
CAGTAGAACATTCACTCTGCCCCTTGATCCTGTGCCGCGACCGACTGCCCCAATTTCCTGAGGCCGTCAACGACGAGCGAGACTTTCGATCCCTTTGACCCCTTCACCAACACCACATCGCCCGCATCCACAAGGTGGCGCGCGCGCAACGCCAGTTGCGGCGCGGTCTCCACCCACTCACCCCTTTGGCCACGCGGCAGGGCTTGCCACAGCGCCTTCATCCGGGGACCGACGCAATGGATGGTGGTCACCGCCCGCATTCCCGGATGATCCGCGATGGCGGCATGCAGCGCGGCCTCGGTCGGGCCAAGCTCCAGCATGTCGCCCAAGATCGCGATGCGGCGGCCGGTGTCGTGGCGACCGACGCCGTGCTGCGGTTCAGCGGCGATCAGCACATCCAAGGCGGCGGCCATCGAGGCCGGGTTGGCGTTGAAGGCGTCATCAAACAGGTCAAAGGCGGTTTCCTCAACCGGGTCCAGCACGATGCGTTCCCGCGTGCCACGCCCTTGGGGGGGCGACCAGCGCCCGATATCCCCGGCAGCAATCGCCAGATCGCAGCCCAAAGCCTGCGCCACCGCCAGCGTAGCGATGGCGTTGTGCGCGAAATGCCGCCCCGGTGAAGCGACCTTGAACAAGAGCGCCGCCCCCTGCGCCGTGCCGCGGACGATGGTGGCATTTTGCGACAACTCGACCGAGGTGATGCGCCAATCCGCCGCTGCCGCCGTGCCGAACAACACCTGCTTTGCCCCCACCGCCTGCGCCTTGGCGGTCAGGATCGGGGTCGTGGCGATATCGGCATTCAGGATGGCAACACCACCGGGAATCAACCCATCCATGATCGCGGCCTTTTCATGGGCGATGCCGTCGATGCTGTCGAACGCCTCAAGGTGCGCGGGGGCGACGATGGTCACCACCGCCACATCCAAGCGTGCCAGACGCGCGAGCGGCGCAATCTCACCGGGGTGGTTCATGCCGATCTCGATCACGGCAAAGTCGCAGTCCGCAGGCATCCGCGCGAGTGTCAGCGGCACGCCCCAATGATTGTTGTAACTCGCTTCCGCTGCATGGACCTTGCCCTGCCCGCCCAGAACCGCGCGCAGCATTTCCTTGGTCGAAGTTTTGCCGACCGATCCCGTCACCCCCACGACCTGCGCCTTGGTGCGGGCACGGGCGGCGACGGCAAGGCCTTCCAGCGCGCGCAAGACATCGGGCACCAACAGCAAGGGCGCATCTGCTGCAACCCCGTCGGGGACCCGCGACACCAGTGCCGCCGCCGCCCCCTTGGCCAGCGCTTGGGCCACGAAGTCATGCCCATCACGCACGTCTTTTAAAGCGACGAACAGCTCACCGGACTGGAGAGTGCGGGTGTCGATCGACACGCCCCCTGCTTGCCAATCGCCCGTGACCTGCCCGCCTGTTGCCGCGGAGGCCTCTTCCGCTGTCCAAAGCACGTCACCCATCAGATCACCCCGTCCAAGGCCGCCACTGCGATGCTGGCCTGTTCCACATCGTCAAAGGGATAGACCTGCCCGTTGATCGTTTGCCCGGTCTCATGCCCCTTACCTGCAACCAACAGCGCGTCACCGGGTTGCAGTTCGGCCACGCCGCGCAGGATGGCTTCGGCGCGGTCGCCGACCTCAAACGCCTGAGGGCAGGCTTGCATTATCTCTGCACGGATGGCTGAAGGTTCCTCGCTGCGGGGATTGTCATCTGTCACAAAAAGAACATCCGCATTCGTCGCCGCCGCCGCACCCATCAAGGGGCGCTTGCTGCGGTCACGGTCACCGCCTGCGCCGAACACCACGATGATCCGCCCCATCACATGCGGGCGCAGCGCCTTCAAGGCGGTCTCCACCGCATCGGGCGTATGGGCGTAATCGACAAAGACCTGCGCGCCGTTTTTCCGGGTTGCCGCACGCTGCATCCGGCCCCGCACCCCGGTCAACTGTGGCAAGGCGGCAAAGACCCGTGCCGGATCATTGCCAGAGGCAATCGCCAGCCCTGCGGCCACCGCCACATTCGCCGCCTGAAACCCGCCGATGAGATCAAGCCGCACCTGCACGGCCTGACCTTGCCAGCCGATCCGCACCTCTTGCCCTGTCGCGTCATAGCGGCGCGACAACAGGCGCAGGTCGGCCCCTGCGGCCTCTCCCACTGTCAGCAGTCGATGCCCCCGCGCGCGTGCCAGATCGACCAGGCGCGGCGCATGGGGATCATCGAGGTTGATCACCGCCACCCCGCCCTCGGGCAAGACCCGCGAGAAGAGCAGCGCCTTGGCCTGAAAATAGGCCTCCATCGTGCCGTGATAGTCCAGATGGTCTTGGGTGAAGTTGGTGAACCCCGCTGCCGCCAGCCGCACGCCATCCATCCGGCGTTGGTCCAAACCGTGTGAGGAGGCCTCCATCGCCGCATGGGTCACGCCCGCACCTGCCGCCTGCGCCAGCATCGCCTGCAACGTGACGGCATCGGGGGTGGTGTGGCTGGAGGGGGCCGCCCAAGCGCCTTCGACCCCGGTGGTGCCGATGTTGATGGCGGCATGTCCCAGCGCCATCCAGATTTGCCGGGTGAATGTGGCCACGGATGTCTTGCCGTTGGTCCCCGTTACTGCGACCATACACTCTGGCTGCGCGCCAAACCACAGCGCCGCAGCGCCTGCCAAGGCTGCGCGGGCATCTTCGGCGACCACCAGCGCAGCATCAGACCCCGCTATAACCGAGGCCGCCAACGCCGCCCCCGCAGCATCGGTCAGGATCGCCCCGGCCCCGGCCTCCAAGGCCGTCTCTATAAAGCTCGCACCATGCACCTTTGACCCCGGCAGCGCCGCAAACAGCATCCCCGGACGCACGGCGCGGCTGTCCACTGTCACACCGGTCAAGATGGGATCATGCCCCCCCCGTGCGGTCAGGCCCAATTCTGAAAGTCTTGCCCGCTCCGCCATCTCACTGTCCTCACGCCGCATCAGTTGGAGGCGGTAGTTAGCGCATCCACCGGCTTGGGTTCAACCACAGGCCGCATTCCCAACAATGGGGCCACACGCCGCACGATCTCGGCGGCCACGGGAACGGCAGTGAACCCTGCTGTCCGGCGCGGTTGAGAGCCAGAGGTATCCACCGGCTCATCCAGGGTCACGACCAGAACATATTTCGGCTCGGATGCCGGGAACATCATCGCAAAGGTATTGACCACCTTGTCTGTGTCATAGCCGCCCTGTTTGTTGGGCTTTTCGGCGGTGCCCGTCTTTCCTGCGACCTCATATCCCGGCACATCGGCCATCGTCGCCGTGCCATGGGTCACCACCTCACGCATCATCATGCGCGCCTCAAGGGCGGTTTGTTCGGACATCACGCGTGGTCCGGTCTGCGGAACGCCGCCATGCAGCAAGGTCGGCATGACGCGCACTCCGCCATTGGCAATGGTGCCATAGGCGGCGGCAAGGTGCATCGGGCTGGCCGAGATCCCGTGGCCATACGACGTGGTGATTACCGTGATGTCAGGCCATTTCTTCGGCACGATGGGCTTGGCCCCCGGCGCTTCGACCAACTCTATATCTGTCGGCTCAAAGAACCCCAGCGCCTTGTAGAACGCCTGCTGGCGCAAAGCGCCAATGGTCAGGGCAAGGTTCGCCGTGCCGACGTTGGAGGATTTGGCGATGACATCGCGCACCGACAGAAGGGGCCCATAATTCTTGTTCTGGAATTCCTTGATGGTGAACTTGCCCACCCGTTTGGGCGCATTGGCATCCACCATCGAGTCAGGCGTCACCAACCCCAGTTCCAAGGCATTGGCCACAGTGAAGATCTTGAAGGTAGAGCCAAGCTCATAGACCCCCTGCACCGCGCGGTTGAAGAGTGGGCTATCCCCCGGTTCGCCGCTGGTGGGGTTGTTGGGCCGATCGTTCGGATCAAATGCGGGCAGCGAGGCCAGCGACAGAATCTCGCCGGTGTGCGCATCCATCAAGATCGCCGCAGCCCCCTTGGCCGACAGCATGGTCATTCCGGTTTGCAAGGTTTCCTCGACCGCCGCTTGCAAAGTCAGGTCCAGCGACAATTGCACCGGGGTACCCGCCTGCGCTGTGTCACGCATCCGCGCATCCAGCGCCTTTTCGATTCCGGCAACGCCGATCACCTCGGCTGAATGCACGCCTTCGGCGCCAAAGGAGGTACCGCCCAGAATATGGGCGGCCAAAGTGCCATTGGGGTAAAGCCGCATCTCGCGCGGGCCGAACAAGAGACCGGGATCGCCGATCTCGTGCACCTTTTGCATCTGTTCGGGACTCAGAACCTTGCGGATCCACAGGAAACTGCGGCCATCGGTGAAGCGGCGATAAAGGTCATCTGCCTTCATCTCAGGAAAGATCGCCGCCAGTTTTTGCGCCACGCGCTTGGGCTCTACCATGTCGCGCGGATGGGCATAAAGCGCATGGGTCAGCATGTTGGTCGCCAACACATGGCCGTTGCGGTCGGTGATATCGGCGCGTTGGGCCGTGATTTCCGCCCCAGTCGCGGCGGATCGCGGCTCCATCGGCTCGGTCGCGGCCAAAAGGCCCATACGCGCGCCGATCATGGTGAAGGCGGCCGCAAAACCCATTCCCAACAAAAGCAACCGTCCCTCTGCCCGCAGGCGGGATTTGTCGCGCATAACCTCGTGTCGCAGACGCAGGTTTTCGCGTTCGATGCTGTCCGGGTTCACACCCTCTTGGCGGGCCAAAAGAATGCGTGCCAGTGGGCGAAGCGGAGTGCGGATCACGGGAAATCTCCATCCGGGGCGGCTTGGCCGATGACGTCCTGTGGATTGTCAATTGCCCCCATCAACGGCACCTGCGGCGGATAAGCGATATCGCGCGCCTCACCAAGTTGATCGGGGGTGAGCGGGAACAGTTCCAGCTTGTCAAAATTCAGCATGGCCAGTTGGCGCAACCGGTCGGGGCGGTTCAGATAGGCCCATTCGGCACGTTGCAAGGTCAGCGCCTCACGCAAGGCCGCGATGTCATCTTGCAGGGCCGCCATGTCCTTGATCGCCTGTTGAGTGGCATAGTTTTCACGATACGCCCAGAACGCCAAGCCCATGACAGAGAGGAAGGTCAGGACGTAGAGCACGGGTCGCATCAACGGCGGCCTTTCTTGATCTGAATCTGGGGCAGTCCCAGCGCTTTGGGGTCCAAGGTACGCGGCGCGACATCGGTGCGCCGCGCGACGCGCAGCTTGGCCGACCGCGCGCGCGGATTGTCGGCCAATTCCACCTCATCCGGGGCGACGGCCTTGCGTGTGACCATCTCAAAACGCGCGGCATCTTCGGCCCGCGCCGGGGCATAGCGGTTGGCGTTCGATTCCGCCCCACTGGCCAATTGCAAATAGCGCTTCACGATCCGATCTTCGAGCGAGTGGAACGTCACCACCGCCAGCATCCCGCCGGGCCTCAAGGCGCGTTCGGCAGCGGCCAGACCTTCGGCCAATTGGTCAAATTCGGTGTTCACGGCAATCCGGATGGCCTGAAAGCTGCGGGTCGCAGGGTGGCTTTGCCCCGGCTTGGGGCGCGGCAGGCAGCGTGCGACCAGTTCGGCCAGCCGCAGGGTTGTGGTGATCGGCTCCACTGCGCGAGCCGCAACGATGGCATGGGCGATGCGGCGCGAGGCGCGCTCTTCGCCATAATGATACAAGACATCAGCCAGCACGGTTTCATCCGCTGTGTTCACCAGATCCGCAGCCGAGGGTCCATCCTGTGACATCCGCATGTCCAAGGGACCATCCTTCTGGAAGGAAAATCCCCGCTCGGCCCGGTCAATCTGCATCGAAGAAATGCCAAGGTCCAAGACCACGCCATCCAGCGGGCCGCCTGCATGCTGATCCAGTTCGGAAAACGTCCCCGGCACCAGCGCCAAACGGTCGCCATAGTCGCCGATCCAGCCCGCCGCCATCTCAAGCGCCAAAGGGTCACGGTCCACCCCGATCACCCGATCCGCACCTGCTGCCAAGAGGCCCCGCGCATAGCCGCCCGCGCCAAAGGTGCCATCCAGCCAGAGGCCGTGCAGAGGGGCAACCGCCGCCAAAAGCGGGCGCAAGAGCACCGGAACATGCGGAGCGCGACCGGTTTCGGGATCGCTGCCGGTCACGGATCAAACCCCCGTGTCGTCGCTCAGAAGCGACAGGATATCCATGTCTTCAGGCAAATCGGCGAGGTCATCCTCTGCCGCGCGCAGGATATCGGCGTCATAGGTCGCGGCTTTCCAAATCTGGAAGGTGTCCAGCGCCCCGGCAAACACCGCCTCAACGCCTTTGGCCAGATCATCGGCCCCGATGCCGACCTTGTCGCGCACCTTGGCGGGCAGGACGATCCGGCCGTCTTCGTCAATCTCGATGGTGGCCGATAGGGTGATCATGTTGCGCTCAAGGATGCGGCGCTTTTGCGATCCCAGCGGCAAGGCGCGGATGCGCGCCTCCAACCGTGCGGCCTCGGCGATAGTGTAGCATTCGGTGAATTTGCGGCGCTCGTCGCCATAGACCATGACGATGCGTTTGCGGGCGCTGTCGGGATCACCAGCTTCGAGGACACGGCGAAAGGCTGCCGGGATTGACACCCGCGCCTTACCATCCACCTTTTGGGTGAACTCGCCTCTGAACGCCTCGGACATGGGCCTTGCGGCTCCTTCTTGCTGACAGCCTGACCTGATTTTTTCCATTCACCGGTCTGTGGAATGGAAACGGCGGACCGTGCTGCTGCCACTGCACGATCCGCCGCCTTTCCCATCGCTGGGCGTCCAGCTACGCGCGCCGCTTGGGGGAAGCGTCTGCTCGCTCGCGCGCCGGATCTCTTACATTCAAGAAAGCGAGTGCCTGTATGAAGCCTGATCGTTCGCCTGTTCGGGGTCTTGCGCTGCCCCTGCGTTGTATCTGCTCGCCGTCTCGATGGATTATGGATGCCACGGGATTTCATGGGTGGCAATGGAAAATTTTGGGAAAGATTGGAACAAAATGGGCCGATGGTACAAGCGGATCGGGCAGAGAGCCTGCCATAGGCTAGAATTGACCCTAGGGTTAGCGGAGCGGTCCGTCGCAGGCCCAAGATGTGCCATAGCTCGCTGCGTCCCGCCTTTGCCCTTGGAATCCCAGCTTTTGTAGATTTTGGGCAAGTTTATGGTCGAGACACGGCCATCTACACCCAAACAACGGCTGGAAAAGACAAAAGTCCGGGGGTTTGCCCCGGACTTCCCATGAATTCCCATGAAAGTGATTCGCTGCGAGGCGCTGCGCTTAGGCCCTTCCCGCGCCATCCACCGAGGACGGATCAGGCCATCCCACCCGCGATCAGACGATGCGCCAACCGTGCGTAGGCCTCAGCCACGGTTCCGTCGCCGGCGGCAATCGGGGTGCCGCTGTCGCCTGCCACCCGCACCTCCAGCGCAAGCGGGATTTCGCCAAGGAACGGCAGGTCCAGTTTCGCCGCCTCTGCCGCGACGCCACCATGGCCGAAGATATGCGCCTCATGCCCGCAATTGGGGCAGATATAGGTGGACATATTCTCGATCAGGCCAAGCACCGGGGTTTTCAGCTTTTGAAACATGTCCAGCGCCTTGCGCGCATCCAAAAGCGCCACATCCTGCGGGGTGGACACAACAATCGCCCCGGTCAGTTGGGTGCGCTGGCAGAGCGTCAGTTGGATATCCCCCGTCCCCGGCGGCAGATCGACGATCAGCACATCCAGCCGCCCCCAATCCACCTGCGTCAGCAATTGCTGTAAAGCGCCCATGATCATCGGCCCACGCCAGATCACGGCCTCATCCTCTTTCAGCATCAGGCCAATCGACATCATGGTGACGCCATGCGCGTGCAGGGGTTCGATGATCTTGCCATCCGGGCTGGCGGGACGTTTGGAGACGCCCATCATGCGCGGCTGGCTCGGGCCGTAGATATCGGCATCGAGCAAGCCGACTCGCCGCCCCTGCCGCGCCAAAGCGACGGCCAGATTCGATGATACCGTGGATTTCCCTACACCGCCCTTGCCTGACGCAACCGCAATGATCCGGTCCACCCCGGTGATGCGCTGCGGTCCGCCCTGCTGCGGCGTGGGGTGCTGGCCGATCTTCAGGCTGGGTGCCGCAGGCTTCGCCGCCGGACCATGCGCCGTCAACACGACCTGAACCGAGGTCACGCCTGCCAGCGCCCGCAACGCGGTTTCCGCCTGTGCCTGCACAGGGGCCAGAGCGCGGGCGTCATCTGGTGTTGCGGCCTCAATGACAAAGCGGATCAACCCGCCCTCAACCGTCAGCGCCCGAATCATATCGCGTGAGACGAGCGAGCCGCCCTCTGGCACGGTCACGCCCGCCAGAACCCCCATCACTTGATCGCGCGTCACAGTCATTGTTTCCTCTTTCGTTACGAACATCTTGCCTACGGCTGCCTTGTGGGGCAGAACGTCCCTTGCTTCAGAGCAAAGCACAAGCCAGCGTTTGCACCCTGCCTGATTTTTCAGCGAAGCCATGGTAAATGTTGAATATTTTGTGACATTCAGCCATGCGATTGCTGCATGGCAGCATTGCAGACCCGGCGTATTGTGCAGTTGCAGCAATTGCCCCATGTTTATGGTAACGGCGCGACAGAGAACGCCAGAAGTTGAACCGTACAAACTGAGGCTGATTGAAAATGGCTTATGTTAACACCTCTCGCGCCGCGTCTCTTTCGCTGGCAGACCGCTTCCCCGGCTTTATCGCCAACCTGAAAGCGACCTTTGCCCGCCGCGCCGTTTACATGCAGACCGTGCGTGAATTGGACGCGCTGACTGACCGTGAGCTTGCCGATCTTGGCATCTCGCGTCTGGATGTCCCGACGCTGGCCCGTGAAGCGGCCTACGGCAAATAAGGTTTCTTGCTGAACCCCACCTCCTCCCGGGGTTCGTAGCAAAAGCGGCGGCACTTCTCCTCCTCCCTGGTGTCGCCGCACTTTGATCCGAACGAAACGCAGCGGCGTATACGTTCAAAACTGACCGAGCGGCCCCTCCTCCTCCCTGGGCCAATCGTGCAAGCGGCGGCCCTTCTCCTCCTCCCTGGGGTCGCCGCACCCTCTTTCGGGCCACATGGCCAAAGACTTTCGCGCGGCCCTCTCCTCCTCCCTCGGGCCGACGGAACCGCGGCGATCCCCTCCTCCCTGGGATCGCCGCACCCGAATTCCGGGCCATATGGCCGAAGACTTTCGCGCGGCCCTCTCCTCCTCCCTTGGGCCGACGGAACCGCGGCGATCCCCTCCTCCTCCCTGGGATCGCCGCACCCGAATTCCGGGCCATATGGCCCAAGACTTTCGCGCGGCCCTCTCCTCCTCCCTCGGGCCGACGGAACCGCGGCGATCCCCTCCTCCTCCCTGGGATCGCCGCACCCGCATCCCGGGCGCCATGGCCCAAGGCT
>JAIYDR010000270.1 GCA_027487395.1 Rhodobacter sp. | reverse complement strand
GTCTGTTCCTGACGCTCCCACCCCGCGGCCCAAGGCCATATGGCGAAATCGGCAATCGACAGGAAATCGCCCGCCGCATAGCGGGTCTTGGCAAGCTGGCGGTCGAGCACGCCGTAAAGCCGCCCCACCTCACGCCGGTAGCGGTCTTTGGCATAGGGCAGGTCGTGCGGCGGGTCCATCGCGGGCGCGTAATGCAGGAAGTGATGGGCTTGACCCGCCATCGGGCCGACGCCACCCATTTGCCACATCAGCCATTGATCCACGGCGATACGATCCCGCTCGGTCGGACCGCAAAAGGTGCCAGTCTTGCGCGCCAGATATTGCAAGATCGCGCCGGATTCAAAAATGGCAATCGGTGCGCCATCCGGGCCTTCGGGGTCCACAATCGCGGGTATGCGGTTGTTGGGCGCAATCGCCAGAAACTCGGGCTTGAACTGGTCGCCCGCGCCGATGTTCACCAGATGCACCGTATAGGGCAGGCCCATTTCTTCCAGCGCGATGGTGATCTTCTTGCCGTTGGGCGTGGGCCAGTAATGCACTTCGATCGGGGCGGGCATGGCGATTCCTTTCCAAGGGTGGCCGCATCAAAGCCCAACCTCGCAGCAAGGCCAAGCGCAGATGATCGCCCACGTTGACCGCGCGCGCGGAAAGGCGTATGCCAAGACCCGTGGCGATTTGTAACCGGATTGCGGGCCACGTTAAACATTCCGCTAAAGAGGGTTCGAGGCCATCGCGCGCCCCGGAGCCTTTGGGTATCCGGGGCTTTTCTTTGGCCGGGGGCCATGACGATGACCGATTGGAAGACGCGCACGAAACTGGTCCACGAAGGCAGCCGCCGCAGCCAATATGGCGAAATGGCCGAGGCGATTTTTCTGACCCAAGGCTTTGCCTATGACAGCGCCGAAAGCGCCGAAGCCCGCTTCATCAAGGCAGGCGAGGATGAATTCATCTATGCCCGCTACGGCAACCCCACCACCCGCATGTTCGAAGAGCGTATCGCCGCTTTGGAAGGGACCGAGGACGCCTTTGCTATGGCCTCTGGCATGGCGGCGGTCAGTGCCAGCCTGACCGCGCTGCTGCGGGCGGGGGATCATGTGGTGTCGTCCCGGGCGCTGTTCGGCTCGTGCCTTTACATCCTTGAGGAGGTCCTGACCCGCTATGGTGTCAAGGTCACTTTCGTCGATGGTGCGGACTTGGACCAATGGCGCGCGGCGGTGGTGCCGGGCACCAAGGCGGTGTTCTTCGAGTCCATGTCGAACCCGACGCTGGAACTGGTCGATATCCGCGCCGTGTCCGACATCGCCCATGCGGTCGGGGCTTTGGTGATCGTGGACAATGTCTTTGCCACGCCGATTTTCTCGCGCGCAGTGGAACAGGGGGCAGATGTGATCGTCTATTCCACCACCAAGCATATTGACGGCCAAGGCCGTGCCTTGGGCGGGGTGGTCTGTGGGACCAAGGACTATATTCGCAAGGTGCTGGAACCCTATGCCAAGCACAGCGGTGGGTCGATCAGCCCCTTCACCGCGTGGATGCACCTGAACGGGATGGCCACGCTGGACCTGCGCTGCCGGGCGATGGCCGACTCGGCGCTGAAGATCGCCCGCGCGCTGGAAGGCGATGCGCGGCTTGCCCGTGTGATCTTTCCGGGGCTGGAAAGCCACCCGCAGCACGCGCTGGCGATGGCGCAGATGGGGTCGGGCGGCACCTTGGTCACCTTTGACATCGCGGCGGGGAAAGAGGCGGCGTTCCGCTTCATGAACGCGCTGGAGATTGCCAAGATTTCCAACAATCTGGGCGATGCCAAGACCATCACCACCCATCCTGCCACCACCACCCACCAGCGCCTGCCGCAGGATCAAAAGGACAAGCTGGGCATTACCCCCGGTCTGATCCGGCTGTCGGTCGGTCTGGAAGATGCCGATGACCTGATTGCCGATCTGAAACAGGCCTTGGACCATGTCTGACACCAAGCCTTTTTGCGCCTGTCGCAAATCCGCTTGAGAACGTCTCTTGTCCCTCCCCTTTCCCAAGGCGGTTGGTGCATCATCGCGGTGTCATCCCGCCGCGCGATATTCTGCGGCGGGATGATCCGAACGGCGATGAGCGCCGTATCACCTGTTGACATTGAAGGCGCGGCCAGAGGCCCCGCCCGAACCGAAAGGCTGCTGCGATGAACATCCATACCCCCGAACTCGACCGCCAACCCTCACGCGAGGAAGCCGAGGCCGCATTGGCGGTGCTGCGGCGCTGGGCGGGAAAGGCGTCGGACACTGAAATCGCGCGCCTTGACTCCTCGGTCGCCTATTTGCTGCCGGGCGAAGGCTATCCGGCGTTCAGCCGCGTCTATCCCTCCGACTTTGTGGTGGATGAGGCGTATAAGGCCGGTCTGCCGGATTTGCAGAACGGGCCGTCCAGCCTGATCGTCGGCGAAAAGCAACTGATCCAGCATGTCGGCATTTCCAACTTCCGCCTGCCGATCCGCTACAAGACCCGCGACAATGGCGACCTCAGGCTGGAAACCAGCGTGACCGGCACCGTCAGCCTTGAGGCGGAAAAGAAGGGCATCAACATGAGCCGCATCATGCGGTCTTTCTATGCCCATGCGGAACGGGATTTTTCCTTTGGCGTGATCGAACACGCGCTGGAAGATTACAAGCGCGATCTGGAAAGCTTTGATGCCCGCATCCAGATGCGCTTCAGCTTTCCGGTCAAGGTGACCTCGCTGCGCTCTGGCCTGTCGGGCTGGCAGTATTACGACATCGCGCTGGAACTGGTGGACCGCGCCGGGGTGCGAAAGAAGATCATGCACTTGGACTATGTCTATTCGTCCACTTGCCCCTGCTCGTTGGAACTGTCCGAACACGCTCGCCGCACGCGGGGGCAATTGGCCACGCCGCATTCGCAACGCTCGGTCGCCCGCATTTCCGTTGAGGTGCTGGAGTCAGAGGGCTGCCTGTGGTTCGAAGACCTGATCGAACTCGCCCGCGAAGGCGTGCCGACGGAAACGCAAGTGATGGTCAAGCGCGAGGATGAACAGGCCTTCGCCGAGTTGAACGCCGCCAACCCAATCTTTGTCGAGGATGCCGCGCGCAGCTTCTGCAAGGCGCTGAAGGCCGATCCCCGCATCGGCGACTTCCGCATCATCGCCAGCCATCAGGAAAGCCTGCACAGCCATGACGCCGTGAGCCTGCTGACCGAAGGTGCCACCTTCGCGCAAGACAGTCTGGACCCGCACCTGTTCCAAACCCTGATCCACGCGCGCTGAGTGGGTTAGCATTCTTGCGATAGGGGCGCCCGTTGTGGAAACGGGCGCCTTTTCCTTCGGCTTCGGAATAACCGTCAATCCGCCACCAGAAAGAGGCCCTCCCGAAAGCAGGACCGCAACGTGCGGCGGCGTTCCTCAAAGCTGGCAAAATCGGCTGCGACATCGGTGATCCTTGGCGTGACCCGGATCAACCACCCTTCGCTCTGTCGGTCCACGTCAAATCCCGCGCGGCGGATGGCGGTCTCATCCACCTCTGGGAATAGAGGACCGCCCAGATATTTGGCCCAAGCAAGATTGGTCAGGCCGCTGAACGTGCTGTTCAACGGGCCTGCGCGGAGCGTGCACCACGGGGCTCCCGCCTGAAACTGCGCTTCGGCGGCGGTGGAGACTTCCTCGGCCAAGGTGGTGACAGGTGCCTTTTCCTTTGTCCCCTCAAGATGAATGGCCGGATGCAGCATCGCCGCAAAGGGTGAGAACGCCGCGCACCAGTCGGAAAAGAGGGCCAACCAATCCACGGCTGGACTCGGGCGCGTTTCGAACCACAGCCACCCCGGCAGGGGCCTGTCCCGATGATCGCGAGAGGGGAAGCTGACATATCCCTTGGCTTGGCCCTTGCTGCGCCAACTGAACGAAGCGGCAAACGAAGACGAAAAACCGCCAGCCCTGAGCTGCGCCGCGCGGCCCCAGAGCGGTTCACAATCGGCCAGCGTCTGAACCGCAACGCCGTAGCGCGCGGTGACCTCTCCCGCCATCGCTGCTTTGTCAGGTCTCAAACCATCAAGGGCAAAGAGCGGCGCAAGCAGGCGTTGACCCGTCTGCCAAGAGGTGATGTCCGCAAACGTCTGGATGCCGATGACAAGACGCGAAGACATTTGACCCACCCACCACACCAGTGACCGACCCAAGGATAAGCATGCGCTGACGGCCTGAACAGAGGGGCTCAGCGCCCCCTTACGCTCGGTCGATGATCCACTTGCCGGGCGGGATTGCGGCCGAAAGGGGTGATCTGCGCGGCCGTGGCGATGTCTTTGGCGGGGGCCGATATCGCAGGCTTGGCGGCGGTGATCCCGCCGCCACACCCGTCAGTCGAAGCAGGACACCAGCACAGTCATCCCCGTCGCGGTTTTCGTCAGCGTCTCGGGTGTCATCTGCCCACTTGCCGTTGAGGTCGCCAAGCTCACCCCTGCTGTGGTCAGGACTCGCGCCATGACGTCCGGGCCGACGGCAAAAGCCACATCGGCGGGCAGCACCCGACCCGCGGTCGCCGCAGCGGGCAGAAGCATGCCGACAATGGACCCATCCCGCGCCAGAACCGGGCCGCCGGCATCCCCGGGCAGGGTGGCGATGGCCAGACGGTTGATCCCGGCCTCGCCGTTCAAACCACCGGCTTCGGCGAACTGGCCAAAGGTCAGCACCGGGGCCGAAAGCCGATCCCCATAGCTGTACCCTGCGACGGCCAATTCTGCACCGGGAGTTGGGTCTACAGGCGCGAGGGTTGCGAAATTGGCTGGGGCCAGAGGCGAGGCAGGCATCAACACCGCAAGACCGCTGGCGGCATCAGACAGGGCCACTGTCGCTTCTGTCACGCCGTCCAGCAAAATGCGGCCGCATTGATCCACCGCTTCGGTCGTGGTCAGCACCGCACCCACCGCATTGACATAAAAGCCAGACCGCGACAGGCGGGCATGACGCACCTCAAGCCCGGCGATCAGACCCTGACGCGCCGCGTCGTCCAAGGGCACCATGCCGGGGTCAAGTGCACGATCCCCCACACTGCGGAAACTGGCGCGGATCGTCTGGATGACCCGCTCCATTCGCGCTGCATCGGCAGGGTCGTAGGACAGCATCCAGCCCTTGACCAAGCCGCGTTTGGCGGTTGCCTCTGCCACCGTCACCAAATCGGCATTGGCCCCTTGAAGGGTAAAGTTGTCCTCAGACAAGGCACGCGGACCATCCGGCGGCATGATCTCCAGCGTTTGCAGCGTGTCATAAAGCCCCGTCAGGGTGGCTGCGCTGCCGGGGGTTGAGATCAGCACGAGACGGGTTTTCGATCCATTCTTGGCGCGAAAATGCACGAAGGGCGGCTCGTAATGGTCAAACTCCAGCAACGCGGCGGGCAGGGTCAGTTCGATCCCGGCTTCCGCCTCTGTCAGCGTCTGGAACCCCAATGCGCGGGTTTCTTCGCGCCACGTTTCTATCAGGGTGGCACGCTGTGCGGTGGTCAGGATGCCTGTCGGCTCCAACCCCTGTCCCTCTTGCCAAGCAGCCATTGAGCCGCGGGTGCCGCGTCCAAAAGCCCCGTCAATGGATGCCGTGTAAAAGCCGAACCATTGCAGCGCGGTCTGCAAGTCTTCGCGCTCGGTCTGAGACAGCAGGCTTTCGCTGGCGCGGGCCTCGTCGGGAGTTTCATCCGGCAGGGCGGGCGTGACCAGCACAGGGTCAGTTCCCCCGTTGGCTTCGGGCAAAGGGGCCACGGCGATTTCAGTCAAGGGCGCGGGAGTCAGGCTTGGTGCCGATCCAATACTGGGCCAGAACATCGGCCCGAAATCGCTGCCATCGGCAAGGAAACTGTCGCGAGGAATCAAGTTCTCATCCCGCAACATCCGCCGCCGGGTTTCCGCTGTCACCTCGTCATAGGGACCAAGGGTAATGGCATACCAGCCGTTGCCCAACGCATAACCTTGCACCTCTGGAAACACGGCAGCCCAAGCGGCGGCGCGTTCTTGTGCAACGGTCAGTTCGGGCTGCGCTTCAATTTGCACCCAAGCGGTCGCGAACACTGCATCACCCGGTTGCACGGTCTGCGCAACGGCAGATGGGGCGGTGACAAGCCCAGCACCAGTGGAAAAGCAAAAGGCAAAGAAGAAAACACCAACAGAGCACAGCGCCGTAAACTTCATTCGGAATATCCAATCGGGCAGATAGACGAAACACCGGGTGCAGGGCGGTCCCAAATCCGGCGAAACGACACTAACCGCCTTGCCTGCGGGATGCACGGGCTTTCACGCGCGCATCCCCCGCAATCACGCAGGCGTGCAGCCATCCCTGCGGCATGGTTGACCCTTTCGGGCCTTGTGCCTATGGAGAGGGCGACCCTGCAAGAGGTGCCAAAACCATGGCTGAACCGTCCCCACTGCCCCGCAGCTTTCAGGAAATCATCCTGCGCCTGCAAACCTATTGGGGTGGGCAGGGCTGCGCCGTGTTGCAACCCTATGATATGGAGGTTGGGGCAGGCACCTTTCACCCCGCCACCACGCTGCGCGCTTTGGGATCAAGGGCTTGGGCTGCGGCCTATGTCCAACCCTCGCGCCGCCCGACCGATGGGCGTTACGGTGAAAACCCCAACCGCTTGCAGCACTATTACCAGTACCAAGTGCTGATCAAACCGTCGCCGCCAAACCTGCAAGAGCTTTACCTTGGATCGCTGCGCGCCATCGGCCTTGATCCGATGATCCATGATGTGCGCTTTGTCGAGGATGACTGGGAATCGCCCACGCTTGGCGCGTGGGGTCTCGGGTGGGAGGTGTGGTGCGACGGTATGGAAGTGTCGCAGTTTACCTATTTCCAGCAAGTCGGCGGTCATGACTGCAAGCCCGTGTCGGGCGAGTTGACCTATGGTCTGGAACGTCTGGCGATGTATGTGCTGGGCATCGATCATGTCATGGATATGCCCTTCAACGATCCCGCAGCACCGATCCCGTTGAAATATGGCGATATCTTCCGCCAGACCGAACAGGAATACAGCCGCCACAACTTTGACGCTGCCACGACCGACATGCTGTTCCAGCACTTCAAGGACGCCGAAGCGGAATGTGAGCGGATCCTGTCCTTTGCCCCCGAAGACCCGACCTCGGGCAAGCGGATCATCATGGCGCATCCGGCCTATGACCAGTGCATCAAGGCGTCGCATCTGTTCAACTTGCTCGATGCACGCGGCGTGATCTCTGTCACAGAACGGCAGGCCTTTATCGGCCGCGTCCGCGCCTTGGCCAAGAAATGCGCCGATGCCTTCGTGCAGACCGAAGCGGGCGGTTACGTGCCTGAGGTGGCCTAAGACATGGTGATCTATCGCCCCGAAACGCCGCTGCAACAGGTGCTGCACGCGCTGCGCCATGTGCCGGGCTATGTCGGCCACAGCGCGCGGCGCAAACTGGCGCGGCGTTATGGGAAACGGGCCGTGGCGGATTTCAACACCCGTCTGGCCAAGATCGGTCCGGGCGATGCCGTGGTGGATATGGGCGCGAATGTGGGCCTTTTCACCGCCCGCCTTGCCGATACCGGGGCCGAGGTGCACGCGTGGGAACCCGATCCCTATGCCTTTGACCATCTGACACGCCGTTTTTCCGGCTTGGGCAACGTTAATCTGCACAATGCCGCCGTCGCTCAGCGCCCGGGCCGTCTGCGCCTTGCCCGCAAGGCCGGGTTTGACCGCGATCCGGGTCGCCATTCCACCGCCAGTTCCATCTATTTCGAACCCGAAACCGGGGGTGAGAGCATCGACGTGGACGTCGTGGCCTTTGACGAAGCGCTCGCCCGCTGCAAGGCGCCGGTGAAACTGGTCAAGATGGATATCGAAGGGGCTGAATTCGATATCCTCAAATCCATCTTCGCCGAACCCGCCGCCTGTCCGGCAGAAGCGATTTATGTCGAAACCCATGAAATGCTGGACCCCGCCAAAATCCCGCTGATCGACCGTCTGCGGGCCGAGGCAGAGTCTCTGCCGCGTCCCGTCGTCAACCTTTATTGGCCATGAGAGGATAGCGCGTGAATGGCAAGATCATCGCAGGTTTCATCGTGCTAAGCGGGGCCGTCGCGGGCATCGTAATGTATTGGATACAGGTCTATGCCTTCTATGAGGACGCGGCCTTTGTGCCGGGGCAGGAGATTACCCTGACCCTGATTGAAAGCGGCCAGCCTGAACCGATCTTGGCCGAGGATGTGACCGGGATTGACGCTGATTCCTCTCCGATCCGGTTCCGCGCCTGTTTCCGCACGCCGATGACCCAGGGCATGCTGACGGAAACCTACAAAATCTACGAAAAGCCCGAACCGCTGACTGCCCCCGGTTGGTTCGATTGCTTTGACGCCGCCGCCATTGGCGCAGCGCTGGAAAAGGGTGAGGCCATCGCCTTCCTGTCCCAAGCGAATATTCATCCCGGTGTGGACCGCGTCGTCGCGGTTTTCCCCGATGGCCGGGCCTTTGCCTGGCACCAACTGAACGCCGCGAGCGAGTGACACCATGCCCGACCTGTTGATCGAGCTTTTCTCGGAAGAAATCCCTGCGCGGATGCAGGCCAAGGCCCGCGAGGACCTGAAAAAACTGGTGACCGATGGTTTGGTCACAGCAGGGCTGACCTATGCCAGCGCCGGGGCTTTTTCCACCCCGCGCCGCCTGACCTTGGCGATTGAGGGGCTGACGGCGGAAAGCCGCCCTGTGCGCGAAGAACGCAAAGGCCCGCGCACCGATGCGCCTGTGGCGGCTTTGGACGGATTCCTACGCTCCACCGGGTTGACGCGCGAACAGCTTGAGGTGCGCGACGACAAGAAGGCGCAGGTCTATTTCGCCGTGATCGAAAAGCCCGGTCGCCAAGCGGCAGAGATCATCGCTGAGGTTTTGGAAACCACGATCCGCAACTTCCCCTGGCCCAAGTCGATGCGCTGGGGCTCCGGCAGCCTGCGCTGGGTGCGCCCGCTGCAATCCATCCTCTGCCTGATGTCGGATGAAACCGGCGCTACCATCGTCCCGATGGAGGTTGACGGCATCCGCGCGGGCAATACCACCGAAGGCCACCGCTTCATGGGCGCGGGGCGCTTTGCGGTCAGCAGTTTCGACGATTACCGCGCAAAGCTCTTGAAAAACAAGGTGATGCTGGATGCCTCTGAACGTGAGGCGGTGATCTTGCAAGGTGCCACCAACCTCGCCTTTGCCGCGGGCTTGGATTTGGTCGAGGATCGGGGCTTGCTGGCCGAAGTTGCGGGTCTGGTCGAATGGCCAGTGCCGCTCTTGGGCCGGATCAATGACGCCTTCCTCGCGCTGCCGCCCGAAGTGCTGCAAACCAGCATGAAAGAACATCAAAAGTTCTTCTCCGCCCGCAACCCCAAGACGGGCCGGATTGAGGGCTTTGTCACGGTCGCCAATATCGAAGCCGCCGATGCCGGGGCCGCGATCCTGAAGGGCAACCAAAAGGTGCTGACCGCGCGCCTGTCGGACGCAAAGTTCTTCTGGGAGAATGACTTGCGAGAGGCCAAGGCGGGCATGTCCGTCTGGCGTCAGGGGCTGGAGGCTGTGACCTTCCACAACAAACTCGGCTCTCAGGCGGAACGCATCGCCCGGATCGCAGCCCTTGCCGCCGAAATCGCGCCCTTGGTCGGTGCCGATGCCGCGCTGGCAAAACAGGCGGCAGAGGTGGCAAAGCTCGACCTACGCTCTGCGATGGTCGGGGAATTCCCCGAACTGCAGGGCCTGATGGGGATGAATTACGTGCAGGCCGCCGGTCTGCCC
>JAIYDR010000028.1 GCA_027487395.1 Rhodobacter sp. | reverse complement strand
ATCGCGGGATAACAAAATGAATGATTTTCAAAGGAACTTACCTTGAGGCGATCCGGGCACCCCGATCGCCAGCCTGCATGACCCATCGCCCCCCTGTCGCTGCTTGAAGACCAGCCCAGAGATCATCCGGCTTGCGGTGATGCTCTACATCCGTTTCCCGCTGTCGCTGCGTAACGTCGAAGACTGCTGCAAGGGCGTGGTATCGAGATCAGCCACGAAACCGTGCGTTATTGGTGGAACCGGTTCGGTCCCATCTTCGCCCAGGAACTTCGGCGCAAGCGGGTGGATGGACGGCGCGGTCGCAACCACTGGCGCTGGCACCTCGACGAGGTGTTTCTCAAAATCAACGGCATAACACAATGTTTCTGGCGGGCCGTCGATCGCGAGGGGGAGGGGTTGGAAAGCGTTGTCACCAAGACGAGGGACCGCAAAGCAGCACTGACGTTATAGAAGAAATCGATGAAACGCCATGGCAGGCCTGAGAACATCGTGCCGGACTGCCTGCGCTCCTATGGCGCGGCCCTGAAGGACCTTGGTCTTGGGGATGACCGCGAGATGGGGCGATGGCGCAACAACCGGGCGAAAAACTCCCACCTGCCGTTCCGACGACGGGAGCTTATCGAGCCATTGTCTGCCACGGATTGGGAACCGACCCTCACCCCTGCTTCCGTGCGACGGCAAGCCCTGCCTGCCTCCAGTCGAGGATCAATCCTCGCTCAAATTCCGCAACTGCGCGTGTCAGACGAAAGATCAGCCGCCCGCCCGCATTGATCGTCTCGATTGCTTGAGAAGGGGAAAGCCGCCCCTTGCCAGCGCCACGGGTTAATCTTCGATCAAACCCTCGGCTCGGCACGCAGCAGCTTCTGCGCGCCATTCGTCGCCGTAATCAACGCATTGCCAGTTTTCAAACCAGGGGCCGCCCCGCGTATAATGCACCGCATCAGGGGTCCCAACTGCAGGCTTGGCATTCCAGCCCTCAAGCCAGTTCCAAGCATTGGGCACAGCACCGATTTCATCATCCTTGGCCCATTGCATTCGATGCAAATAGGCCCCGCTTTCGGAGTTCACCTTCTCCACGGTCAATTGCCGAGTTGACGGATGAGCGCAGTTGAACAGCATGAAAGAGGACCAGTTTTTTCGAGGATATGCGCTTTGCGGCACGCCATCCATTTTGGTGGCTTCCTTGGGAGTATAGTCGTGGTGTACGCAGGCAACGGCATGGTCTGGGTTCATGTATTGCTCCAGCCGCGCCACATCCCCAAAGAACAGAAAGTCACAATCGACAAACAGCGCCCAGCCCTGAAAACCCGCCAAATGCGGGGTCAAAAAGCGGGAATACGTAAACTCGGTAGCGGCAAGCGGATCGACGTCCCGAGTGTAAATCCCCTTTTCGATAAGGTCCTGAAGCTTAAGCGGCACCACCTCAACCGGGATCGTGGCATGCCGCAGCAAAGAGCGGCGAGCGACCTGATAGGCGATGTCTTCACGGGAATCCCATCCGATGAATACGCGCAAATTGCTCATGTGATACGTCTCCCAACATTTATGCTCTTTGCAGAGCAAACACCTGAGGCCGGCGTTCCCCAAGGGATATACCGCTTACAGTTGATATTGCTTAACTTGGTCAGATAAACAAGTGTTCTCTCCAGTTATCCCCGCGCTTTCAGACGTGACGATGCTTTTCGCGGAGAAAACCAATTTTTATCGACGTGATATCCTTCAACACAAAGACATCCACATCCGATGGGAAGCGGCTCTCCTCAACCTTTCCAACTGAACTCATCGTAACGCTAATCAAACTGCTCGTTCGGGAAATTTTTGATTTTATGCAAGATTCCTTGCGATTTGAGAATGAGTTTTGGCGTTGTGAAATTGCATAACCCAGCCAACTTGATCGTCATCTCAATAAGTGTTCTGCTGTAGGTATCGATTTCAAATCAACATGTAGCACTGTGCAACTCCTTTACATCGAAACCGACAGATCGCGGGTTCCAAAGGGGCGCGCGGCGCAAAGCCGCAAGTCCCGTAGGGACGAAATTGCCGTTCAGTCTGTTGCCCGAAAATGAACTGGCAACTGCACGAAAAGGGAATCGTGACTTCCGATTGAACCCTTCAAAGATTGCATAAGTCACTCTGCAGTTCATCCAAGACGTCATTCCACTCTCCAGCATTCTGTTGGCGATAAAGTGTCAGGGAATCATACCAGTAACTCTTTTTGCCGTGCAGCCCCCATCGCCAGTTTGGATCCAACGGCAGCAAGGCGCTTGTAGCAATCCCCAGTGCCCCTGCCAAATGAACTGTTGAGTTGTCAATGGAGACCACATGATCGCACGCTGCTATAAGGTCTGCTAACCCTTCAATGTCAGCGCGATTGTCGATGCCCGCAACTTCTGCCACTTTGATGCCGCGTTTTTCCCTTACTTGAGAAATCTGCTCTGAGACATCGCCATATTGCAAGTTAACAAGCACGGTGTCGCCCTGCGGCAAGTGTCCGGCGAGTTGTTCAAGAGAAATATTCCTATGATGCGCAGTGCCATTGGGCGCCGTCGTGTTCCAGCTGATACCGATGATCCTTTTTGCGCCATCTTGTAGCAACAAGTCTCGCAACTCTTTTGATCTTTCCGTCCGATAGCTTAGGTATGGCTTCGCCGAAATCTCAAAACGATCCAGGCTCGGACGCAGGATCGTAGCAACTGATCCCATCGGAATATGAAAATCATGATCTTCCTCTGAACTTGTCGCCTTTCTATCGTGAAAGACCGTGTTTGGAGAGAACGAGCGTTGAAAAACAGGGATGAGGCGCGGATCACATGCGACAATCAGTTTGGAGCAAATCGTTTCAAGTTCTTGAATCATTGAGGCGAACATGATCTCATCACCAATGCCCTGCTCCCCCCAGAGCAGCAGCCTTTTTCCGTTTTCGCCATTCCAGACGGGCCGAGAACTTATCAGGGCTTTTCCAATGTTCAGGTCCATCTTCCAACGCCACTCGAACAAACGAAAGCCGATGCTGAAGTTGTTGTTAAGGAGGTATGCCTGGCCTAGATTATTGTTGATGTCTGCGTCGTTGGGCTTGAGATTGTGTCCACGCTCAAACGCAATGATCGCCCGATCCAGATTGCCTTGTTGCTTCAAGATCAGGCCCAGATGGTTGTAGGCTTCTGCAAGGTCAGGATTAAGAGCCAGTGCGCGTTCGCAGGCAATGAGCGCTGCGTCCAAGTTGCCACGCTCCCTTAAAGTGATTCCCATGTTGTTATGGGCATCGGCAAAGTCAGGATTAAGGGCCAGCGCACGTTCATAGGCCACAAGCGCCTCGTCCAACCGACCCAGCGCGTTTAACGCAAGACCCATGTTGTTGTAGTACACTTCTTCGTTGTTTGGCTTTAGCGAAAGCGCATGCTGATAAGCTGCAATGGCGTCATCGAACTTGCCTTGGTCCTTATAGGCATTGCCCATGTTTCTGTAGGCGTCAAGATATGCTGGGTTGATCTCGATTGCACGGGCATAGGCGGCAATTGCTTCACCATGCTTGCCCTGATGTCCAAGCGTGTTTCCCATATTGTACCAAGCTGCAGCATAGCTTGGTTCAACATCTAAGGCACGGCGATAGGCGGAAATCGCGTGATCAAACTTTCCTTGATCATGGAGTGTTATCCCCAAGTTATAGAACGCCTTGGCGAAGTTTGGGTTCAATTCAGCAGCCTTGCGAAAGCCAATTTCCGCTTCGGCAGTTTCTCCAAGCGCCTTGTATCCAACGGCGAGGATATTCCACACCTCGAACGAATAAGGATAGTCAATGGAGAGCTGTGTCGCCTTTTTCACCATTTCACCGTATTGCATTCCGTCATACAATTCGATCAGCTCAGCAAACCGCTCTTGAGGTGTCATCGATTATACCCTACTTGATCATTGTTCTTAATCATTTTGTGCGGAAGCACGCTTGGTTCCAAACTACATGCACCGCTCGTAAGGTCAATTCTCTGGCCTCTTGCCAGGCAGAAAATCTTTGGCTTGCCGTTCTCTTTACTACAAACGGAAAATACACGGTTCCGCAGCCCTCTAGTATAACATGATTATCTTTTGAATTAAGGTTACATTCTTTTGTATGACTTCTCATCGGTGATCCTCCCCGTTTTAGTGGGGCGCGACTGTAGAACTCACGCGGTCCTTTTCAGCGTCATGGCGGGGGTGAGCCCGCCGATGCCCTTGTTGGGCGGGCGTTGTTGTAGGTCCATAGCCATTCGGTGGCGATCAGCTGCACCTCCTCGATGGTGGCAAAGATGGAGAGGTCCAGCCATTCGTGCCGGACCGTCCGGTTGTCGCGCTCGACGTCAGCGTTCTGCTGCGGCTTGCCGGGCGGGAGGTAGGTCAGGGCGATGCTCTGCTTCTTGGCCCAGGTCATCAGCGTGGAACGGACGTATTCCGGGCCATTGACGAAACGGATCGTCAGGGGCTTTCCGCGCCATTCCATGTGGAGGAGGATCAGGAAACGGTCTGGGGACCGTTCCCCCGACGACGGGTTCAGGGCACGGACGACTCGCGCGGCGGGCAGTGAGAAATCGACCTTGATGCCAAGGCCTTCCCGGTCGAAATCGTCCAAGACGTTCAAGAGCCGGAATTGCCGCCCGTCGGCCAGGCGATCGGCCATGAAGTCCATCGACCAGACGAGGTTGGGGGCTTCCGGCACGGCCAGTTCCTCGGGCTTCTCCTGCTTCAGCCTGCGCCCAACCTCGCAGGTCGTGCGCGGCCTGATCAGCGGCGTTGCCCTCCACCGCGCGGCTTGCAGCCGCCCCCGTCAACCCATACCCTGCGCCGCAGCATCATTCTGGGAGGAACCGCGATGAAAACCGTCCGTTGGGGCGTTCTGGGCAACGCCAAGTTTGCCCGCGACCACATGGCCCCCGCCATTCATATGGCCGAGAACGCCGAGTTGGTGGCGTTGGCCACCTCAAAGCCCGGTCAGGCGACGGGGTGGGACTTTCATCCCGGACTGGCGCAGGTCAGCTATGACGACCTGCTGGCCGATCCGACCATCGACGCGGTCTATATTCCGCTGCCCAACCACATCCATGTCGAATGGACGCTGAAGGCCATCGCGGCGGGCAAGCATGTGCTGACGGAAAAGCCGATCTCGATGACGGCGGGTGAAATCGACCAACTCATCGCCGCCCGCGACAAGGCGGGGCTTTTGGTGGCCGAGGCCTATATGATCGTCCATCACCCCCAGTGGATTCGCGCGCGGGAATTGGTACAGGGCGGGGCCATCGGGACGCTGCGCCACATCGACGCCGCGTTCAGCTACAACAACGCCGATGACCTGCAAAACATCCGCAACCGCCCCGAAACCGGCGGTGGTGGCATCCGCGATATCGGGGTCTATACCTATGGCTCGGCCCGCTTCGTCTCGGGCGGGGAGGGCGAGGATATCTCTTGCCGCATGATCCGCGAGAATGGCGTCGATGTCTGGGCGCAACTCGATGGGATCATGTCCGGCCCGCTTGGCCGCGCGACCTATAGCGCCATGACCTCGATGCGGCTGCAAAACCGTCAGGAAGTGACCTTCCACGGTGACAAGGGGCTGCTCAAGGTGGCCAATGGCCCCTTCAACGCAAACCTCTTTGCCGAGGCGCGGATTGAATTGCACCACGGCCAGACCATCACCAGCGAACGCTGGCCCGATGCCAACCACTACAAGCTGCAAGTCGAAAACTTCGGCCGCAGCATCCGCAGCGGGGCCGCCTATCCTTGCCCGTTGGAGTTCACCATCGGCACCCAGCGCATGATCGACCGCGCCTTTGAGACCGCGCGCGACATCTCGATCTAAGCCCTCAGCCCCCCGCCTTCGGGCGGGGGTCACTCTGGCAGGGTTTCCGCCAGAAAGCGCATCATATTGACGCCCATCACCTTGGCGATGACCGTCTCTGTCAAACCGGCCCGCAGCAGCGCGTCGGTCAAGGAGGCCAATTGACTGGCATCAAAGCCGGTCGTCACCGCGCCGTCAAAATCAGAGCCCAGCGAGACATGGTCCTCTCCCACCAACGCCACCGCCGCGACGATGGCCGCCGCGACACCGTCGGGTGAGGCATCGCAGGTCACATCCGCCCAAAAGCCGATGCCGATCACCCCGCCCTTGGAGGCAATCGCCTGCATGAGATCATCGGGCAGATTCCGGTGCGTTTGGCAGTGGCTGTAGATGCCCGTGTGGCTGACGATGGGCCGCGTCCCCGGCATGGCCAGCACATCGCGCACCATTTGCGGCGCGGCATGGGCAAGGTCGATCACCATGCCGCGCGCTTGCATTTCTTGCACCACCTCGCGGCCAAAGGGCGTCAACCCCGTGCCCTCGCCACTGCCATGCAGACTTCCGCCCAATTCATTGTCAAAGAAATGCGTCAGGCCCATCAGCCGAAAGCCTGCCGCATACAGGCGATCCAGATTGGCCAGATCGCCTTGCAAGGCATGCCCGCCCTCAGCCCCGATCAAACCACCCACCACCCGCGCCCCTGCCGCGCGGTCTGCCAGCAGTTGGGCCAAATCGCCCCGCGTCCGCAGAATCCGCAGCTGATCCGGGGCAGCCTCTGCCGTGGCGGTCAAGCGCGCGGCCTGATCCAGCGCGCGTTCGGTCAGGTCAAACCATGTGCGCATCGGGCGCAATTGGCCGATCACTAAGAGGGTGATGTCATCGCCCGCCTCGGCGCTGTTGTGTTCGTAATTCAGGCCCGAGGGGCTTTTGGTCACCGTGGTAAAGACTTGCACCGCCACATTGCCTTCGCGCAGGCGCGGCAGATCGACATGGCCCCGGTCGGCGCGGATCGTCAGGTCACGGTCCCAAAGCAGCGCATCGGAGTGCCAATCCCCGATCACCAGCGCGTCATGCAGGGCTTGTGCGGCGGGTGAGGGCGGCTTGGCCAAAGGCTCTACCCCGTTCTGGGCGCGTTCCACGATGGCAGGGGCGAGGGCGAAAAACCCCGCCGCACCCACTGCCATAAGGCCTGCAATCCCCAGCCCAATCTTGCGCCACATGCCGCCACCCTTACGCCACGATGCTTTGCCGTTAGGCTAATCGCAGCGCCCCCCTCCTGACCAGAGCGCGTTGCGCCTTGCGTCGGGCGGGCTTGGCGGCGCATGCTTCTGGCCATGTGTGCCTTGCCCCTTATCCTGCATCTGCCCGAGGGCCAGTTATCGCCCGAAGGTCGCCTGCCGTTCTACACCCGCCTGATCGACGGATGGCAGGCCCGGGATGGGGAGGTGCGGCTTGTGCCACATGACCGCGCCACAGCGCTTGCAATGGTTGAGGCGACCCCTGGCTTTCACATCTTCGACCACGGCCGGTTGCGCCACCCCCGGGCGTTGAATGCCGGGGTGGCTTATGTCTATCCCTTCTGGCATCTGGACCCATGGGGTATCCGCGCCTTTTCGTCGATTGTGGCACAAGCCTTTGATCCCGCCATGATTCCCCAAAGCCCCGCCCGCGCCTTTGCCGACCGTCTGCGCACGCGTCTGGTTCTGGGGCGCAAGTCCCGCTACGCCCAACCGCAAGAGCATATCGCGCTGCCGCAGGGGGGGATTGCCGTTTTCCTGCAGAATTCATCCTATCGCGACCTGACCGAGACCTGCCATCTGATGATCGACCAGATGCTCGCCGCCCTGACCGCCCGTGAGGATCCACGCCCGATTCTGATCAAGCCGCATCCTTTGGACATCGACGAAGGCCGCCACCGCGCTTTGCGCCTTCTCGCGCGGCACGATCCGCGGGTTCGGGTGGTGGCCGCCAATATCCACGACATGATCGCCGCCGCATCTGTCGTCGTGACCATCAACTCGGCCACAGGGATCGAGGCGATGCTTCAGGGCAAACCCGTTATCCTCTGTGGCCGCGCTGATTTTCACCACAACGCCACAACGGTGACCACAGCGGCAGAGTTGGACGCGGCCCTGTCCTCGCCGCCACCCTCGCGAGATCATGACGCCTATCTGTTCTGGTATTTCCGCCAGATGTGCCTCTCGGCCCAAAGCCCGACACTGGTGGAGGATGTCTTGGCCCGTATCGCGGCGCAGGGCTTTGATCCCGCCGCCTTTGGCCTGTCCCCCGCATGAAAAAGGCGCGACCTGCAGGCCGCGCCCTTTCTGTCTTATGGCGATAAGGATCAGTCCTCCATCGCCTCCAACTCATCAATGAAGCCCGCGATCATTGACAGGCCCTTGTCCCAGAAGGTCGGGTCTGACGCGTCAAGGCCAAAGGGGGCGAGCAAGTCCTTGTGGTGCTTCGATCCACCGGCTTTCAGCATCTCGAAGTATTTCTCCTGAAACTCCGGCAGGCCATCGGCATAGGCGGCATAAAGCGCGTTCACCAGACCGTCGCCAAAGGCATAGGCATAGACGTAGAAGGGCGAATGGACGAAATGCGGGATATAGGCCCAGAAGGTCTCATACCCGTCCATGAAATCAAAGGCATCGCCAAGGGATTGGGCCTGCACGCTCATCCACAACGCGTTGATGTCGTCGGGGGTGAGTTCCCCTTCGCGCCGCGCGGCGTGGAGTTTGCATTCGAAGTCATAAAAGGCGATCTGCCGGACCACCGTGTTGATCATATCCTCAACCTTGCCCGCCAGCAGGGTCTTGCGCTCGGCCTTGGTCTTGGCCCCATCCAGCAAACGGCGGAAGGTCAGCATCTCGCCAAAAACGCTCGCCGTTTCGGCCAGCGTGAGGGGGGTGGAGGACAAAAGCTCCCCCTGTCCCGCCGCCAGGACCTGATGCACGCCGTGGCCAAGCTCATGCGCCAAGGTCATCACATCGCGCGGTTTGCCCAGATAGTTCAGCATCACATAGGGGTGCACGGCGGTGACGGTGGGGTGGGCAAAGGCCCCCGGTGCCTTGCCCGGTTTCACGCCCGCGTCGATCCAACCGCGCTCAAAGAACGGCTTGGCCAGATCGGCCATGCGCGGATCAAAAGCGCCGTAAGCGTCCAGCACCATGCGCGTGGCGCTGTCCCAATCTACCGTTTTGGGCGTCTCAATCGGCAAAGGCGCGTTGCGGTCCCAGATCTGCAACCGCTCCAGCCCCATCCATTTTGCCTTCAGCCGGTAATAACGGTGGCTGAGTTTCGGATAGGCCGCGACCACGGCATTGCGCAGCGCCTCGACAACCTCAGGCTCCACATGGTTGGACAGATGCCGTCCGGTTTGCGGCGTCGGCATCTTGCGCCAGCGATCCTCGACCTCTTTTTCCTTGGCCAGTGTGTTGTGCACCCGCGCGAAGAGCTTGATGTGCTTGTCGAACACCTCGGCCAAAGCCCGCGCCGCCGCCTCGCGCTTGGCGCGGTCGGTGTCGGTGAGCAGGTTCAGCGTGGCCTCAAGGTTCAGCTCTTCCTCTTCGCCCGCGACCTTGAACATCAGACCCGCCATCGTCTCATCAAAGAGCTTGTTCCAGGCCGAGGCCCCGACGACCGAGTTGTCGTGCAGGAACTTTTCCAACTCATCGGACAGCTGATGCGGCCGCATGGCCCGCATCCGGGCGAAGACCGGATTGTAGCGGGCAAGGTCGGCATTGGTGGCCGTCAGACGCGACAGGTGGTCATCTTCCAGCCGGTTGAACTCCAGGCTGAAGAACACCAAGGGCGTGGTGAAGGTGGTGATGCGGTCCTGCGCATCAGCCATGAACTTGGCGCGGTCGCTGTCCATGGTGTTTTGATAGTAGCGCAGACCGGCGAAGGACATGATCCGCCCGGCGACCACATCGATCTGCTCGTAGGTCAACACGCACTCCAGCAAGGCCGCTGCATCCAGACTGGCCAACTTGCCCTCGTAGCGCGCCGCGAAATCGGCACAGGCTTTCTCCAGCCACTCCATATCCCGCGCGAATTCCGGCGCGTCGGTGGCGGGATAGAGGTCACGCAGATCCCAATCCGGCAGATTGCCCAAGCCCCCGCCATTGGCGTTGGCGTCAAAGACCGGACGGGACAGGGGCAGTGTCATGAAAAACCTCATCGCATGTGCTTTGGTGACATCTAGGCCCGCCGCCCCCCAAGGCGCAAGGGAAGGACGGCGCAAATTGGCGCGATCCGTCTGCTTCCCCGTTGTTCAAATATCCCACGGGGGGTCGGCCATTGGATTCGCCATCGGTCCGAGAACCGATGGACGACGGGGGTGTGAAACCCCCACTGCGACGCCTCACCCACGCGCCACGCGCAACAAATCGCGCAATCCGTCGATGGTATCGATATCATCCACCGACTTGTCGCGCCGCCAGCGGGCCATGCGGGGAAAGCGCAGGGCGATCCCGGATTTGTGGCGCGGGCTTTCCTGGATGCCTTCAAAGGCGATCTCGAACACCAATTCGGGCTTCACCCGCCGCACCGGGCCAAAGCGTTCCAGCGTGTTTTTGCCCACCCAGCGGGTGATCTCAGTGAATTCGGCATCGGTCAGGCCGGAATAGGCCTTGGTAAAGGGCAGGAGTTCGTTCCCCGCGCGCACCGCAAAGGTGAAATCGGTGAACAGGTTCGCCCGCCGCCCATGGCCGGCTTGAGCATAGATCATCACCGCATCGACGGTGAAGGGGTCGAGCTTCCATTTCCACCAGTCGCCGCGTTTGCGGCCGAGGTGGTAGGGGCTGGCGCGGCGCT
>JAIYDR010000177.1 GCA_027487395.1 Rhodobacter sp. | reverse complement strand
GACCACCAGCGCATCGGGGCGGTAAAGCGAAAGGTGTCGTCCCGCCTCGGCCAAAGTGCCCGCACGGCGCATTCGTGCGCCCAATTGCCGCAACATCAGCCGCAGCGCGTCCGATGCATGGCGGCTGTCTTCCACCACCAGCACGGTCTTGGCCGCGCAGCAAGCGGCCAGAAGGTTGGGTCTGGTAAGCGGGGCGGTGGCGGGAAGCGGGACGGTGGCGGGATGAAACGGCATCGGCAACTCCTCTCACGGGCAATCAACTCGGGCAATCAACTCGGGCAATCAGCTCTGCGGGTTCGGTCATCATGCGGCCACAGGGGTAAAGAGCGGATTAAGCGCCTTGCGACCCTGCGTCCCGGCAACGGCCCCTTGCCTGCGCGCGCCGCCATGCCCATAACCGGGGCGGTGCAGCCCGCACTGAACGCGCCAAGGGGACATCGGATGATCGGACGCCTGAACCATGTTGCAATTGCCGTGCCGGATCTGACCGCCGCTGCGGATCAATATCGCGGCACGCTGGGCGCAAAAGTCGGCGCACCCCAAGACGAGCCAGATCACGGCGTGACGGTGGTGTTCATCGAACTGCCCAACACCAAGATCGAACTCTTGTATCCTTTGGGCGAAAACTCACCCATCCAAGGCTTTTTGGACAAAAACCCCGCAGGCGGCATCCATCACATCTGCTATGAGGTTGAAGACATCCTCGCCGCGCGGGACCGCCTGAAAGCCAGCGGCGCGCGGGTCCTGGGGACAGGGGAGCCGAAGATCGGCGCGCATGGCAAGCCGGTGCTTTTCCTGCATCCCAAGGATTTTAACGGCTGCTTGGTCGAGTTGGAACAGGTCTGAAGCATGAGCATCACCGGCGCCATCGTCCTTTTTGCCACCACCTGGTTTCTGGTGTTCTTCATGGTCCTGCCTGTGCGCTTTGTCAGCCAGGGTGATGCGGGCGATGTGATGCCCGGCACGCCGTCGGGTGCGCCAGCGGGCCATGTCGTGGCGCGAAAGGCCAAGATCACGACCTACATCGCCTTTGGCGTTTGGGCGGTCATGGTCGCTGTGGTCATGTCGGGTGTGATCACGATTCGCGACATTGACTTTCGCGGTGTGATGGACGCGCCCGCCGCGCCCTAAGCCACCCGCCGCGCGCTCAGCGCGTGAAACAGATGGGTAAAGGTCGCCACGCCAAAGACCGGGATCAGCAGGTTCAACACTGGCACGCTCAGCGGGACGGCCATCAGCGCCCCGGCAAGCCAGATGCGGCCGCGATGCACCCGGCGCAAGCGTTTGGCCTCAAGCTTCGAGAGGCGGCGCTGGGCGACCAGCGTGAAGTATTCCTGCCCCAACAGCCAGCCATTGACCGCCCAGAACACGACGGGAATGAACGGCCCGACAAAGGGCCAGACCAGCAGCGCGCCAAGGTTGACGACCACCATCAGCCCAAGGAAGTTGACCGAGGCGATGGCCCCCTCGGCCAAAGACAGATGGCGCGCGGGCGGCAGGGTCGGGTAGGACCGCTCCTCGACCGCATCGACGACACCTTCAAGGAAAAGCCCGGAAAAGGCCGACGCGACAGGGACCATCAAAAACACCGACAGCCCCAGCATCAGCAGGACGGACCCGACCGACAGCACCTCATGTACGCCCCAGAATTCGGCACCAAAGGGCAGAATGATGCTGTCCGGCGTCAGCGCCTGGACCGCCCAAAGCAACAGCAGGATCAGGGCGATCAACAGCCCCAAGGTCAGCCCGACGCCAAGCACCACGATTCGCCGAAAGCGCGGATCGGCCCATTGCGCCAAGGCGCGGGTGAACGAGGCCCAGATCACGCCCATCGTCACGCCTCCGCGTAAGTGACAACGCGCACGAGGTCTGGGCGCGGTCGATCGGGCATGGCGCCTGCCGGGGTGGCGATGTGGATGATCCCCACCACCGATTCCTGCGGCGTGCAGCCAAAGGCGCGGGCGATGAACGTGGCATCATGGCTGACCCAACCGGTCAGCCAATTCGCCCCCCAGCCTGCCGCCGTCGCCGCATGCAATATGTTCATACACAAGGCCCCGGCAGACAAAAGCTGCTCCACCGCCGGGATTTTCTCGGACGGTTTCGGCGCGGCGATGACGACAACCGCCAGATGCCCCCGGTCGAACTGACCGCGCCCTTTGTCGATCTTTTCAGAATCGCCCCCAAGCTCTCGCGCTCGCGCCTCGGCCAGATTGGCCAGACGCGCCATTGCGGCATGCTCCACCACCACCAAGCGCCACGGTTCCAGCTTGCCATGATCGGGCACGCGCAGGGCGGCAGAAAGGATCGGTGCAAGCTCCGCTCGCGTGGGCGCTGGGCCGGTCATGATCTTCGCGGGATAGGACATTCGGTGCGACAGGAAGTCCAGCACGGCGGGGTTTTGGGGGGCAGGGTGGGCTTCAGTCATCATTCACTCCAATTCGCGGGCCGGTCGTTGACCTCAGGCCCCGCCGCTTTCACGCAAAGAGGCCGCCAATCCGTCGATCCAATCGCGCACAAAGGCGTCAAATCGCGCCTCGGGCTGGCGTTGGCGCAGCGTGTCGGCCATTGGGTCGGCGATGCGGATCGCGGTTCCCGACATCTCTTCCAGCACGGCATGGCCGCAGAAGGGGACGTACACCTCGGAATAGCCGCCCTCATGCGCCATCATCACCCGACCGCCGCAAAGATCACGCGCCGCGTCCAACGTCAGCCGAGCCATGGCGCGGAAGGTGTCAGCGGAGGCCAGCATCCGGCCCAAGGGGTCCACCGCTGCCGCGTCAAAGCCGCAAGCGACGATGATCGCATCGGGCTTGTGCGCCTGAACCGCCGGGATCACCAACCGCTCAAATGCCTCAAGATAGCCCCGATGTCCGGTGCCGGGCGGCAGGGGCAGATTGATGTTCGCCCCCAATCCCGCCCCCGCACCCCGGTCGGCGACAAAGCCCGTGTTCATCGGGTAGTTGCGATCCTGATGCAGCGAGATCGTCAGCACCTCGGGGTCTTCGTAGAAAATCGCCTCGGTCCCATTGCCGTGATGCACATCCCAGTCAATCACCGCAAAGCGCCGCCCAAGTCCCGCGGCCTGCGCCGCCCGAATGGCGATGGCGATATTGGCCAGCATGCAAAAGCCGTTGGGCAGGTCCGGCAGGCAATGATGCCCCGGTGGGCGCGACAGGGCATAGGCATTGGCCACGCGCCCCGCCATCACATCCAAGAGTGCCGCCTTGACCAAACCGGCGGACAGCGCGGCGATCTCGAATCCACCCGCGCCAAAGGGCGCGCGCGGGCCAAGCTCACCCCCGCCCTTGTCCGAGGCGGATTTGAACGCGGCAAGATAGCTGTCGGGATGCACCCGCGCCAGATCCTCCCATGTCGCGGCTTCTGCCCCCGTCATCGCCAAATCACGCGCGAGGCCCGTCACCTCCAGCAGGTTGCGGAATCGCCGCTTGGTTTCCGGACTTTCGGGAAGGCCACCTCCCGGTTGCACCAGGCCACCAGCCGGCAAGGTAAAGGCATAGTTTCCGCCGCCATGCCAAAAGGTGCGCTCATCCGTGTAAAAACCCGTGGCCATGCCTGTCCCCCTTTTGTTATGCGCAGGCTAGGCCGAGACGGGGCAAAGTGAAAGTCTGGGGCAAAGGAAAAGGGCATGAAAAAAGGCGACCATGCCGCGCTTGCCTTGTCTGGCGCAGAATTCGCCGTCCGCGTCACCCCGCGCGCGAAACAACCGGGAATTGCGCTGACCGATGGCCAATGGCGCAGCAGCGTTACCGCCGCGCCTGAGGATGGCAAAGCCAATGCCGCCGTCACAGAGGCACTGGCCCATGCCCTTGGCGTCGCCAAAACGCGCCTGACCTTGCTGCGCGGCGCGACATCGCGTGACAAACTGTTCCGGCTAGAGCCGTGATGCTTCCTGCGCCTAACTTTCCTTTGAAAACCCACGGCCCTCGAGGTGGTCTTTACATCCAACAGGATCAGCCCTTTTTCAGCTCCACCCGGTAACTGCCTTCAGGCAGGTCCAAGGCTGCGGCCAGATCGCGCAACTGCGCCATCGACAGCACCACCCGCACCGGCTCCTGCGTAATCGGATCAAGCTGCTCCAGCGTCACGCAATCTTCAAAGGCAAGGATGGTGACATCCTCAACCAGACCGTCATGCCCCTCGTCGATCAAAGTGATGACGGTGGCGTCAAATTCGTGCTCGATGGTGAACATGGACATAAGCTAGCCGAGGCGTGCCGAAGCGGCAAATGGAAAAGCCGGAAGGTGGGTATCTGGAAAAGCTGCGTGAGGTCGAGAACTTCCCTCTTCCCCCAGCGGCAGGGCTTGCTAGTTTTGGCACAAGATCGGTGGTGGCGATTGCGGAAAAGGGTTGGTAGATGCGCATTTGGGCGGGATTGATTGCAGTGGCTGTGCTGTCGGCCTGTGTGCCGACCACCCCGCAGATATTGGGGTCACCTGTTGCCGCACCGCCGGTTCCATCGGCGCCCCCATCGCCGCGCTTGCCCTCGGAAGTCGCGGTCCGCAACTTCGTTGAGGTGGTTCAGCGGCTGGAACCCGTGACCGAGGAGGTGTGCCGCGCCCGCACGCGCGGGGTGAACTGCGATTTCCTGATCGTGGTGGATGATCGGCTTGGCCAGCCCCCCAACGCTTTTCAAACGCTGGACCCGCAGGGACGTCCGGTGCTTGGGTTTACCCTCTCGCTGATCGGCGATGCGCGCAACCCGGATGAGATTGCCTTTGTGTTGGCGCACGAAGCCTCGCATCACATTCTGGGTCATCTGCCGCAGACACAAGCCAATGCCCAAGGCGCGGCACTGGCGGCGGCCATCCTTGCTGCGGCTTCGGGGGCTTCCCAGCGCGCAGCGGAACAGATGACCGGTATGGCGGCCACAGTGGGTGCGCGCAGCTATGCCAAGGAATTCGAGCTTGAGGCCGATGCCATGGGCGCGGAAATCGCCTATCTGTCCGGCTATGATCCAGTGCTGGGGACGGGGTTCTTTGACCGGCTGCCTGATCCGGGCGATGCCTTCCTTGGCACTCACCCCCCCAACACCGCACGCAAGGCGCAGGTGGCACAAGTGGTGGCCAATCTGCGGGCAAGTGGGGCGGGTCCCTGACCCCCATTTGATCTGCGTCAAGGCAGCGCAACCCGGCCTCGCCCATCCTGAGCCTTAGCATAGCAGCAGGAGCGACAGCGATGATCGGATATGCAGAGGCCCCGCGCGCTTGGGGTCTGACACGCGGCATGGCGCGGGTGGTGGGGGTCAACCTGACCGATGCTGTGGTGGATGGTTGGCTGACGCGCAGCGAATTGGCGGGCATGGTCGATCATTGCCTGCACTGCTGCCATGTCCCGGCCTGTACCGATTTTCTGGCGCATCATGTACGGGCGCTGTCTTTGCCCGCCTTTTGCGACAACAAACCGGGGATCGAGGCGCTGGCCCCGGCCCCATGATACACCCCGGACTTGAGCCTGCATCCCCGACATGGCATCCGGGCTATGGGCAAAGGGGGGCGCCATGATCCAGATTGAATCGGTCGTGTCGGATCGCGGCTCGCGCTATGCGGTCTCCGGCGGGCCTGTCGCCGGAAGAGCGGGGGTTGAGGCGTTCTTGACCGATCTGAAACGGGCCAAGAAATATGCCAAGGCCACCCATAACACTTGGGCGGTCGTGCTGTCAGATGGTGGTGCGCAAAAGGGCGATGACGGTGAATCCGGTGCCGGAGCGGTGATCTTGAAAATGCTGGAACGCGCGGGTCTGGTCGACCACATCGTGGTGGTGACGCGCTGGTATGGCGGCGTGCATCTGGGCGGTGATCGATTCGCCCATGTTGTGACTTGCGTGCGCGCCTATCTCGACGCGCTGGCCTTCAATCGCTAGCCTGTGGCGCAGCGGACCGAAGCGCCGCACGCGGGGGATTCATGAACGACTGGTTGGCATCCGAACTGCGCCGCATCGGCAACACCTGCCTGTGGTCTTGGCAAGGCTTGCGCGCCGCGTGGCGGACGGAAAAGTCGCTGCGGCAATGGGCGCTGGTCAATCTCCTCTCCGCCGCTTTGGCCTTTGCGCTGGACCTGACACCGGGGGAACGCGCACTGATCTTGGCGTTGGGGCTGCTGATTCTGGCCGCCGAGTTGATCAACACAGCGATTGAGGTGGTGGTCGATATGGTCATGCCGCAGTCCCACCCTTTGGCAGGCAAGGCCAAGGATTGCGGCAGCGCCTGTGTCGCCCTTACGGCGCTGGCGGGTGGGGTGGCTTGGTTGGTGATCCTGATCGGCTAGACCGCGCTTGGCGGCGCAGATGCGCGCGATAGAGCAGCGGTGCCGCGATGCGGTCATAGACAAAGCCCAAGACCTGCCGCAGCCCCGGCAGACCGGTGACGACGGAAAGCCAGCGCCAACCCGGCAAACCCGCCCAAATCGCCTGAAACGCCGCGAGACCCGACAAGACCTGATCCCCCTGCCGCACATGCAATGCGCGTGCGGCCTGATCCGTCGTCAGCCCCCAAGTCTCTGCCCGGTCCAAGGCATCAAAGGCCAAAGGCGCACCCGTCGCCGTGGCGCGGTCGCGGTAATGATCAATCTCAAACCGGCACAAGGGGCAGGTGTCGTTATACAGGATGCGGGTTTCTTCGGTCATGCTGCCAAGATAGCGCGAAGGTCCAGCTTGCCAACGCTGCCTGTCCTCCCCGTTGTTCAAATATCCCACGGGGGGTCGGCCATCGGGCTCGCCATCGGTTCAAGAACCGATGGCCGACGGGGGTGTGCCCCCCCCGCTCCCGAACGTAAGGCCAGCGTCTGCCGTCAAAGTTTAGAATGTGACCCGTCGCAGAAGGGGGATTTGGCGGAATGCTTGCAGCCGCAGAAGTACAAGGTGCCGTCCTTTTCAGCGGTCACTTTGGTGGGCACAAAGCTGGTGCCCTTGTGTGATCCGTCGCAAAAGGGCTGGTTCTTGGATTGCCCGCAGGCGCACCAGAAATAGGATTTACCTTCCGTCACCTCGACGGGGTAGGGGGCTTTTTGCGCGATCATCGGGACGTCTGACATGGCGTTGCATTCCTTTTTTGGCTTGGTCGCAATGGTGATCTACGCGCCGCAGCGGTCAAGCCCTTTTGATAACCCCAAGGGATCAGACCAACCGCCCCCACAGATCATA
Organism: Rhodobacter sp.; assembly: GCA_027487395.1. Lineage (GTDB taxonomy): Bacteria > Pseudomonadota > Alphaproteobacteria > Rhodobacterales > Rhodobacteraceae > Paragemmobacter. The sequence goes on along the minus strand of JAIYDR010000177.1, from coordinate 862 downwards.
TTCGCCCGACTCCTCGACCTCGACAGACACGATGTCGCCGGGGCGCAACTCCTCAAACCCTTCATCGATGAAAAGGTTGCCGTCGATTTCGGGCGCGTCGGATTTGGTGCGGCAGGTGGCGCCGTCCGCGTCCACCTCATCCACGATCACGTCCATGATGCGGCCCACCTTGGCGGCAAGCTTTGCCTCAGAGATGCCTTGCGCCTTTTCCATGAAGCGATCCCAACGCTCTTGCTTCACTTCAGCCGGCACATGGTCGGGCAGGGTGTTTGACCGCGCCCCTGCGACGTTCTCGTATTTGAAACACCCAACTCGGTCCAACTGCGCCTCGTCCAACCAATCGAGCAGGGTCTGAAACTCTGCCTCCGTCTCTCCCGGATAGCCCACGATGAAGGTCGAGCGCAGGGTGATATCCGGGCAGGTCGCGCGCCACGCGGCGATCTCGTCCAGCGTTTTCGCCGCTGCGGCAGGCCGCGCCATGCGCTTGAGCGTATCGGGATGGGCATGCTGGAATGGGATGTCGAGATAGGGAAGGATCAGTCCTTCGGCCATCAATGGGATCAAATCGCGCACATGCGGGTAAGGGTAGACGTAATGCAGCCGCACCCAAGCGCCAAGCTGCCCCATTTCCCGCGCGAGGTCGGTGATATGGGCGCGGACTTGGCGGTCTTTCCACGGGCTGTCATCATGCTTGCGGTCCACCCCGTAAGCCGAGGTGTCCTGCGAAATGACCAGAAGCTCCCGCACCCCTGCCTCAACCAGCTTTTCCGCCTCACGCAGGACGGCATGGGCGGGGCGGCTGACCAGTTTCCCGCGCATGTCGGGGATGATACAGAATTTGCAAGCGTGGTTGCAGCCTTCT
>JAIYDR010000271.1 GCA_027487395.1 Rhodobacter sp. | reverse complement strand
CATCGGAATCCAGACAAGTACGGCTGCGGTCAATGGCAGGGCATTTGACACGGCCATGGCCAGCGCTGAAGGCGCATAGCTGACACTGTGATACAACGGCGCTGCCGCATCTGACATGAGCGCATTGCCACGATTGGCAGCGAACGGCCCCCCCAACTCTGATAGCTTTGCGCCGTGCACAAAGATATCGATCCAGAAATTCAACTGCCCCGTTTGCTCAAACGTGACCAGTCGGGGGGCCATGTCGAGATTCCAAAAAACGGTGAAGACGGCCAACATAAGGCTGACCCACAGCATGTGCCCTCGGTTTGGAATGGGGCGCCCCAATTCGCGCAGGATCAGTGCCAGCGTTCCAACCGCCAAGACTCCTGCGATCCATACAGGATGCAGTGCAAACACCCGCAAGGCCCCGGTCAAGGCATAGGCGAGCGCGGTGAATCCCAGAACGAAGCCCAAGAACGGCGCATCAAGCCCCAGATATCGTTCCAAAGTTTGCCCCAAGACACAGGATGCCACTATGGTCAATGCGATCATCGCAACGACCGTAGGGCCCAGAGGCAGGGCAATTGCTCCTAGCGCAAGCGCCAATACCATGGCTCCGCCCCACTGATGCATCATGGTGCGGATCATTTGGGAACCATCAGATAGCCAGTGTAACGTCCGAAATCCCGCGTTTCGGCAATTGTGTATGAGGTCGCAAAGAGATCCAGCCACTCTTGATCAGGCAAGACCATGCCTTGCGGGTCATGCTGCAAGATGATCCATCCGGGTTTGTTGAAACGCGTCTTGCCCTGCGCGATAAACCGACGAATGTCCTCTCTGGGCAAGAAGGCATAGCTGGCAGGATTAAGCATCGTTGTCCAAATATCATTCGCCCTGTCGATCAACATGATATGCCAAATGTTGATGATCACAGGTACGCCTTGGTTCAATTGGCGAAGGGTTTGAACAGCCTCTGAAAGGTCGTCGACCGAGGCGATGGCGCTCGCCGGAAATGCATTCAGGATTTCCAAGGACTGCGGGCTTTGCATATCCACAAGGTTCCACACTTCGGATATGGTGCTTGGATGTGACGCACCCTTTGTGAGGCCTTCCTTCATCGCGTTGATGCCGAAAAAGGCGGGCCAAACAACCATGCCAAACAAAATTGTCTTGCCAAAGCCCGCGAGACCGTCAGGCAGTTTGGTCCTGAGGGCACAGATGAGGGTCACGGCAATGAAAGGAAACAAATTCAATATGTTGTTGTCGTGGCTGCGGCCCAAGTAATAGGTTGTTACCGCAATTGTTGCCATGATTGAGGCGGCCAAGATGCGTGTCTGTCCTACATCGGCCCCAAACATGGCAACGCTGGCCAAGGCCAGTGCAGCCACCAAGATCCACACCGTTCCGCCAAGGGTCGCAGGCAAGGGGCCGGGTGGATTCAGGATATACATCAAGTATCCGTTTAGGGTTGGGAACTGCCCAAACACCGCCCAAAAGATCAAACTGAAGACCAGAGTCAGCGTCAGAATTGCGCAGATCATGATCGAGACCCAGCTGACGGCCGCGAGGGCGAACCGTGGCAAGGTGAGATCTTTCTGGCGTGTAACATGTACAAGAAGCAGATATGGCCACCAGACCATGCAGGCAAAAATGGCCGCTTCGGGAGACCATAGCATGGACAGCGACCAAAGTGCATGCCCCCAGGCCCCCGCGGGGCGGCCGTTGACCTCAGACGCGATAATGAAAATCAAGAGCGCCGCTAAGGGCCAAAACCGCAGTCCCGACGTCGACGGCGTCGCCAAAGGCCCCACCAGTTCCGGCGGGTAGACTGTCCAAACCAGTACGGATACGGCGACGCCTGCAACCGCCAAAAGCCCCAATCCCCTAGGGCTGTTCGCCATCAATTGACCTACCCCCCAGGACAAAACCATTAGATAGGTTAAATTTGCGAGGCTGGTGACAAAATATGCCCCCTTCCAGCAATCAGGCTGACAGGCCATTGCCATCGAAACTGAGGGGCCGAGACCATATTGCAGGGGAAAATCGACAAATGGAACTGCGCCCGCGCTCAAAAGCTTGGCCGTTGTCACATAGACGCCCCAGTGGTGCCAAGCTGTTGCCAGTCCGATCGGTGCCAGGAAAGGAGCGACCAAAAGATGGGCCCCCACGCCTGCTATCAAAACGAGCGCCAATGCCAAGCGCAAGGCTTGGGGCGACATCGGTGTTGATTGACGCAGAATCCAGATGGCCAAGGCACCAAGACACCAAAACGGCACGATGCGCCATTGAAGGAATTCCATCGATGCTGACCACCAGACGACCGTGGAAAAAACCGCAAAACCCAAGATGCTGCCCCATAAGGGCGCGCCGCGTGATCTTGCGATGAAAAAAGCAAAGGGCAACGCAAGCAGGACCGAAATGATCACCCGTTGCCAACTGCCAAAAGGCAACAGAAACACGACGATGACCGCCGCAAGCGCGCACAGGAAAGCAATGTCCAGTGGCCTGTGTCGTATGCCTCCGCCTTTGGCCAAGGCTGCATAGGGCAACAACAACACACTGAGCAAAAACAGGATGTAGATCCCCGTCAAGACCGCCTTGGATTCGATCATGCGCCATGCTTTCCTATGCGTCGGCCGTCACGAAATGCGATTGTGCAAGCCAGCGGGTCAGTGCCGTCGCTTCAAACAGGGGTTCAATGGCCAGAACAGGCTTGATCAGCGATACCGGCAGGCCCGGCACTAGGAAATCGCGGGTCTGGAGCTGAACATTGGTCCAGCCCGTCCTTGCGACGATGCTGCGCAGCTCACCGGCACGAAAAGCCATCTCATCGGGCTCCAGCAAGGCCCATTTGCGACCGACTCCTGTCCCAAAAATGAAGGCACAGTAGGGATTCATGAAGTTCGGCTCGATAAACGCCATGCCACCACCTTTGGCGGTGATGCCGCGCAGAATGGTCAGGATCTGATCCAGTTGCACGACAAGATGGTGCAGAATGCCGTTGCCAAAAATGAAATCAAAGCTGTTGAACTTGGCCGGATCATCAGCGAACAGGTCCAGCTTTTCAAAGCGCAGGTTTGCCGCCTTGTGCCTGCTCCGAGCCTGATCCAGAAAGGCGTCGGATATATCGATGGCGATCACTTCGGCCCCCGTGCCGCGCGCAACAGCCGCCGCGCCCTCGCCCGTGCCACAGCCGATTTCCAGAATACGCTTGGCAGTCTTGCGCTTGGCTTGGGCGATGAACCAGTCATGGCGGCGTTCAGCCCGAAAAGGCGACGATCCCACTGCCGAAAAAAGCTGATTGAACCCACGTTCGTCCCTCAATTTCACACTCATATCTCAGGCCTTTCTTTCCACGCAACAATAGCCTAAAGGGTCGTCGTCCGAGCCTAGGCCCAGCCACAGCGAGACCTGCGCCACGATCAGTCCCAGAATCGCCATGGGCCCAAGAAACGCAGGGATCGTGGGCAGAGTCCAAATCAAGTTCACCTTGTTTCGTCCTGGTTTCGTCCTGTCAAACGCCGCGCGATCAGAACGATCAACTTATTGGCGATGACCGCAAAGTCATTGCCGCGTTCCAGCACCTGAACGGATTGGAATCCCGCCATCATGCGCGCCAGTCGATAGCGGGTGAAACGTTGATAATCCTGAGGCGCATGATGGACCCGCGCAGCAAAAGGCACAGTGACCAACAACGTACCGCCTGGCCGCAGGACCCGCAGCATCTCTGCCATCAACGCGTCCGGCTGCAAGGTGTGTTCCAGCACCTCGGTGCACAGGATGCCGTCCCAAGAATTGTCTGGAAAAGGAATCTTGACCCCGTTGAACATGACGATGTCGGGATGATCCCGCATCCCAAAAGAGACCGCCTCGGCCACATCCAGCCCGACATAGCGCGTGTCTTTGGGCAAGTAATCGCGAAAGGGCATCTCTCCACAGCCGACATCCAGCACCGCGCCAGACATATGGGCCAATCGGGGCCGCAAGAAACGCGTACAGGTCAGGAGTTGCAGATCAATCCATTGCCGCGTGCTATAGGCCATGGTCGCAAGGAAGCCGGTACCACGACGGACGGGAATGGGTTTGAAAGCCTCTTGGTCTTGGGGTGACATACATGCCTCAAGATGTTTTCGATTTATCAAATATGAAGTTATTCAGCCCGACATAGCTGATCACAGCAAGTGGAGCCACCAAAATCGCCTGCGCTAGCAAGGCCCCGAATCCCAGACTGTTCAGCCCATATAACAACGCAGTGTTTAGTCCGGCAAGGGCGATATAGAACACCACAAATTGCGGCAGAGTGCGCCACGACAGGTCCTTGAACACTATACCGCCATAGGTCAGATAGTTGAAGATGAGGGCCGCGATCATCGATAGGGTCACTGTCGCCCAAACCGGAAACCCCAGATACACAAACAGCGCGTATATGGCGAAGCCAAAGGCGGTGTTCAGCCCGCCAGCCAGCAAGAATCGCCCGATTTTTCTGAGATTCTGCATGTCTGACAGTTCCTAGCTATGCGTCGCGTGTAGATCAGAACGCTCAGTTGAACGCAATCAGATGGCCCGACCGGAAGGCCAAGGTATGGCATCGCGCCTACACAGTGTTGCCGCCGCGCAGCGCCTTCAACCGTCTGTCCGGGCCTGCGGCCTTGATGGTCGTTTGCCTTCATCTCGGATCGCGGTAGGGCAGGACATTCGTCTTGATAGAGTGAACCCCAAAGGTTGACACGATGATGCCCGGAGCCAACGTGCTGCAAACGGCATCTGACGCGATGAAGGCGTGGCAGGTCATCAGCCGCGCTGACAAATGCAAGGGCAGGACGGTGCCAAAAGGTGGGGGCACTGACCGGCACAGGATCCCTGATGTGGTGCACAGATCGGCTGATACCCTGACGTCACCGTTCTTCCGGCAAGACAGATCCGTCACGTTTCGGGTCAGGGAGGCCGAGGGGACCTGTTCGTTCAGCCCGACACCGCAGACCGAGACCACGCGCTCTTGTAAGCAAAGCCCTGCACCTTGGGACGGTTTCAGAGCCGTCGCCCTTTGCGCATCTTGGCTTTGGCGGGCTTATGTACTGTTCGATGTCTTGGTGCATGGGGTGTTTGGGCTCTTGATCCGAGCCGGCAACCACGCTGGACTCGAAAGACAAAACTCCTTTGGGGATTGCGCAATTGCGTCCAAGTCGTGCATCTTGCAACTCCGGCTTGATCGAGGCCTTACCCACCCGTTGACCGCCCCGCCCCCCTCCGCTACGCCTGCATCCCATGTCGAATGCGCTTCCTTCCACCGTCCGCAGCGGTCTTGTCACCGCTTTGCCCATTGCGATGGGGTATTTCCCCATTGCCTTTGCCTTTGGCGTGGCGGCCACAGGCGCGGGGCTTTCCGCTGCTGAGGCGTTTGCGCTGTCGCTCATCATCTATGCCGGGGCGTCGCAATTTCTGGCGCTGGCGCTGATCACCTCTGGTGCGCCGTTGTTGGTGGCGGCGTTCACGTTGATCGCTATGAACCTGCGGCATGTGCTTTACGGACCGGCGCTGTTGAAAGCGGCGGGAGAGGCGGCGTCGACCCGGCATGCCTGGGCCTGGGCCTGGGGCCTGACCGATGAGGTGTTTGGTGCCGCCTTGGGCGAGGTTGCACGTGGGAGGCAGTTTTCGGAGCCGTTCATGTTCGGACTGGGCCTTGGAGCTTACGCCAGTTGGTTGGCGGGCACCCTTGTGGGGGCCTTGGCGGGCGGCGGGGCGCTGGCGGATTGGCCGGTGGTTCAGGCGGGGCTGTCGTTCATGCTGCCCGCGTTGTTCTTGTCGCTCCTTCTGTCCATCCTGACACGGCCACAGGTGCCGGTCATCGCCGTGGCGGGGCTGGCCACGGTGGCAGGCACCCTTGCAGTCTCTGGCACTGCGGGAATCCTCGCAGGCATGATCGCGGGCGCGGCTGCGGGTACCCTGCGCAGGGGACGGGCATGAGCCAGCATATCCTGATCCTTGCGCTTATGGTGGGCATCGCGAATTGGGTCTTCCGTTACGGCCCGACGCGCCTGTCTCGTGGGGCGGGGCAGGGCGCTGGTGCCTTAGCGCGGTTTCTGTCGGCCACAGGCCCTGCGGCGATTGCAACGCTGGTCGTGGCCTCAACCCTGCCGATGGCCAACGCGACGCAGGTCTTGCCGCTGGTCATGGGGGTAGGGGCGGTACTGGTGCTGTGGGTCTGGCGCCGGTCCGTGATGATCGCCACGCTGGGGGGCGCGCTGGCCTATGCGCTGACCACCTTTGCTGCAGCATCGACGTAACACGCAAGCCGGGTGCTGCCGTATGAATGAAAACAAGCCTAGCCACTGAGGAGTCCGCTGTGCCCGATATCGAGATCAGCCCCGAGAAAGTCGCCCAAATCATCATTCAATTCCGCGAGGGCGATGCCGGGGAAGAAGAGTTGCACGCCTTCATCGACGCATTGAACGATGACGAAAAGGCGCATCTGACCGCCATCGCTTGGATCGGACGCGGCACTTACGAGCCCGAGGATTACGAAGAGGCTGTGGAAACCGCCTATGATGAGGCCTCGGTGCCGACAGACCAGTATCTGATGGGCATGCCGCATCTGGCCGAGAACCTTGAGGCCGGGTTAGAGGCGCTGGAGATCGACATTACGGAGATTGAGACCGATTTCCTGTGAGCGCCTCTTGTGGCGCGCAGGAGGCAGTCACACATTCGTTCTGTAGAATGTGAAAGGCCTCCGCCATGCCCACCCAAGCCGCCGAAGCCCGACGCCTAACTTGTCTTGCCTGCGGGCAGGCAAACCGTGTGCCTGGCGACCGTATGGCAGCAGGGCCGATGTGCGGGGTCTGTGGTGCAGCGCTGCATGACGGTCGGGTGCGAGAGATGGACGTGGCAGCGCATGACAAGGCGATCCGCGATGACCTGCCGCTTTTGGTAGATTACTGGGCGCCGTGGTGTGGTCCCTGCCGTGCGATGGCCCCGGAATTCGCCAAGGCGGCCCAAGAATTGGCCCCTGTTGCGCGTCTGGCAAAGCTGAACACCGAAGACCACCCCGCCATTGCCTCGCGTGTCGGGATCCGTGGAATCCCAGCTTTGGTGCTTTATCGCAAAGGGCGTGAGGTCGCCCGCCTTGCCGGGGTTCGTCCCGCCGCCGAAATCGCCGCATTTGTCATCAGTTCCTTGCGCTGACTTGGTCTGGCGGTCCGCTTTCGTGCAGCCGTTCTCCACGACCGCTGCCTTGACATCGCCCGCCCAATGCGCGAGGAAGTCATCGCTTTGGGGCAGTAGCTCAGTTGGGAGAGCGCGTCGTTCGCAATGACGAGGTCAGGGGTTCGATCCCCCTCTGCTCCACCAGTGCCTTCATTATAATGCATTGAAATTAAATCACTATTCGCGTCTTAGTGTTTCAGTCTTCCCCCGTTTCTTCCCCCAATGCGAGCACATCTGCTTTTTGATCGTTGCCGCCTAGCGCCTAATGCCGGTTTGCGGGGTGCAACGCGGGCAGCGCCT
>JAIYDR010000067.1 GCA_027487395.1 Rhodobacter sp. | reverse complement strand
TAAACCCGGTTGGAGGGCAGCCAATCGGTGATCAAGTGGCGGTGCCGTTCCCCGGAATAGGTGGGGAAATGCCCGCCATGCACAACCCGCACCGGCAGTTTCAGCAGACGCTCCATCGAGGTGATGTATTGCGTGTTCTCAAGCGCGGTGGTGCCTTCGATCAGCTCGCCATCATAGACGATGTCGCCGGAAAACAGGATGCCGGTCGCGGCCTCCCAGAGCGCAATCCCGCCGGGGGAATGGCCCGGGGTGTGGATCACCTCAAAGTGCCGATCGCCAAGGTCCACGATATCGCCATCCCAGAGCAGGCGCGTCGCGGGCGCAGCGGGCACGGCATAATGGCTGGCGACGTAAGGCGCGGGTGGCAAGGTGATGAAGATGTCGTCGGTCACATATTTGTCGGCATAGGTGTTTTCTCGGGTCGGCGCGCGCATCAGATGCGCCTCTGCCCCATGGCAGAGACGGCAGCCGAATTCGTGGTGGCAGCCGATGTGGTCAAAATGGGTGTGGCTGGCAACGGCTTGCAGGGGGCGTTCGGTCACTAAGGGCACGTAATCGCGGAGCGAGACAACCCCCATCCCGCTATCGACCAGCATATCCCCATCGCGCCCGCGAATGTGCCAGACGTTGCAGCGGTAGAATTCGCGGATGTGGGGTTCGTCGATATGGGTGACGCCATCGCCCATCGACCTCAGCCGCCACCAATCCTTTGGCTCTGCTCTCATGCGTTGAGTACCCCCCAAGTGTCCGCGCCAAGGTCCAGCACCTGCCCCGGCGTGGGCATGGCCGATTGCGGCAGATGCACCACCAAGCGGAGGTCGGGCGCTGCCAAGGGGGCCACATGCGCCCGCACATACCCGCCAAAAAACGCCGCTTCCAGCACGCGGCAAGGACCGATCCTAAGACTGCCAGCCTCTGAGATCGCCTCGGGCCGCAGGCAGAGCGTGCCATCGGGCAGGGGGACCGGGCCAAAGGGGGCCTGACCGCCTGCCACAGGGATACGGTTCACCTCTCCCATAAAGCTGGCGGTAAACAGGGTCTTGGGGTGCAAGTAAACCTCGCGCGGGGGGCCGTGATCCTCGATCCGGCCCGCGTTCATCACCACGATGCGGTCGGCAATCGCCATCGCCTCTTCCTGGTCATGGGTCACATGCACGAAGGTGGTCCCAACCCGGCGCTGGATCGATTTAAGCTCATCCTGCATCTGGCGGCGCAGTTTCAGATCGAGCGCGCCCAGCGGTTCATCCAGCAAGAGCACATCCGGCTCCACCGCCAAAGCCCGCGCCAGCGCCACCCGCTGACGCTGCCCACCAGACAACTCATGCGGGCGACGGTCGCCGCGACCCCCCAGCCCCACCAGCGCTAGCATCGCCTCAGCCTTTGTCCCCCGCGCGGCGCGATCCACCCCGCGCATCCGCAGACCAAAGGCCACGTTGTCGCGCAGGGTCATATGGGGGAACAGGGCATAGTCCTGAAACACCGTCGTCGTCGGGCGATGCTGCGGCGCAAGCCCCGCCATATCCCGCCCCCCGATCCGCACGGTACCGGCTGTGGGTTCGGCAAAACCGCCGATCAGATTGAGCAAAGTGGTCTTGCCGCAGCCCGATGGCCCCAGCAGCACCACAAACTCCCCCGCCATAATCTCTAGGCTGACGTTGTCCAGCACTGTGGTCGCGCCAAAGCGTTGCGATACGGCTTCAATTTGCACATCGGCGGTCATTTCGCCCTCCGAAAGACAAAGAGTTCCAGCAGGATGACCAGCGTGACCGACACCAGAAACACCAGCGACCCCACGGCATTGGTGGCAGGCGACAGGCCCGATTTCAGCATGGACCAAATCTCCACCGGCAGGGTGACGTCAAAGCGGGTCAGCAGGAAGGCAATGATGAACTCATCCCAGCTAAAGGTGACGGACAGGAAGAAGGCCGCCGCCATAGGCATCGCCAGCATCGGGGCGGAGACCAGCCACAGCACCTGCCACTCCGCCGCCCCCAGATCCCGCGCGGCGCGTTCGGCGTTTTTCTGATGATCCCCCATCGCGGCGTAAAGGATGGCAAAGCAAAGGGGCAGGTTGATCACCACATGGCCAATCCCGGCGGTCCAAAGCGACAGGCGCACCCCGGTCAGATTGAACAGGTTCAACAGACCCAAGGCGACGATCAGGTAGCTGACCGTCATCGGCGCGATCAGAACCCCCCGCATAAGCGCCGATCCGGGTAACGCCACCCGCGCCAGCGCATGCGCCGCCAGAAAGCCCAAGACCAACGCAATGAGGGATGACACCAAGGCCACAAGGAAGGAATGGCCCAAAGCGGCCATCAAGTCACCGTCACCCAGCACCTTTTCATACCAGCGGAAGGAAAGCCCCTTGAACGGCGGCACCGGCAAGCGGCCATCCTGAAAGGAGAACGCCACCAGCACTGCGACAGGCAGGAAGACAAAGACATAGGCCAGCGCCAGATAAAGCCATGACAGCACCCGCATCGCCTACACACGATCCAGCCGCAGCCAGCGGCCACAGGCGAAATAGGCCAGCGTCACCACTGCCATCAACACCACCGACAAGGCCGAAGCCAAGGGGAAATTTCCACTTCGCCCCAGTTGCAGCATGATCAGTTGCGGCACGGTCAGTTCCGAATTGCCGCCAAGGATTTGTGGCGTGATGTAATCCCCGATGCAGAGCACAAAGGTCAAAAACGCCCCCGTCACCACGCCGGGCAGGCTCAAGGGCAGGATCACATGGCGAAACGTCTGCCAGCGCCCCGCGCCAAGGTCCGCCGCCGCGCGGGCATAGTTGGGGGAAAGCTGAATCAGATTGGCATAGATGGTCAGCGTCAGCAGCATGACGAAGAAATGCACGAAACCGATCACGGTGGCGGTGCGGGTCGCGGCAATCTCCAACGGTTCGGCGATCACGCCCAGACCCATTAGCGCACGATTGACCACGCCATTTTGGCCAAGCACCAACAGCCACGCATAAGACCGCACGACATAAGACGTCCAGAACGGCAGCACCGCCAGCAAAAGCGCCAGCCGCTGCCAACGCGCAGGCACCCGGAACGCGATGATCGCGGCGAGTGGCCAAGCCAGCACCACCGACAGCACCGTGACCAGCAAAGTGATCTCCAGACTGTTCAGCAAAGCGCCTGTCAAAGTGGGATCGGTCACAAAGCGCGTGTAATTGCTGGGGTCGAGCGCGGGGACAATCTCACGCCCCTCCATCCGCGCGAAGGACAGCACCAACATTGCAAGGAAGGGCAGGGCGAAAAACGCCCCCGTCCAAAGCAGGGCCGGGGCCACCAGACCCCAGCCCAGGCGATGCTCGCGTGCCTTCAAGGTCACTGGTTCAGCATCTCGGTCCACATGTCCTGCATCGCGGTGTCGGTCGCGGCATCCGGGATGGGATAAAGCTGCGCGCGCTTCAGGAAGTCGGGCTGTTGATCCCAACGCAGGACGGCTTTCGCCTCAGCCGACAGGGCATCCCCTGCCTTGGCATTGGCGGGCATCCCCCAATAGCAGGAGGCCGTGGCCAGACGGGCCTGACCTTCGGGGCTGACGATGTATTTGACAAACTCCAGCGCGAGGTCCGGCTGCGTGCTGCCCGCAACCACGCCGATGGACTGCGCCCAGCGCAGACCGCCTTGCTTCGGGATGGTCCAATCGAGGTTGGCATTGTCTGCCGAAAGCACTGCCGTCAGCCATTCGCCACCGCCGATGACGATATCAACCTCGCCCGTTGCCAGCGCGGTCTGGGCCGAAACGACGTCCGACACCTGCTTTGACGCCTTGCGCAGCGCCATCAGCGGGTCTTTCAGCTTGGGCAGGGTGTCGGCATTGATATCCGCCGTGTTGATCCCCTGACCCAAGGCCACCAGACCCAGCACCGGCAGATAATAGTCATAGATGCCAATCCGGCCATCATATTTGCCCGAGGTCAGCGCCGCCATGTTGTCCATATCGGCGGGATCAACCTTGGTCTTGTCGTAGGAAATGGTGTTGTAGCCAAACTTTTCCGTCACCGCATAGGTCTTGCCGTCCACGGTGTTGTTGGCCGCCATCACCAGTTCGGGGAAGAAATCGGCGGTCGGCAGTTGGTCGGCGGGCAATTCGGCCAGATACCCGGCCTCAACCGCGCGGCCCACATCGACAGCGTCGATCACCATCACATCCCAATCGCCGGGCTGGGATTGGTCAAGGATCGCCAGACCTGCCGCCGTGCCCTCATATTCCTTGAGGTTCACCTTGACGCCGAACTTTTCTTCAAAGGGTTCAACCAAAGCGGGGTCGGTGTGATCGCACCAGACCAGCGCATTCAACTCTTGCGCAAAGGTGGGCGAGGTCAGGAACAGCAAGGCCAGCGAGGTGGCGGAAAGCCGATTGGTCAGGGCCATAGGGGTGTCTCCATGTCGGGGGTGGGGCACCTCTGTCGGATGCCTTTGGAAAAAGAATTGAGTTCGGTCAAATTTGAAGTCAACATCAAAATTCAGGCAAAATGAAAACCATCACCGAAACAGTATCTTATACAACCGAGTGCCCATGACCGGACTGCGCGAACAGCATAAAGCCGACCGCAGCCGCCGCATTTTGCAGGCGGCGTCCGAGTTGTTCCGCGATCAAGGCTATGACGCCGTCCGTATCGAAGACATCGCCCTCCGCGCCGAGGTGTCGGCCGGAACGTGCTACAACTATTTCTCCACCAAAGGCGACATCCTGCTCGCGATCGTGTCGATGGAGGTTGAAGAGGTGGTTGAGGCCGGAGGGGCCGTCATCGCCGCCCCGCCACTCGCGGTGGCCGATGCGCTGGATGGTCTGATACGCCTCTATTACGACCACTCGCTACACTACCTGTCCAAAGCGATGTGGCGCACTGCTATGGCTTTGTCCATCGCCGCGCCCGACTCTCCCTTCTCGCAGCGATATTCAGCCTTGGATGCCATGTTGGCACGGCAGGTCTCTGACCTTGTCGCCGCTTTGCAAGCACGCGGGAGCGCGCGGGTTGATGTTGATGCTTCGACGCTGGGCCAAATGATCTTTCACGACCTGAACCAACGTTTCATGGCCTTCGTCACCGATGAAGCCATGCCTTTGACGACCCTGCAGTTGAACAGCCACGCAGCCACGGAGTGTTGGGCGCGTATGCTGGGATCGCAATGATTGCCACAGGGGAAAGGGTGGGTTGGCCAATCGACGCCAGGTCGCAAACGCAACTGATGCATGGGGCACCTGCCAAACCAATCTCGGCGATCAGAGGGCCGAGCTTTTGGCAGAGCCGGACGCGATAAAGCTTGATCTCATCAAACAGTGTGACGGGGACCGCAGGGTTTCAGGAAGAAAGCCAAAGCGGCCACAGCCTCAGCCCGGCGCCAGATCAGAAGAAAACGAGATTGAAGCAGCCCCCGACCTCGCCGCCCTTTATGGCAGCGATCACGGCCAAGGCGCGTAAGGAACTCGTGTCTTGGTCAGCAGCAAGCCAAACCTGATCGCGCCCTTCGCCGCCGCAGCGCCATTGAGGCCAAGGCCATCAGCCGCCGCGCCGACTTTGACCCGTAATGGAGAAAGCGACCGATGAGAGGCTGAATCCAAACTCCACGGCCCGAAAAACGATGCGCCTTTAGCGGTTTCCGCCTCCCGTCGCGTCGGGAAAGCCTGGCGGAAAACACTGGCTTCAATCCATTCGGTCGACGGGGGACGGATCTCTCCGCCCCCCAATTCCGAAGCGCGCTGGGTCAGATGACGAAGAAATCATCCGATGCCAGCACCGCGCCGATTGTGAGCGTCGCGATGTGCACGGGTCCTGTCGCCCCAGTCCCATCGGCGTCATAAAACAGATTGCCTGTGTCCGTCTCGTAAATGAGCCGATTTGTTGCCGTCGCGGAAAGGCCGGTGTCGTTCGCCAAGAACGCGTCTCCCACCAAAACACCATCGGTGAGGCCGGTGAACACGAAGTTGTCCAGATGGATCAGGTCCATTAACCCATTGAAATCTGTTATACGGTCAACGGTCAGGTCGGGCGCGGAATTGAACAGGAATACGTCCGCATCCGCCCCCCCGGTGAGTGTATCCGCCCCCAAACCACCCGAAAGAGTGTCCGCCCCAACACCGCCTGAGATGACGTTGGCTGCGTCATTCCCCGTGATCCGGTTTGCCGAGGCGTTACCAGTTCCGTTGATTGCCGCATTGCCCGTCAAGATCAGGTGCTCGACGTTCACGGCCAGCGTATAGGATCCTGAAGACTGGACCGTGTCGGTTCCTGCATTTGCGGCTTCGGTGATGATGTCCAGGCCCTCGCTAATGTAAACATCGTCTCCGAGACCGCCAATCAACCGATCCGCGCCTCCCCTGCCGTCCAGAATATTGGCTGCGCCGTTCCCCGTGATCGTGTTGACGAGAGCATTTCCCGTCCCGTTGATCGCCGTGGTTCCGATAAGGGTGAGATTCTCGAGGTTGTCACCCAAGGTGTAACTTGCAGTCACGCGGACTGTGTCCGTACCGCCGCCCAGAGCCTCGATAATCGTATCGAGGCCGTCAGTGGTGTATGTGTCATTGCCTCCGCCACCGATCAGCGTGTCCGCCAACAAGTCTGTGCCGCCGGCCAACTGGTTGCTGCCGGAATTGCCCGTGATGATATTGGCAAGTGTGTTTCCGGTACCTGAAATCGCCGCTGTTCCGGTCAGCGTCAGGTTTTCGACGTTCACAGCAAGGGTATGGGTCGCAGACGACAGGACCAGATCAATCCCTCCGTTCACCGCTTCGGTGATCGTATCGCGCTCGTCGATTATGTAGGTGTCGTCCCCAAGTCCGCCAATAAGGCGGTCAACGCCCGTGCCACCGTCCAGAATATTCGCACCGTTGTTGCCAGTTAATGTGTTGGCAAGGCTGTTTCCGGTGGCGTTGATCGCCGCAACCCCGGTCAGGATGAGGTTTTCAACGTTTGCGGTCAGCGTGTAACTCGCCGAAGATCGAACTGTATCAACGCCCTCATTTGCCGCTTCGATGATCAAATCCAGACCGTCTGTCGTGAAGGTGTCATTGCCGCCCCCTCCGATCAGCGTATCGACCAAAAGGTCCGTGCCACCGAAAAGCTGGTTGATGCCGGAATTGCCCGTGATGATGTTGGCAAGCGTGTTTCCGGTTCCGTTTATGGCCGACGATCCTGTCAACGTCAGGTTCTCGATGTTTGCGCCCAAGGTGTAAGTTACCGAGGACAAGACGAGGTCAACCCCTCCATCGACCGCTTCGGTGATCGTATCGCCACCGTCGGTCACATAGGTATCGTTTCCGAGTCCGCCAATCAGCGTGTCGATGCCGCCTGCACCGTCCAAAGTGTTGGCCGCACTGTTGCCGCGCAGGGTATTGGCAAGCGCGTTGCCCGTGCCGTTGATCGCCAAAAGACCGGTGAGTTCAAGCGTCTCGAGCTCTGCCCCCAAGGTGAAGTTCGCTGACGAAAAGACCTGATCGACCCCGCCGCCTGCAAGTTCAACGATCACATCACCCGCATCGACGATGTAGGTGTCGTTCCCGCCGCCCCCCGTCAGCGTGTCAGCGCCGAGACCGCCGTCCAGACTGTTGTTCGCTGCGTTACCCGTGATCTGGTTGTCCAGTTGATTGCCGGTACCATTGATGGCCGCACCGCCTGTCAGGGTCAGGTTTTCCACAAAGGCCGCCAAGGTGTGTGAGGCGGATGTTTGCACCGTATCCGTGCCGCCGTTGTCGAGTTCGACAATGACATCGTCGCCATCCGCCAAATAAGTGTCGTTGCCCGAACCGCCGATCAGGGTATCAACGCCCGACACGCCGTCCAAAACGTTGGCCTCAACGTTGCCGGTGATGACATTGGCCAGCGTGTTGCCGGTGCCATTGATGGCAAGGGCCCCGGTCAGCGTCAGGTTCTCGATGTTGCCGGCAAGCACGGTTGATCCCGTTGCGATCGCGAGGTCGATCCCTGCCGCCTCCAACTCGACAATCGTATCGAGGCCATCGGTCAGATAGGTGTCGTCGCCAGAACCGCCTTCCAGCGTGTCAACACCCCCGCCACCGTCGAGCGTGTCACTCCCTTCAAGACCGATCAACGTGTTGGCTGCTGCGTTGCCGACCAAGCTGTTGTTCAGGCCGTTGCCCGTCGCCTGCACCGCGGCAAGCCCGGTCAATTGCACATTCTCGACTTCGGCCATAGCGACCACGGTCACGTCGGAGCGCACAAGGTCAACACCGCCGCCCACGATCTCCAAAATCGTGTCGGTGCCGTCGAAAACATAGACGTCATCGCCTTGGCCGCCGATCAGTGTGTCAGCACCTGCGCCACCATCCAGCGTGTCGCTGCCGCCGAGGCCGCTCAACTGATTGCCAAGCGCGTTGCCGGTCATGCGGTTCGCGGCTTCGGTTCCGGTGCCTGTCGTCGCCGTCCCGGTCAGTTCGAGGTTTTCGAAGTTCGCCCCCAGCGTGAAGTTCACCGACGACCGGACAAGGTCCACGCCTGCATCCACGCTTTCGGTCAGCGTGTCGCCGCCGTCGGTGACATAGGTGTCATCCCCTGCGCCACCCACCAGCGTGTCTGCCCCGCCGCCGCCGTTCAGCACGTTGGCCGCCGAGTTGCCGGTGATGGTGTTGGCCGCCGTGTTCCCGGTCCCGTCGATGGCCGTGGTGCCCAGCAGCGTCAGGTTTTCGATATTCGCGCCAAGCGTGATCGTGCCGCTGGATTGGACGCTGTCGGTGCCGCCATTGGCCAGTTCGGTGATCGTATCGAGACCGTCAGAGATAAAGACGTCGTTCCCGGTCCCCCCGATCAGCGTATCCGCGCCTTCGTTCCCGATCAGCGTATCCGCCCCAGTGCCGCCGTTCAGCACGTTGTTGGCGGTGTTGCCGGTGATCAGATTGTTCAGCGTGTTGCCCGTTCCGTTGCTCGCGGAACCCCCGGTGAGGGTCAGGTTTTCAAGGTTGGCCCCCAAAGTGGTGGTGACGGCCGACATCACCAGATCGGTCCCGGCATTGGCGTTTTCGGTCACTGTATCGGCCGCGTCGATCACATAGACATCGTTGCCGGTGCCCCCGATCATGGTATCCGCACCAAGACCGCCGATCAGTGTATCCGCCCCGCTGGTGCCTTCGAAATAATCGGCCCCCGCCGTCCCAGTGATCTGCGCGCGTTCGAAGTTGAACAGAGTCACAGTGCGCGTCGCACCGCCTGTCAGGGTCACGGTGCCACTATTCCAAGCATAGATATCGACACGTGTCGCGGTCAGGCCCTCTGGCGAAGCGAGAGAATAGTCGAGGATCAGCGTGTCCGTCCCGGCACCGCCGTCCAGATAGCCACCAAAGCCATTCGCCAAAGGCATAAACGCCCCGGCGTTGATCGTGTCATTGCCGCT
>JAIYDR010000357.1 GCA_027487395.1 Rhodobacter sp. | reverse complement strand
TTTGAGCCAAGATGAAGGAGGCAGAAGAAGCCTTTCCCCTCATTTATGGTGCGTTGGCCGCCAGCCACGCCCGCCATGCAGCGGCAGAGCCTGCAAAGACGTTGATATCCACCTCGCCCCTGATGCCGGGGACAAGTCCGGTTGAGGTGTATTGCCAAAACGTCCAATGCCGCCCGTCGTAAAGGTCATCCGGATGCGCCGCGACAGAGCGCAGCCAAAAGGGATACTCCCCCAATCGCCACATCTGGTTGTCATTCCAGAAATCGACGGTGGTGTAGATGATCGGGCGCTGGCCATAATGGCTTTCGACGATCCGCAGAAAACTGCGGGCTTCCGCTCGGATCGTCTCAGCATCGCGGCGCGTGGTGCAGGTCGGGGAAAACGGCGTCCATTCCATGTCCAGCACCGGCGGCAAGGCCCCTGCGCTGCGCGGCACATGGCGGATGAACCACCGCGCCTGCTCTGCCGCTGGTCGGCAATGGTAGAAGAAGTGATAGGCCCCGCGCCGCACCCCATGCCGCGCCGCCAATTGCCAGTTGATGGCAAAGCCGGGATCGACCAGATCACCGCCCTCGGTCGCCTTGATGAAGGCGAAGTTCACACCCGCCGCCTGCGCCGCCTGCCAATCGACATAGGTTTGCCAGCGCGAGATATCGATACCGTGCACCGCATAGCGCTGCGGTGGACGACCCTCCCACGGATGAGGATCGGCATCGCCGAACTTGGGTGAGGTGACGGTATCGGCGGCAACAGGCTGCGCTGGGGCCGTCGCCCGGTCAGGACGTGCACCACAGGCGGCTAAGAACAGGCACAGGACAACAGCAGGATGAAATCGCATGGCGCGACTGTGCCGCAACCAGCAGATGCTGTCACGCCACCTCTGATCACCAAGCCGTCAGGTGAACCGCGCCGGGTTCAGTGCAGCCACCAGTTCCGCATCGATCTGGGGTGCCCGTCCGCCGATCAGGTCCGCGGCCAGACGGCTGGCAGCAGGACAACTTTGGAAGCCATAGCCCCCTTGTCCCGCCAGCCAAAAGAATGACGGCTCCCGCACATCGCGCCCAATCACCGGCACACGGTCGGGCGAGAATGTCCTGAGCCCCGCCCAGTTTGAGATCATCCGCGTGACGGGTTCGGTCACAAATTCCTCATACCGCGCCAAGCCTTCGGCCAGCACCATGTCATCGGCCCAGGCGTCATGCGGCTCTGCCGGGTCTTCTTCGGCAGGCGAGACGATCAGCGCCCCGGCATCGGGCTTGGCATACCACGTCTCGCCCGCGCCAAAGATCATCGGCCAGCGGCTGACATCCAGCCCCCCCGGTGCGGGCAACCGCGCCATGGACCGCCGCAGCGGGGTGAAGCCCAAAGGCTGCACCCCGGCCATCTGGGCCACTAGGTCCACCCAAGCGCCCGCCGCATTGACCAACATCCGCCCGCTGAATTCACCCGCCGCCGTCGATACCACCCAGTCCAAGCCATCCCGGCGGATCGCCGTGACCCGCGCCCCAGTGACAATCGTTGTCCCCCTCACTTTGGCCTCACGCGCGAAGCCTTGCAGCAAAAGGTCGGTGTCAATGTCCCAAGCATGCTCTGCCACAGCGGCACGGGTTACCACTTCGGGGTTCAGGATCGGTACCACGGCGCGGGCCTCCTCCACCGTGCAATCGGTCATCTCAAAGGCGTCACGTTCGGCCGCAAAGGCCTCGGCCTGATCGGTCCGGCCCACCAGCATCAACCCGCGCGGCGACAAAACCCCCGTTGCTGCGCGGAAATGATCGCCCGAAGCCAGCGACAGTTCCACCACCGCAGGCGCGCCATAGCGCGGCTCATAAAGCGCGGCTGACCGGCCCGAGGCGTGATGGGCCAAGGCCGCTTCTGCCTCCAAAACGGTGACGGACCCCAGTTCCGACAGGCGCGCCGCAGCAGAAATCCCGGCAATGCCGCCGCCGATGATCAGAAAATCACTCATGCTTCTTCCAGTCGATCCGTCGCAGGGGGCGGCGCAGGATAAAGCGCCGCCATCCGGGCATAAACGGCAGGGTCCAAGGTCAGGTCAAGCGCAGCCAAAGAGGGCAAAAGCTGTTCGACATTCCGCGCGGACAGGATCGGATTGGGCCGCAAGGGATGGGCCCTCACCCAAGCGACAGCCAGAGTCGCCGCCGGGATGCCCACCTCTGCCGCCAATGCCGCCAGACCGGTGGCTGCGGCATGCATCGCAGGCTGGCCATAGCGGGCGGCATAACGGTCATCCTCGGACAAGCGCCCAACGTGGCCAGCGGCATATTTGCCCGACAACAACCCACCCCCAAGCGGAGAATAGGAGAACACCGATATCCCCTGATCGGCGGCCATGGGCAAAAGCTCAACCTCCACCTGACGCTTGACCAGATTGTACATCGGCTGGATGGCGTCGATCCGCGTGCCAAGCCGCGCGGCAACTGCCTGCGCCTTCATCACCTGCCATGCGGCAAAATTCGACAGGCCGATCTGGCGGATCACCCCGTCCGATTGCAGCCGAGCGAAGGTCTCCAGCGTTTCCTCCAGCGGAGTCGCAGGATCAAAGCGGTGCAAGTAAAGCAAATCGACGCCATCGAGACCCAACCGCCTGCGGCTGCCATCAAGCTGCGCCAAAAGGTTCACCCGCCCTGCGCCACCGTCATAGCCAATCTTGGTTGCGATGAACAAACGCTCCCGCAGCGGCCCGGCAAAACGACCCAAAAGCGTTTCCGACGCACCATCGGTATAGCCATTGGCGGTATCGAAATGCGTCACCCCCGCCGCAAGACAAGCGTCAAACATCGCCCGCGATTGCGCCGCATCGGCACGCCCGCCCCATTGCATGCAGCCAAAGGCCGCGCCTTTTTCAGTTCCTGTCATCATGCGCCGACCCTGCCAGAAGCTGCCCATAATGGAAAGCACAGCGCCGACATCCCAGCCCCCCACCTGCGACAAACGCCAAAAGCCTCACTGCATTCTCCTTTGCGCAGATATCCTCGGGGGGAACGGCGCGTCTCGCGCCGTTGGGGGGCGGACAGCCCCCCGCGCGCCCTGTCGCGCGCCCTGCGCGCGGCGGGGCTTGCAAGCGTCTGCGCGGGCCCGCCCGCGCGGTCCGCCGGATCACCGACGCCAAGAAAAAAGGCCCGCCACGATGGGCGGGCCTTTCCGCTAACCTCCATCAAGGATCAGGACGGGATGTCGCCCACGATGCCCTCGACGTAGAAGTTCATGCCCAACAAGTCGCCGTCTGGCGCGGTCGCGCCATCCGCCAGCCAGGCCGAGCCATCCTGCTTGTTGATCGGGCCGGTGAAGGGGTGATAGGTGCCCGCAGCGATCGCGTCGCGCATGGCCAGCGCCTCGGCCTTCACGTCCGCCGGAACGGCGTCGGTGATTTCGCCGATCAGCACTTCGCCACCCGGGATGCCTTCCCAAACGTCAACCTGCGCATAGCTGCCATCCATCAGCGCCTGAACGCGCTTGATGTAATAGGGCGCCCAGTTGTCGATGATCGAGGTGACGCGCGGGGTCGGCATGTATTCCGGCACCGCCATGTCCGAGGCTTGGCCAAAGCCGATGACCTTGCCGCCGGTTTTGGCCGCTTCGGCCAAAGGCGCGGTCGAGTCGGTGTGGGCCGCGATCACGTCCACGCCCTGATCGATCAGTGCTTTGGCAGCATCAGCTTCTTTCGCCGGGTCGAACCAGGTAAAGGCCCAGACCACCGACAGCTCGACCGCCGGGTTTACCTTGCGGGCATGCAGGAAGTAGCTGTTGATGCCCATGATCACTTCGGGGATCGGGAAAGAGCCGATATAGCCGATCTTGTTCGACTTCGTCATCTTGCCCGCGATATGGCCCTGAATCGCACGGCCCTCATAGAAGCGGGCGTTATAGGTCGAGACGTTGGGATGCTCGCGCTTGTAGCCCGTCGCATGTTCGAACTTCACGTCGGGGAATTTCGCGGCGACCGCGTTGGTGGGGTCCATGTAGCCGAACGAGGTCGTGAAGATGATGTTGCAGCCCGACAGCGCCATCTGGGTCAGGGCGCGCTCGGCATCGGCGCCTTCCGGCACGTTTTCCTGCCAGACGATTTCGACCTTGTCGCCGAACTGTTCCTGCACAGCCAGCGCGCCTTGATGGTGCTGGAAAGTCCAGCCGCCATCACCGATCGGGCCGACGTAGATGAAGCCGACCTTCACCTTTTCCAGCCCTTGGGCCAGCGCCAGCTTACCGCCCATCATCGTGGCGAAGCCCAGTGCCGCACCGCCCTTGAGGATCGTTCTTCTCTGCATTCGTTTGCTCCCTGATGGGCCTTGATCGGCCCGGTTA
Organism: Rhodobacter sp.; assembly: GCA_027487395.1. Classification (GTDB taxonomy): domain Bacteria; phylum Pseudomonadota; class Alphaproteobacteria; order Rhodobacterales; family Rhodobacteraceae; genus Paragemmobacter. Next base: position 5,743 of record JAIYDR010000357.1, on the reverse strand, counting down.
TGACAGCCTCAGCGCGAGGCGTGGAAGTTCTGGCCAAGGGCGGCAGGCGCGTTCAGCGCTGCCTTGCCCCGGCCCGAGGACATGATGACCAACACAAGGATGGTTATCAGATAGGGGGACATCGACAAGTACTCCACCGGAATAGCCGCCCCCGCCGCCTGCAAATTAAGCTGCAACACGGTAATTCCGCCGAAAAGATAGGCGCCGATCAGCACGCGCCAAGGCCGCCAACTGGCGAAAACCACGATAGCAAGCGCGATCCAGCCCGCGCCTGCGGTGATGCCGTCGGTCCATTGCGGCACACGGACAAGGCTGACATAGGCCCCCCCCAGCCCCGCCATGGCCCCCCCGAACATGATCGCCAAAAGCCGGATACGCACCACCTTGTAGCCCAGCGCATGGGCCGCGTCGTGGCTTTCGCCCACCGCCCGCAAGATCAGCCCGGTTCGGGTGTATTTCAAGACAACCCATACCGCCGCGATGATCAGGATCGACCCGTAAACCATCCAGTCATGCCGAAACAGAATCGTGCCAATCACCGGGATATCCGCCAAGGGGCCAAGGTTCAAAGGCTCGGTCGCGGGAGGCTTGATCCCGTTGTAGCCCTGCCCGATCATCGACGACAGGCCTTGCCCGAACAGCGTCAGTGCCAACCCCGTGGCCACCTGATTGGTCAGCATGAATTGCGTCAACAGCCCAAAGACCAGCGACAACACCGCCCCGCCCAGCGCTCCACCGACAAAGCCCAGCACAGCGCTCCCGGAATGCACCGCGACGACAAAGCCGCAGATGGCCCCGATGATCATCATCCCCTCGACACCAAGGTTCAGCACACCCGCCTTTTCCACCACCAACTCGCCAATCGCGGCCAGCATGATCGGAACCGATGCCACCATCAGCGAGGCGATCAGGATGGCCGGATTGATGCCTCCGATGTCCATCAGGCGATCTCCCTTTTCTTCAGGCGGATGCGGTAATTGGTCAGCAAATCCACAGCCAGCAGGAAGAACAGAAGCATCCCCTGAAACGCCTGAATCGCAGCCGATGGCAGCGACAGCATGAAACTGGCCAATTCGCCACCGATATAGGTCAGCGCCATCAAGAGCCCCGCCAACAGGATGCCGATGGGGTTCAGGCGGCCCAGAAAGGCCACGATGATGGCGGTAAAGCCATAGCCGGTGTTGAAGTCGATGCTGATCTGCCCCGCTGGTCCCGTCACCTCAAACATACCCGCCATCCCGGCCAAGGCGCCCGAAATGCCCATGCAAAGCACGGTCAGCTTGGCCGGACTGACCCCGGCAAAGCGTGCGGCGCGGGGGGCCTGTCCGGCCAGTTTGATGTGGTAGCCAAGGATATGGCGTTGCAGCAGCACATAGGCCGCAATCACCACGACAAAGGCCGCGACCACCCCCCAATGCATGCCGGTGCCGGCTATCAGTTCGGGGTTGGCCATCGCGGGGATTTGCCCAAGGTTGCGGCTGCCCGGAAAACCACCGCCCTCGGGGTTGCGCAACAGGCCCAAAGACATCGAGGCCAGAATGTTCTGCGCGACATAGACCAGCAGCAGAGACACCAGAATCTCATTGGTGTTGAACCGCGTCTTCAGCACCGCAGGGATCATCGCCCAAAGCCAGCCACCGAAGATCCCCGCCACCACCATCAAGGGGAATACCCAGCGCGTCTCAACCGGATAGAGCGCCAGCCCCACACCGGCCGCGAAAATCGCGCCCATGATATACTGACCCTCGGCCCCGATGTTCCAGATGCCCGCGCGGAACCCCAACGAAAGCCCCACCGCGATCAGGATCAAAGGCCCCGCCTTCACCAGCAATTGCGGCCGCGAATAGGACGCGAATTGCGGGTTGAACAGCGGGTCCCAGAAGATGGTCCGGATCGCCTCCACCGGGTCTTTGCCCAACAGGGCAAACATGATCCCACCCGCGATCATCGTCAGCACCACCGCCAGCACCGGCGTCGCCCATTGCCATGTCCGGCTCGGCGAGGGGCGTTTTTCCAGTCTCAACACAATGCGACCCCACCTGCCCACGCGGTCCCCAAACAAACTCCTTCGAAGGAATTTGCAGTTTTCTTCGAAGAAGATTGCGCCTCACGCCTCATGATGCGCCACCTCTATGCCATGCGCGCCGCCCATCATCAGGCCGATCTCGTCAATCGTCAGCCCCTGCACTGGGCGCGGGATAGTCAGCCGCCCTTCATTCAACGCGGCGAAATTGTCGGCAATCTCCAACAATTCGTCCAAGTCCTGAGAGATCACCACCACTGCCGCCCCATCGGCGGCGCGGTCAAGGATGGCTTGGCGGATCGCCGCCGCCGCCGCCGCATCAACGCCCCAAGTGGGTTGGTTGACCACGATCACCGTCGGGGCTTGGCTCAACTCGCGCCCGACCACAAACTTTTGCAGGTTGCCCCCTGACAGCGCCCGCGCCGCGACATGGGTGCCGGGGGTGCGCACGTCAAAATCCTTGACAATCCCCGCCGCAAAGGCTGCCGTCTTGGCCCAGTCGATAAAGCCGTTCCGTATCAACCCCTGACGCACCGCCCCCGACAGCAAGGCATTTTCCACAAGGCTCATGTCCGGGGCCGCCGCATGGCCCAAGCGTTCCTCGGGTGCCGACACCAAACCCGCCGCGCGGCGGTCGTTCGGGCCCTTGTCGCCCATGCCCGCGCCGTCGATCTTCACCGTGTCCCGTGCGGTCCGCACCTCGCCCGACAGAGCGAGCAGCAATTCGTCCTGCCCATTGCCTGCGACGCCTGCGATCCCCAACACCTCACCCCGCGCCACCGAAAAACTTACACGCTTCAAACTGGTCCCAAAGGGAATCGGTGAGGCCACAGACAACTCCGCCACCTGCAAGGCCACCGCGCCCTTGGCCTTGGTGTTGCGGGCGGGCGGGGTCAAGGTCGCGCCCACCATCAACTCTGCCATCTCCCGTGCCGTGCGGTCACGCGGCGTGCAGGTCGCCACAACTTTGCCGCGCCGCAGGATCGTCGCCTCATCACAAAGCGTGCGGATTTCCTCCAGCTTGTGACTGATGTAAAGGATGGCCGTCCCTTCAGACGCCAGCTTCCGCAGCGTCTTGAACAGGATCTCCACCTCTTGCGGCGTCAGGACCGAGGTCGGCTCATCCATGATCAACAGCTTGGGGTCTTGCAACAGGCAACGGATGATCTCCACCCTCTGCCGTTCGCCCGCCGACAGATCGCCCACCATGCGGCCGGGGTCGAGGGGCAGGCCGTATTCCTGCGACACTGCCTTGATCCGGCTGGACAGTTCCCGCATCGGTGGCGGGTTTTCCATGCCGAGGGCCACGTTTTCGGCGACATTCAACGCCTCGAACAGGCTGAAATGTTGAAACACCATCGCCACGCCAGTCGCACGCGCCTGACGCGGTTCGGTCGGCGCATAGGCCTGCCCGCGAAAGCGCATCGTTCCGGCATCGGGCTTGACCAGACCATAGATCATCTTGACCAAGGTGGACTTGCCCGCGCCGTTCTCACCCAGAAGCGCGTGAATCTCGCCCTCGGCGATCTGGAAAGATACATCGCTGTTGGCCACCACACCCGGATAGGCCTTGGTCACCCCCGCAACGGCCAAAAGTTCATTCCCCGTCATCCCGCACTCTCCTGTCGTGACGCGGTGGTCTTTGCCTGCCGCAAGAAGGCAGAAGCAACCCCCACCGCGATGGCCTGCGGGTGCTTTCCTAAGGAGGGATCGCCGATCGGGCAATCTATCCGCGCAATGACCCCCGGCGGATGTCCCAAGGCCGCAAGCCGGGATCGAAAACGCGCCCATTTCGTGGCCGAGCCGATCAAGCCACAGGCTGAAAACCCATGCGACAGCAGGCGGTGGCAGAGGTCAAGATCCAGCGCATGCGAATAGGTCAGGATCAGATGCTCTGCCGTCTTGGGCGCATGATCCACCAACAACGCCGGGTCCGTGGCCCATAGCGGGGTTACATTGGCCGGAACCTCTGCCGGAAACCGATCCGCCGCCATATCCACCCATGTGACCGCCACCCCCGGGAGCGGTGCCATCACCGCCACCAGCGCCCGGCCGACATGCCCTGCGCCCCAGACCCAAAGCTGCCGGTTGGGCCGCGCCACGGGTTCCACCATCCAGCCCTGCAAAAGCTGCGTAACAGGCAAGACCCCCTGCCCCCGTGCCTGGTCCAGCAAGCGCTTGACCGCGAGCGGCATCTCCCGCCCATCCACCGCCCGTGCGATCACGTCCTCCTGTGGCGCAGGAAGAGTCGCGGCATCATAAACCTCGGTCAACACCGTCACCGCCCCGCCGCAGCATTGGCCAAGCTTCGGCCCCAAGGCTTCACGGTCCAGCCGCAGGCCACCGCCCGCCAGCATCGCCCGCGCGCGCAAGGTCGCCTCATGCTCCAAGGCGCCACCGCCGATGGTGCCCGATTGGCCATCCCCCCAAACCACCATGGCCGCCCCCACCTCACGCGGGGAAGACCCGTCATGCGCCGCGATCACCACACGGGCCACGCACGCATGGGCGGCCACCGCCGCAGTGAGGACGTCAAGGTCAAACATCCCGGCCAACCCCCCGATTTCTGCGCGCAGAAATCGTGCCGGAATTTGCGCGCAAATTCCGCTTACCCATGCCCGCGCACCGAGTTGACAGCTGTCAACACGCGCTCTGCCGTCGCAGGCGCGTCCAGCGCGGGATAAGCCCCATCCCCAGAAGCCGCCACCGCATCCGAAAGCGCATAGAGCGCGGATATCCCCAGCATGAAAGGCGGCTCTCCCACCGCTTTCGACTTGCCGATGGAATCCTCACGGTTGGGTCGATCCCACAGCGCCACGTTGAAGACGCGCGGACGGTCGGAACAGGCGGGGATTTTGTAGGTGCTCGGCGCATGCGTTGCCAAGCGCCCCTTGCCGTCCCAAACCAACTCTTCGGTTGTCAACCAACCCGCGCCCTGCACATAGGCGCCTTCGACCTGCCCGATATCCAAGATCGGGTTCAGGCTGGTCCCTGTATCATGCAGAAGGTCCGCACGCAGGATGCGGTTTTCACCGGTCAGAGTGTCGATCACCACCTCGGTCACTGCCGCACCGTAAGCGAAATACAAGAACGGTCGCCCCTGCCCTTTGACCCGATCCCAGGTGATCTTGGGGGTGGCGTAAAACCCGGTTGAGGACAGCGGCACCCGCGCCTGATAGGCCCAGGCGGCAACCCGGTCAAAGGCGTATTCCTCGCCCGCGACCCGCACCATCCCATCCACAAAGCGCACTTTCTCCACCGGCACCTGATGCTTTTCGGCAATAAAGGCCGCCATCCGGTCGCGCACCGTCTCTGCTGCCGCCTTCGCCGCCATGCCGTTCAGGTCAGACCCTGATGATGCCGCCGTGGCCGAGGTATTCGGCACCTTGGCGGTATCGGTCGCCGTGATCTTCACTGCGGCTGGGTCAACGCCGAACACCCCCGCCACCACCTGCGCGACCTTTTGGAACAGGCCCTGACCCATCTCTGTCCCGCCGTGGTTCAAAAGGATCGACCCATCCTGAGAGACATGGACCAAGGCGCCCGCCTGCTTGAGGTGGGTCAGCGTGAAGGAAATCCCGAACTTGACCGGCGTCAGCGCAATCCCGCGCTTCAACACCAGACTGCCCGCATTCCATTGAGCAATCGCCGCCCGCCGCGCGCGGTAATCGGAGGTCCGCTCCAATTCGGCGGTCAATTCTTGCAGAACGAAATCCTCGA
>JAIYDR010000370.1 GCA_027487395.1 Rhodobacter sp. | reverse complement strand
CCGCAATATCGTCATCCCCGGCACCGCCCGAAAGCGTATCCGCCCCCAGACCCCCCGCCAGCGTGTCAGACCCGGCATCGCCACTCAGGCTGTCCGCGCCATCCCCGCCAATCAGGCTGTCGGCATTGTCGCCACCCGACAGCGTGTCATTGCCAACACCACCCGACAAAGTGTCATTGCCCGCCTCGCCCAAAAGCGAGTCATTCCCGGCGTTGCCTGCGACGGAATCGTTCCCCGTCCCCGCCCGAACCGTGTCATCCCCAAGACCCGCATCCACCGTGTCATCGCCAGAACCCGAAGCAATGACATCATTCAAACCATCCGAACCGTCGATCTGATCGCCCTGCGCGTCGACAAAGCCAATCGGCATCAGGTCGGAACCCGCAGTCCCGTCGACGATGCCGTCGCCTGCGAACACGATCGGCGGAAGGAGGAGGTTTTCGATTTCCGTGAAGGTCACCGTGCGGCTATTGCCAAGGGCATCAATGACGACGACCGAGCCAGACTGCGAGTCTCCATCCGTATCCGTGGTCTGCACCAGATCGCGGTAAAAGCTGTAGCCCCTCAGGTCGAGCGTGTCATTGTCTGTGCCGGTGGTGCCACCGTCGACAGTGATGTTTGACAGGGTATTGCCACTGGCGTTCTTGGCATCTGCGTCGATCAGGATGGTGTCTGCACCACCACCGCCAGAGATCGTGTCGCCAGAGCCGCCGACCAGCGTGTCATTTCCGATCACTGCGGCGGCACCGGTTGTGGTTGTCCAAGTGGTCGCAAGATCGCCGTAGGTGACCGTCGGGCTTGTGGTTGTCCGGCCAAGGAAGGTGTAGGTTTCATTCACCGTAAGCGGCTTATCCGTCACGAAGCCGACGGTCCGGTTCCCTTCGAGTTCAACCGCATAGACGTTGATCACCTCGCCCGAGGAGGAACGGACGGAATAGGCGTATTCCGGTGTCAGGCGGGCTCCGGCATTTTCGCTTATGCCGTTGATCGTGGTCTGCTGGTTCAGACCCTGACTGCCGTCGCCGTCGGCGAACTGGTTTTCATCATCGTCTATACCAACGGCCAACGGCGCGGCCCCGGCGTTGATGCGGAACGTGGAACCGTTGACGTCGGCCACGCCACTGGCATCGTTCGGGAAGGGAAAACTGTTTCCGCTGGCGTTGGTGACGGTGACCTGACCAAGTTGCCAGACGAGAACCGTGTGGTCTGCGCCGACTTCAGGCGTGATGCTGTTCTGGACGGTCGTCGGACCCGCCGCCTCGGTGGTGGCGTCTCCATAGAGCAGGTCATTCCCGTCCCCGCCGATCAGCGAGTCATTGCCCGCATCACCGAGGAGCGTGTCGGATTGATCGCCACCATCCAGCGTGTCGGCCCCGGCACCACCGGACAGGGAGTCACTCCCCGTTCTGCCAAGCAGGTGGTCGTTGCCATCACCGCCCAGGACGGTGTCGTTGTCCGCACCGGCATCGACCGTGTCATTGCCTGCGCCAGCCGAGATGGAATCGTTGCCTGCCTCACCACGGATCGAGTCGTTCAGGCCATCTGCGCCGTCGATGATGTCGCCTTGCGCATCCACAAAGCCGGGGTTCATCACGTTGTCGACGGCAGTTCCATTCACCACACCGTCGGGCATGATGAAGATTTCGCATTGCGTGAAGTCGGGCGCAGCGTTCGGATCAGCGGCCTTGTCGAAGTAGAAGAACTGGTAGCTGACGCCGTTGTAGGCGAAATACTGGTTTGTGCCGGTTGGACTCCAGGTGCCATCCGCATTCTGGCTCCAGTTGGCGGCGGTCGCAGCGGCGGCGAAGCCTGCTTCCTGACCGGCTGGCGCCTCGACAGATAGACCATTGCCGCCCAGACCATCCCCGATGATGGCCGTCTGTTGCGGGGCGGGTTGGCCAAGGATCAAGTTGTCGCTGCCGCCGTTCATCGCGATATTGCCGACGACGGACCAGTTGTCCCCGATTTTGATGTATTCGCCGGTGGCCAAGTTTGCCGATCCGACGAAATTGCCACCGACAGACATGCCGTCACCGATGACAACACCGTTTTCATCATTGGTGCCGCCCAGTACCACGCTTGCGCTGACCGTGAGGTCATTGCCAGCGCGCACCAACTGATCCGAGAAGTTGCTGCCAAGGTTGATGTCACCTTTGACGGTGACATTGTTGCCGATGGCGAGGCAGTTTTCCGAATAGCTAGACGCCATGATGATGGAACCGGCGCCAAGGTCGCCGACCACGGTATTGTCCCCGATGCTCAGATCATTGTCCGAATAGCTCGAGTTCATGAAAATGGTGGTGCCGACGTCGGAATTCGCGCCGATCAGGATCTTGTTGTCGGAATAGACGGAATGCAGGTCGATATGCGCCCCGACTGAGGCATTGTCACCCACGGCGAACTTCTGAACGCTGTAGGTCGATTCCATTTCGACCGCGCCGGTGATGGTCGCATCGGTCCCTGCGGTGAAGCTCATGCTGTTCAGGTTTCCGGCGACGCCGGACCCTTCCATGATGACCGAGCCGTTGACCGTCGCGTTGTTGCCCAGAAGCACGGTCTTGTCCGAGTAGTTTCCGGACATGACAATGCTGCTGTTGAACACGGCATTGTCCCCTGCCGTCACCGCCATCGTGGTGAAGCTGGCCGCCATGGTGAACTGGGTATTGAAGGTCACGTCATTTCCGACAGTCACCGTCGCGGCGGTGGAGTCGTTCATGACGATGCCGTTGAAGGTGACTCCATGGCCGCCATTTACGGTGTCGGTGTCAGGTGAGCCGACGATCTGACCGACGCTGCTGCCATCCCCCGCGTTGACAGTGATCCCGTCCGAGGTCGACGCCAGCAACTGCACGGGCGCAGCGTTCACGCCTGCGTCGATGTTCACGGTCGCCGTAACGCCGGTCAGGAAGGTAATCGCGCCCTGATTGGTCACCGGCAATCCGGTGATGTCTTGAGTGAACCTCACCTCGATCGAGGCGGTATCGCCCGTTGCCGTCCGGATGACCGTATTGGCATTAAAGGCATTGTCGATGATGAAGACATCGCCATCCTGGGCCGTGAAAACCGTTCCTGCCGCAATCTGGGGATATCCGTTCACATTGCCCGGATCGGTGGTGCCCGCCGTTCCGGCAGCGACGATGTAATAAGTTGTCATAATCAAACCTCAACTCTTAATGCGCGGATCACGCAACCAAACCTCAAAATGCAGAATCTGCTCGGCGCACATGGGTCCGCGCCTTTTGCGCAATGTTCGTGCCGTTCAGCATTCCTCTGTGGCCGAACTCAGATTTGCTGGTTACAGGCACATTCGTGACGTGGATGCAGCCAGCGCCTTTGCTGGCGCAGGGCAGCCAACCGACAATTGGTTCGATAGAAGTCAGATTGGCCGCATTGAGCGCGGTAAAGGCGAGCGAGCGATCAATGATGCGACGCCCAATACGAGGTCCAGCCTTGCTTTCGAACGCCAGTTTGACCTTGAGATTGCACAAATCGTTGCGATCAATCGCCACCGAGTTGGCCTGTCCAACCTGCTCTCCACCCAGCGGCAAGACTGACTCGAAAGAGAGGCAATGTTGCTCTTTCGCGCGGTGATAAACGGTGTTTTTGCTAGGGCAGACGTTGAGCGCGCGCCTTTCAGAACGACCAACTGTTCT
>JAIYDR010000005.1 GCA_027487395.1 Rhodobacter sp. | reverse complement strand
CCCGTCCACATCGGACAGAAGGATCAACTGATCCGCCCCCACCGTTACCGCAATCTGCGCAGCCAACCGGTCGTTGACGCCAAAGCGGCTTTCATCGGTGGCCACGGTGCCATTTTCATTCACAATCGGCACGACGCCAAAACCCAGAAGGGTTTCCATCGTGGCGCGGCTGTTGAGGTAGCGGCGGCGATCCTCGGTATCCTCCAGCGTCACCAGCACTTGGCCCGTGGTGATGCCATGCGGGGCAAGCACTTCCTCATAAGCCCGTGCCAACCGAATTTGCCCGACGGCGGCGGCGGCCTGCGATTGTTCCAATGTCAACTCACCGGCCGGCAGGCCCAGCACCTTGCGCCCCAAGGCGATAGAGCCGGACGACACCAGCACCACATCCGCCCCGCGCACCTTGGCTTCGGCCACATCCATGGCCAAGGCCGACAGCCAGCCCTGCCGCAGCCCCTTTTCGCGGTCCACCAACAGGGCAGAGCCGATCTTGATCACCAGACGCCGCGCAGCGCGGATGTCGGGCGCGACCAATGCGCTTAGGGCTGCCACGGGCCGGTCTCCTCAACAGGTTCGGCCCCCTGAATCCGGGCATAGATTGCCCGCAAGGCATCCTGAATCCCCATCCCTGCGGCACCCGAGATCACCAAAACCGGCCCACCAGAGGCCTTTTCCAGCGCACGACGACGGGTTGAGATGGTCTTGGCGTCCAGCGCATCGCATTTGTTCAAAGCAAGGATACGCGGCTTGTCGCCCAAGATGTCAGAATACGCCTCCAGTTCGCGCACGATGGTGCGGTAATCCTTGGTGATGGTCGAAGAGGTGCCATCCACCAGATGCAACAGCACCTTGCAACGCTCGACATGGGCCAGAAACTGCATGCCCAAGCCGCGCCCCTCGGACGCTCCTTCGATCAGGCCCGGAATATCGGCCATGACGAATTCCTTGCCATCGACGCCGACAACCCCAAGGTTCGGCACCAGCGTGGTAAAGGGATAATCCGCAATCTTGGGCCGTGCGTTCGACACGGCGGCCAGGAAAGTGGACTTCCCGGCATTGGGCAGACCCACCAGCCCGGCATCGGCGATCAGCTTTAACCGCAGCCACAGCGTGCGCTCCACCCCCGGCAGACCCGGATTGGCCCGCCCCGGCGCGCGGTTGGTCGAGGATTTGAAGAAAAGGTTGCCAAACCCGCCATTGCCACCCTTGGCCAGCATGACACGCTGCCCGACGGTGACCAGATCGGCGATCACCGTCTCTTCGTCCTCGTCAAGGATTTCAGTCCCGACCGGGACTTTCAGCACGATGTCATCGCCGGTTTTGCCGGTGCGCTGGCTGCCCATGCCGGGCTGACCGTTCTTGGCAAAGAAATGCTGCTGATAGCGAAAGTCGATCAGTGTGTTCAACCCATCAACAGCTTCAGCCCAGACAGTGCCGCCATTTCCGCCATCGCCGCCATCAGGCCCGCCGAATTCCACGAATTTTTCGCGCCGGAACGACACGCAGCCCCCGCCCCCGCCGCCCGAGCGGATATAGACTTTGGCAAGATCAAGGAACTTCATGGCAGCGGGCTTTCAGCTTGGAATGGTCAGGCGATACAGGATTGACGGGTCAGCCTCAAGCACAGCCTGCCCGCCGGAAAGACGGAGTTTGCGCGCAAACTCCGAACCGAAGTCTGCACACAGACTTCGACGCGATTTCTGCGTAGAAATCTCCGCAGCCATCAGCCTAAAGATCGGCACATCTGCGTCACATTCAGCGCTTCAGACGGGTCGAAAAAGCGCCATAGGTCAATCTCATGGTCACATGCGGCCGCATTGTGCCCAAGGGTCGACAATAGACCTCGTCCCGCTCTGTTTCGACGAAGCCGAGTTTTTCGAGAACGCGCGCAGATCGGTGATTGCCCACAAAGTAACCAGATTCGACATCGCCGCCGCCTTCGCTAAACCCGGCAGACAGCACAGCCTCGCCGGCTTCGGTGGCATAACCCTGCCCGTGGGCTGAGGGCGCGAACCAATACCCCAACTTATTGCCCCCGGCCATGATTCCGACAAACCCGGTCATATCTTCAATCGCAAACGTCACTCCCGGTCGGGCGATGGTCGTCCGAAACGCGTAGAAGTCATCGGACCTATAGGGATAGGGCGGCGGTGCCAGCCAACCTGAAACCGCTAAATCGTTCAGATTGGCAAGCACTGGGCCTTCATCATGCTCAGCAACCGGGCGCAGCGAAAGGCGCGCAGTTTGAAGACGAGCAGGCATGGGATCACCCCCTCAGCCCAGCTTACGCAGATAGGTCCAGGTCGGCACCCGGGCATTGCGCGCGACAGAGAAGGTCTCGGCGTCGCCCAGATACTGGAAGCCTGCATTGGTCAGCACACGCGCTGAGCCGGGATTGTCCTGAAACACCTCGGCAAAGATGGTGCGGCTGTGCAGCGGGTTGGCGTCGACCATCGCGCGGACAGCCTCGGATGCGAAGCCAGTGTTCCAGAAGGCAGGAGCAACCCAATAGCTGATTTCCGACTGGGCGCGGTTCCACCTTTCCTCGTCCATCCGCTTCAGGCTGATGACGCCCAAGACCTCTGCCAGACCATTGGCCGACCCATCCATGACCCAAATCTGCTCATCACCTTTGCCAATCATGGCGCGGGTGACAAAAGCCTCTGCCGTGCCGGGGGGCAACGGATGTGGGATTGACCGCGTCGCCTCAGCCACGCGTTTGTCACCTGCATACATCGCAAACAGCCCTGCGTCAGAGCGGCGCACCGGGCGCAACACGAAGCGGCCCGCAAGGATATGGCCCACGGGCAAGGCGTCTGGACGGGTGGCGATCAGGTCCAAGGTCATGGCTTCCCTCCTGTTGAAGCGCATGTGAGGGGCAAAAACGGCCCCGACAAGGCAGGATACCGGCACGGCAGTGACCGCAACGGGCAATGCAGTCGGCCCGTCTCCGGCCCGCCCGCGTGATGTTTTCCCGGCCCCACCCCTCCCCAGCGGCGGGATCGGGAAAAAATGACAAGGGGACCGGCCTTTCAGCCGATCCCCCCTATACAAACCAAGTGTAAAGGTTCGGCTTACTCGGCTGCCTCCGCAACCGGGAGGACCGAAATAAAGGTGCGGCCTTTGAGGCCTTTTTTGAAGGTCACTTTGCCTTCGGTCACGGCGAAGATCGTGTGATCCGTGCCCATGCCGACGCCTTCACCGGGAAACCATGTGGTGCCACGCTGGCGCACGATGATGTTGCCCGGAATGGCAGCCTGACCGCCGTAAAGCTTCACGCCCAGACGACGGCCCGCGGAGTCGCGGCCGTTGCGGGAGGAACCGCCTGCTTTTTTGTGTGCCATTTGGGATTACTCCTGTGCAGCAGCGGCGGCCTTGCGGGCGCGCTTCGGTTTCTCATCAACCGCGGCAGCCGGGGCTGCGGCAGCGGTGGCATTGTGAATGGCGCGACGCGCATCGGCAGTGCCGGTGGCGGCAGCGATGCCCGAGGTCTCTGCGCCCGAGGCCAGAACTTCGGTCACACGAACCAGCGTCAGGTGCTGACGGTGGCCCTTGGTGCGCTGCGAGCTGTGCTTACGGCGGCGCTTGACGTAGTGGATCGTCTTTTCGCCTTTGATCTGATCGATCACTTCGGCGACGACGCCCGCACCAGCCACCATCGGCACGCCGAGGGTCACGGTCTCGCCGCCCACCATCAGAATTTCATTGAACTGGATCTTGTCACCAGCATTTGCGGCCAGCTTTTCAACGCGCAGAACGTCACCCGCCTGCACCTTGTATTGCTTGCCGCCAGTCTTCAGGACCGCGAACATGGGTCTTCCCTTCCTTCTATCCGCGTCCTGCGGCCCCCGTTTCCGGGTGTTCGTGGAGCCTATCGGCCCCGCCTTCGGACAGCGCGCCCCCGTGGGACGTCATCAAAACGAAAGCCCGGCGAGACTCGCGCCTTGCCGGGATAGCGGCTTATTCATCAGCAGGGGCAGCGAGTCAAGGGGCACAAAGCCAAAGTGGGTGTCAGATATCTTGACCCTGCATCCGCCGCCCCGCAGCCACGCCGAGATCGAAAGACAGCCTGTCAAACATCACGGCAAAGGCGGCAAAAAGCGCACGATTGAGATCGCGGCCGGGGCGGGAGTCCGAAAAGTCGGTGTAGGTCTCCAGTTCCGTATCCGACAAAGACTGATAAGCAAGCGTCAGATAGGGATAAAGCCAATCCGCTGTATCCGCCGCAATCTGCGCGTGCTGGTCTGCCACGCTGGCCAGGATATCTGCTTCGGTCATCGCCATATCCGCAGGCGCGGCAGCCATAAGACCGCGATAAAACGCGATGTTGCTGTTCATCGCGCCGGTCACATTGCTATCCATCAGGTCGTTCACGGCGACAAAACGCTGGATTGCCTGTGCGCGGGGGCCGTCCTGTTCTTCGAGCCTCAGCCAGGCAACGCGGGCGATATCCTCGGCGGCAGGGTCCAGCAAAGCCCGCCGCGCCGCCAGTTCCAAGCCGACGACTCGATCACCAAAGGGCCCGCCCATAAAATCGATCATCACCGCCAGCTCCGGGTTGCCCGCCAACGCCCCCGACAAAGCAGACGTGAAATCCTGCTGCATCTGATCGGCGTCATAAACATCCTCGACTTCGGCGATCCAGCCGGAATTGCCTGAGCCGGGGAACATGTCCTCCTGTAGGGTCTTGGCGTAATCCAGCCCTTCGTCGCGCATCACGTCGATGATCTGGTCAATCTGCATTGCCTGTGCCAGCGCCAACACGCCGGGCGTCAGGGTGGCAGCCGTCTCGACGCTCTCTTCGGTCTGCGCTGTCACGACCTGCGCCGCGACCATTGAGGCGTGGATCGGCAAGGCCGTCAGCAGTGTTGCCCCCATCACGCAGGCCAAAAGAGTCCGATATCGCCGGTCTTTATCATCGCGATCATCGCGGTTGCCGAAGCTGCCGATGGACATCGTTCTTCCTCCCTGCAAGCATTGTTTGCGGCTTAACCCGACCACTGCCCCGGTGATCGGCCCGGTCAAGGAAAACCCGTCGCCCTGAAACCAGCGCAAGCCAGACAAACCCTCACAGCATTGCTAATGCCCGCTGACAAGAATGCCAAGCAAACACACCATTTGTTGCACTGGCATAGACCCAAGCCCCAAGCCGCGCCACCGTGTGAGGCGCATCATCGAGAGATCCTGCTGGTGCAAAGAGGCAAGTTTTCCGCACCGACGCTTCGGAATCGGGCTTGCACGCCAGCGAATCCCCGGCTACATCGCCCTCATAGACGACCTCCAAGCGCGGAGAGGTGACGGAGTGGTCGATCGTGGCGGTCTCGAAAACCGTTGTAGGTGCAAGCCTACCGTGGGTTCGAATCCCACCCTCTCCGCCATATATCATTGAAATCGTTGGATAATTTTCGGGTTTGTATATTTTACCCCCGAAAAATCCTCTAAACCGAAAACGATGCTTTTGAGTGCTG
>JAIYDR010000158.1 GCA_027487395.1 Rhodobacter sp. | reverse complement strand
TTCGCGCCCGCCAAGGGGCGGGCGGGCGCGGCCCGTGCGTTTGACGCACGGGCAAGCCTGGCCCAACCGTCGCACAATGTGCGCGGCACGCGCCGCGCACAGACCACCGTTGCAGACACAAGGCCATAAGATGATCCGCCACACCGACATCGCCATCCTCGGCGCGGGCGTCGTCGGCCTCGCCATCGCCGAAGCCCTCACCGCCGCTGGCCGCGACGTCACCCTTGTCGATCCGGGTGATCCCGGCATGGGTGCCAGCTATGGCAATGCAGGCACCATCGCCGATTACGCCGTGATGCCCGTGGGCAGCCCCGATGTGCTGAAATCCCTGCCCTCGCTGCTCTTTGACCAAAACTCCCCCCTCGCCATCCGCCGTGCCGCCCTGCCGTCCTTGATGCCGTGGCTGGCGCGGTTCGCGCTGCAATCCCTGCCGGGCCCCACCCGCCGCAACGCCGCCAATATTGCGCGGCTGCTCGTGGGGGCTGCGGGCCATTGGCAAGACCTCGCCGCCCGCATCGGTGGCACGGACATCCTGCAAAACCGCGGCTGCCTCTATCTTTACGAGACGGAAAAAGCCTTCCGCGCCGCCCATGCTGACATGGCCTTTCGCCGTACCTTGGGCATCAGCGTCGATCTGATCGGCCCAGACGAGTTGCGGCAGATGGAACCAACCCTGCCCCCCGTCCAAGGGGGCGCGGCCTTCTTCCCCAAGGCGATTTTCCTGAATGATCCGGGGCGCATGGTCCGGACCCTCGCCACCCACCTAGCCACCTCGGCCCAGATCATCAAAGCCCGCGCCGAGCGGATAGAGCGGCAAATGGACGGCGTGATGGTAACAGGCCCCGGTCTGCACCTGAAGGCGCGCCGCGTGATCCTTGCCGCAGGGGCCCATTCCCGCACCCTCGCACTGCAAGCCGGGGACAAGGTGCCCCTAGATACCGAGCGCGGCTATCACGTCGAATGGGACATGCCGACGCCGCGCCTGACCCGCCCCACCTGCCCCACCACACGCGGCTTTTACCTCTGCCCGATGGAGGGCCGCTTGCGGGTTGCTGGCACAGTCGAACTCGGCGGCCTGACCGCCCCGCCCTCGCCCCACCGCATCGCCAAATTGGTTGAGGGCGCGCGGGCGATCTTTCCTGACCTTGGCGCACCGGACCGCGAATGGATGGGTTTTCGCCCCTCAGTCCCCGACTCGGTGCCGGTCATCGGGCCATCGCGCGGCGGCGCGGATGTGATCCATGCCTATGGCCACGGCCATATTGGCCTGACCTTGGCCCCGATCACCGCGCGGTTGGTCGCCGCCTTGGTCACCGGACGCGCGCCGGAACTGGACCTGACGCCCTATCTGCCCAGCCGCTTCGGATAACGACCGAGCCGCAGGTCCCTGCCAGAGAAACGGCGTTTGACGCAAACGCCGGGGCGATGTCTGACGCAGACATCGCAACCCGCCCCCCGGAGTTTGCGTCAAACTCCGCCGCGAAGTCTGCGCCAGACTTCGCCCGCCAAAAAGCAAAAGACCCGAGGTTTCCCCGGGCCTTTGCCTTCGACCGTGATGGGATCACACCACCCGTTCGACCATCATCTTCTTGATCTCGGAAATCGCCTTGGCCGGGTTCAGCCCCTTGGGGCAGGTCTTGGCGCAGTTCATGATCGTGTGGCAGCGATAGAGCTTGAACGGGTCTTCCAACTGATCCAACCGCTCTGGCGTCGCCTCATCGCGGCTGTCGATGATCCAGCGATAAGCATGCAGCAGGGCGGCGGGGCCAAGGTACTTGTCGCCATTCCACCAGTAAGACGGGCAGGACGTGCTGCAGGACGCGCACATCACGCATTCATAAAGCCCGTCCAGTTTCTTGCGATCCTCGATCGACTGGCGCCATTCCTTGGCCGGGCGGTTGGTCTTGGTCTCCAACCACGGCATGATGCTGGCATGCTGAGCGTAGAAATGCGTCAGGTCGGGGATCAGGTCGCGGATCACCGGCATATGCGGCAGCGGGTAGATCTTCACATCGCCCTTCACCTCATCCAGCCCATAGATGCAGGCCAGCGTGTTGATGCCGTCGATGTTCATCGCGCAAGAGCCGCAAATCCCTTCCCGGCAGGAGCGGCGAAAGGTCAGGGTCGGATCAATCTCATTCTTGATCTTGATCAGCGCGTCCAGAACCATCGGGCCGCAGGTGTCCATATCGACGAAATAGGTGTCCACGCGCGGGTTTTCCCCGTCATCCGGGGTCCAGCGGTAAATCTGGAACTTGCGGACAGTCTTGCCCGCAGGCTTGGGCCAGGTCTTGCCGGTGCGGACCTTGGAGTTTTTCGGGAGCGTGAACTGGACCATTCTTCTCTTCCTTCTGGGTCGCCCCGATTGGGCTGGGGCGCTGTTCGGTTCGGTCCGGACGACGGGGTTACCCCCGCCAATCCGGTCGTGAATACAGCGGCCGGCTGGGGGGCTGGCCGGATTTTTGATAGACGCAAGAATCGTAGACCTGTGACGGATCGCGCCCCATCAGGAAATCGGACGAGACGGAGAGCGACAGATTCCCCCCCGATGATCCGTCACTTCCGACGCCAAACCCCACCTCACCGCGCGGCGCGGCGGCCAAACGGGCGCGTTCAAAACACTCCCGCTCTGCCTGCGGCACGGAGGTTGGACCACAGGCGGCCAGCGGCAAGAAGATCAGCGGCACAAGGATCAGGGCACGCATCATCACACCTGCGGCGCGGGCAGACCCGCCTGAGTGATGCAGCCCAAGGTCGCCGGACGCTGCAGGATCGTCCGCACCGCCGCGATGGTGGCGGTCCCGGCGGGATTGCCGACATCGCGGATCAACCCCCGCACCTCATCGCTGGTGGCGTTCTGGACCACACAACGCGTGACGATGGCGGCCTGCGGTTCGGGCATGCTGTCATTGACGATGGGTTTGACCACGGTTTGCGCCGTGCGGCGGCCAAGGTCATCCACCGCCCGCGCCGGATCGCAGGCGGCGAGTGCAAGCAAAGAGACGAGAGCGAGACCGCGCATCATTTCTTCATCGCAATCGCGCGCTCAACAGCCGGGCGCAGGTCATTGTTATCCTCGATCCGCAACATACGGATATCGCGGACCGATGGGCCAAACCAATCAAAGTCGCTGGTCAGTTGCTGAACCGCCAAAACGCAGGTCACGGCATCAACACTCTCGCTGCCGAAATAGACCGAGCCCTGCGTCCGGTCAAAGCCATGACCGCGCAGCGCCTTGGAGATGTCATTGTAGGCGTTTTGCCACGGCTCATTGTGATAGCTCGCCTTCAAGGTCGTCGTATCCAAATCGAACGCAATCGCATACATGGTCTGCTTGGCCCCGCTATTGTGCCCGAAGTTCGCCTTGGCTTGCATGGCCTAACCTCCCTGGCCCATTGCTTCTGTCACAGATACCTTATCAGA
>JAIYDR010000192.1 GCA_027487395.1 Rhodobacter sp. | reverse complement strand
GGGCGAGGTGGATATCAACGTCTTTGCAGGCTCTGCCGCTGCATGGCGGGCGTGGCTGGCGGCCAACGCACCATAAATGAGGGGAAAGGCTTCTTCTGCCTCCTTCATCTTGGCTCAAACACCCCACGGGTGTGCGGGGGGCTGGCCCCCCCGCCGCTGACGGTTCAGCCGTCGATACGGATACGGGCGTTGGATGGGTCAAAGGGGCTGTCCTCGACCACCACGGCCTCCCATTCCTGGCGCAGCATTTTGACCTTCAGCTTTGTGCCAACCTCGGCCAGGTCGGGGCGGACGTAGCCCATGCCGATCTGCTTGCCAAAGGCCACCGAATAGCCGCCCGAGGTCAGGCGTCCAACCTTGACGCCATCCACCAAGAGCGCCTCTTTGCCCCACGGATCAGCATCGGCGGGTCCGTCGATCAGCACCGTCACGCATTTGCTGCGGATGCCGGTTTCCAGCATCTTGGCCTTGCCACGGAAGTCCTTGGACAGGTCCACGAAACGGTCCAGCGCGGCTTCCAGCGGGGTGGCGTCGCGGCCCAACTCGTTGCCGAATGCGCGGTAGGATTTTTCCTGCCGCAGCCAGTTTTGTGCGCGTGTGCCCACGCCAGTCAGACCGTGCTTTTCGCCAACTGACCAGATCAAATCCCACAGGTAGCGGCCAAATTCGATGGGGTAGTGCAGTTCCCAGCCAAGTTCCCCGGTATAGGCCACGCGGACGGCGCGGACCGGGCACATGCCCAATTCGATGTCGCGGTAGGACAGCCAGGGGAAGCGTTTGTTGGACAGGACGGTGTCGGGATTGGCGTCTTTGACGATATCTTTCAGCAAGGCGCGGGCATTGGGGCCTGCCAGCGCATAGACACCCCATTGGGTGGTGATGTCATGGATGTCGATATAGCCGCCCCCCTGCGCCATCCAATCCTCGGCCGCCTTGATCAGGAAATCGGCGTCATAGGCGGTCCAGGCCCCGGCAGAGATCAGGTAATACTCATGCTCTTTCAGGCGCACGATGGTGTATTCGGTGCGCGTGGTGCCGTGGTCGGTCAGGGCATAGGTCAGGTTGATCCGGCCCACATTCGGCAGTTTGTTGCAGGTGAAGTGGTCAAGGAAGGCCGTCGCCCCCGGACCGCGCACCAGATGCTTGGTAAAGGCGGCGGCGTCGATGATGCCAACCGTGTTGCGGACGGCTTTCGCCTCGGCCTCGGCATAGGGCCACCATGTGCCGCGGCGGAAGCTGCGACCGTCATGGTCGAAAGTGGCCGGCGCGTCTTTCGGGCCATAGTAGTTCGGGCGTTCCCAGCCGTTCACCTGCCCGAATTGCGCGCCCATTTCCTTTTGGCGGTCATAGGCGGGGGCGGTGCGCAGGGGGCGGCAGGCTTCGCGTTCTTCGTCTGGGTGGTGCAGGATGAAGACATGCTCATAGCATTCCTCATTCTTGCGGGCGGCGTATTCGGTGGTCATCCAATTGCCGTAGCGCTTGGGGTCCAAGCTGGCCATGTCGATTTCCGCCTCGCCTTGCGTCATCAACTGCGCCAGGTAATAGCCCGTGCCACCGGCAGCGGTGATACCGAAGCTGAAGCCTTCGGCGATCCACATGTTGCGCAGACCGGGGACCGGGCCGACCAGCGGGTTGCCATCGGGGGTATAGCAGATCGGGCCGTTGTAATCGTCCTTTAGCCCCACGGTTTCCGAGGACGGCAGGCGATGGATCATCGACATATACTCCGCCTCGATCCGCTCCAGATCGAGCGGGAAGAGGTCGGCGCGGAAGCCTGCCGGGACGTCATAAAGGAACCGCGCCGGGGCGTTGCGCTCATAGGGGCCAAGGATCCAGCCGCCGCGTTCTTCGCGGACATACCATTTGGCATCTGCATCGCGCAGGACGGGGTGCTGCGGGTTGGTCTTGCGCCATTCGACCAAAGCAGGGTCGGGTTCGGTGACGATATACTGGTGTTCCACCGGGATGGCGGGGATCTTGATCCCCAGCAGACGCGCGGTGCGTTGGGCGTGGTTGCCCGTGGCGGTCACCACATGTTCGGCATGGATTTCGTAATGCTCTTCGGTCGGCTGCAGGTTGCCGCCTTTGTCTTCCATCCGCGTGACGGAGACGATCCATTCCGATCCGGTCCAGCGATAGCCGTTGACCTGAATCTTCCGCTCAATCGTCGCGCCCAACTGCCGCGCGCCTTTGGCCATGGCCTGAGTCACATCGGCGGGGTTAATGTAGCCGTCTTGCGGGTGATAGAGCGCACCGACAAGGTCTTCGGTCCGCAGCAAGGGCCAGCGGTCCTTCATGTCTTTCGGGGTCAGGAATTCATGATAGACCCCCGCGGTTTCGGCGACCGAGGAGTACAGCATGTATTCGTCCATGCGTTCCTGACGCTGCGCCATGCGCAGATTGCCGACAACGTAGAAACCGGGGTTTAGGCCAGTCTCAGCCTCAAGCCCCTTGTAGAAATCGACCGAGTATTTGTGGATATGCGTGGTGGCGTAGCTCATGTTGAACAGGGGCAGCAGTCCCGCCGCGTGCCAAGTGGAGCCTGCGGTCAGTTCATCCCGTTCCACCAGCATCGTGTCCCAACCTGCCTTGGCGAGGTGATAGGCGATGCCGTTCCCGACGGCTCCGCCGCCGACGACAAGGGCTTTGACATGGGTTTTCATGGGCCGACTCCGGGCGTGGGGATGCTTTGTGCCCTATCTGCCCGAACCGGTGGGAAAGGGGCAAGTGGGGCCGACCCTTGTGAGACGAAAACGACATTACCGCTCGAAGGCGACAGTTTCGCGGCAGTTGCTGACGTCAGGCAGCAGGCGTTAGCCGTCGCTGATGGAACAGGTCTTGCGACCGCCTTCAATCCGGCAGGTGCCAAAACTGCCGAACTGCGGCTTTTGTAGAAGGCTTGAGCCTTCCGTTGCGGCCTCATCCGGCGCTGGGGTGGTCTGCTGGTCCGCCGCGCCAGGTGTCGGAGGGCTGCCTGCTTGCGTGACCTCAGACGTCGGTGCTTTGCGCATTTCGGCCTCGGCTGATTGGGCGGCAATCAATAACCGCACGAGGGCCAAACGCACCTCGATGTAGTTTTCAAGCGTCAGGTCCGGATTGCGTTTCTGGCTTTGCTGGAAATCAACCATCATGGCGAAACCCGCCATGCCCAGCATAACCATGACCTTGAGCATCAGAATCCGCAGCATCACCTAGGCCCTGTAATCAACCAATGCGGGTGATCCTGCACTCCAAATAGAGCAGCAATCGGGGCAGAATGCGGCAAAGATCAGCCGCGCCGCATCCGCCCGAGGCTTGCCGACAGGGCAAAGATCACCGCCGCTGCCGTGATGATGGATGGCCCAGCCGGGGTGTCTTGCCAGAGCGACAGTTGAAGGCCACCGAGGGTGGCGGCTGCGCCGATCACGCTCGCCATCATCGCCATGCCTTCGGGCGTGCGGGCAAGACCGCGTGCGGCGGCGGCGGGGATGATCAGCATGGCGGCGATGAGCAATGCGCCGACGACCTTGATCGCCACGGCCACCACCACGGCGAGGGCAAGGGTCAGCACCAACCGTTCCCGCGCCGGGTTCAACCCGCTGGCATGAGCGAGATCTTCGTTGAGTGTGGCGGTGAGCAGGGCTTGCCAGCGCCAGACCAACAGCGCCAGAACCAGCGCCGCCCCACCCCAGATAAAGGCCAGATCGCCGCGCGAGACGGCAAGAATATCACCGAACAGCCAGGCCGACAGGTCCGTCCGCGCGCCGGGAACAAAGCTGACCGCGACAAGGCCGAGGGCGAGCGCGGAATGGGCCAGCACGCCAAGGGTGGTGTCCATCGCCCAACCGCGCGCGGCGAGGGTGGAGACGGTGACGGCCATTGCCAAGGCAACGGTCAGCGTGCCTGCGACCACCGGCAGATCGGTGGCCAGCGCCAAAGCCACGCCAAGGATCGCCGCATGGGCGGTGGCATCGCCGAAATAGGCCATTCTGCGCCACACAACGAAAGATCCCAAAGGTCCGGTGGCCAAGGCAAGACCAACCCCGGCAAGGGCGGCGCGGATCAGGAAATCGTCAAGC
Source organism: Rhodobacter sp. (assembly GCA_027487395.1). Taxonomy (GTDB): domain Bacteria; phylum Pseudomonadota; class Alphaproteobacteria; order Rhodobacterales; family Rhodobacteraceae; genus Paragemmobacter. The sequence continues at coordinate 18,931 of JAIYDR010000192.1, read as the reverse complement.
ATGGTCGTGGTCTTTGTGAAGGTGGTGCCCGTGATCATGCCCGTGATCATGCCCGTGATGATCGTGGGGCGAATGATCGTGCCCGTGATCGTGCCCGTGGTGGTGCCCGTGGTCATGGCTGTGGTCATGCACATGCTGGTACAGCGCCAAGGCCCCTTGGGTGCCCAGACCGAACAGCGCGCGGTATTCGGGCGCATTTGACACCACGCGCGGGGTGCCTTCGCAGCACACATGGCCATTCAGGCAGATCACCCGATCCGAGGCTGCCATGACGACATGCAGGTCATGGCTGACCATCAGCACGGCGACGCCGGTTTCGCGGCGCACCTCTTCGATCAGGCGGTAAAACGCCGCCTCGCCGGGTTGGTCCAGCCCTTGGGTCGGCTCATCCAAAATCAGGATATCGGGCCGGGCCAGCAGCGCGCGGGCCAGCAGGATGCGTTGGAATTGGCCGCCGGACAGATCGGCCATTTGCCGTTGCGCGACATCGGGCATGCCGACGCGGATCAGTGCCGATGCGGCATCCGTGTCGGTCACACGCACTGGCAACGACAGGAAGCGACGCACCGTCATCGGCAAGGTGCGATCCACCGCCAGCTTTTGCGGCACATAACCGATGACCAGCCCGGGCCGCTGGGTCACCGTGCCAGAGGCTGGGCGCAGAATGCCCAAAAGCGCGCGCAAAAGTGTAGATTTGCCCGAGCCATTGGGGCCAAGGATCGTCACGATCTCTGCCCGCTGGATGGCGAGAGAGACATTGGTCAGCACCTCTTGCCCGTCCATGCGGATGGTCAGGTTCTCGGCGGTGATCAGCGGGGCCACGGCGGGGCGAAGGGGGGCGTTCATGCAGCCTCCGCGCAGTTGGGGCATAGACCCAAAGCCTCAACCGTACTGCGTTCGATGGTGAAGCCGATGGCGGCAGCGGCGCTGTCGAGCGCGTCACGCACCGGGGCGGCGGGGGCTTCGGCCACATGGTTGCAGGCGCGGCAGATCAGGAACGCAGGGGCATGCGCTTCGCCGGGGTGCATGCAGGCGGCAAAGGCGTTCAGCCGGGCGATGCGATGGGCAAGACCCTGCTCCACCAGAAATTCCAGCGCGCGATAGGCGACGGGGGGCTGGTTGCCAAAGCCTTCGGCGGCAAGGCGTTGCAAGACGTCATAAGCCCCCATGGCGCGGTGGCCCTCCAGCAGGATTTCCAGCACGCGGCGACGGACGGGGGTCAGCCGTGCGCCTTGGGCTTTGGCCATGTCGGTGGCGCGGGTCATCACATCGTCTGCGCAATGGGCATGGTCGTGCCGGGCAAAGGCCAGATCAGGTGTGGCACAGCCCGGACAGTCGGTGGCGTGATCCTGCGGCATGGGAGGCCTCTTGACATGTTATCATATTACACGGATATCACCCAGGACCGTGACCGAGAAGGGTGTTTCGATGCGTTATATCATATCGCTTTTGCTGGCCAGTCTTGCTTTGCCCACCAGTCTTGCTTTGCCATCTTGGGCCGAGGTCCCCAAGGTGATGACCGATATCCCGCCTGTGCATGCTTTGGTGTCGCAGGTGATGGGCGATCTGGGCAGGCCCGAGCTCTTGTTGGAGCGCGGTGCGAGTGAGCATGATTTCCAACTGCGCCCAAGTCAGGCTGCGGCTTTGGCCGATGCGGGGTTGGTGGTCTGGATCGGGCCGGAATTGACGCCGTGGCTGGACCGCGCGTTAGAGGGTTCGGGCGAGGCCAGGGCGCAACTTCCGCTGCTGGCTGTGCCTGGAACGCTGACACGGGCTTATGCCGACGATGGGGCGCATATGGCCGAGGAAGGCCATGACGATCACGGGCATGACGACCATGGGCATGAAAAGGGGCACGACCATTCCGGCACCGATCCGCACGCCTGGCTTGACCCCGCAAACGCCAAGGCCTGGCTTGGGGCCATCGCGGCGGAACTGGCGCGGATCGATCCGGATAATGCCGCGACCTATGCCGCCAATGCGACGACGGCAGTGGCCGGGATCGACCAGTTGGACGCTGACCTGACCGCGCGCTTTGCCACGCTGAAAGATAAGCCCGTGGTGGTATTTCACGACGCCTATGGTTACCTCGCCGATCACTACGGGTTGCACATCTTTGGCTCTATCGCGCTTGGCGATGCGACAGCCCCCGGTGCCGCGCGCCTGAGCGAGTTGCGGGATGCGGCGGCGGGTGGCGCAGTCCTTTGCGTTTTCCCCGAAGCGCAGCATGACCCGAAACTGGCCGAACAACTGGCCGAGGGCAGCGGCGCGGCGCTTGGGCCTGCGCTGGACCCCAATGGATCGACGCTGGAACCGGGGCCAGGGCTTTATGCCGCGCTGCTGACCGGGCTTGCCGATGCGATGACATCCTGTGCAGCGCCGTAATCCGGCCCGCGTTAACCATGAGACTCCTTGACCACCGCCGCGTGGCGCGCGACCAATGTTGCGCCGCCGGGGCCAATGGTGCGGCGCAGACGGGGAGTTGAGTACGATGACGCAGATTGGGATTGCCCCGTTCGGGCGGACAGGGGCCGGTGCCGCCGTCTCGAAGATCACTTTGGGAAGCGGGCGGTTGACCGCTGCGCTGCTGACCTATGGGTCGATCCTGCAATCGGTGCGTCTGGATGGGGTGGGCCATGACCTGACCTTGGGATCGAATCGGCTGGAGGATTACGAAGGCCCGATGCAATACCACGGCGCGCTGGTGGGTCCGGTAGCGAATCGCATCAACGGCGCGCGGGCGGTGATCGACGGCCACGAGTATCAATTTGATGCAAATCAGAGCGGACGGCATTTGCTGCACTCAGGCGATGGCGGCACCCATGCGCGGGTCTGGCGGTTGGCCGAAGTGACGGATACCGCCTGTACATTGACGCTAAAGCTGGCAGATGGCGAGGGCGGCTTTCCCGGCAATCGCCGTGTCTCGGCCCGCTGGAGTGTCGAGCGCACCGCCACCCTGCGGCTTGAAGTGACGGTGACAACTGACGCGCCGACCCTCGTGAACTTTTGCAACCACAGCTATTGGAACCTTGATGGCACCCCGACTTGGGAGGGCCACCGTCTGAAGATCGCCGCCGATGCGGTGACGGCGGTGGATGTAGACCTGATCCCGACCGGCGAGACGCCTGCCGTTCAGGATACGGCCTTGGACATGCGCGCGGAGCGGATCATCGGGCCGGGCGATCCGGCGATGGATACCAATTGGTGCCTTGCCCAAGACCGCGAAGGTCTGCGCGACGTGCTCTGGCTGACAGGCACGCGCGGAGTGGCCATGACCATCGCCACGACCGAACCGGGGGTGCAGGTCTATGACGGGCGCGCCGCGATCCGCCCCGGCCATGGCGCCTATGAGGGGCTGGCGATCGAGCCGCAGTTCTGGCCGGACGCACCCTCGCATCCGCATTTTCCGCAGATCACCCTGCGCCCCGGTGAGACCTATGCCCATCACACCGAATGGCGGTTTGAGGGCTGAGGGAAATCTGATCAAATTCCGACTCTGCCATTGATCCGGCTGGCCTATGGTGGTCTGTCTGGCGCAACGCTGTCAGCGGGGGGCAAAGATGCGGGTGTTCATCAACGGCTTCGGACGGATCGGGCGGTCGGTTCTGCGCGCTTGGGCGCAGGCACCGCATCGCTGGCCGGGGCTTGAGGTGGTGGGGATCAACGACATCGCCGCGCCTGAGATGTGCGCTTATCTGTTTGAATATGATTCCGTCTTTGGCCCATGGCGCGGGTCTGTGGCGCTGGAGGATGGCGCTTTGGTCGTCGATGGCCGTGCCATCCCATTGCACCGCACCCCTAACATCTCGATCATGGCCTTGGCCAAGGTGGATGTGGTGATGGAATGCACTGGACGCGCAGACAAGCGCGATGTGGCAGAGCAGGGCTTGCAGGCAGGCGCGGCGCGCGTGCTGGTGTCGGGACCGTCCTCGGCGGCGGATTTGACATTGGTGCTGGGGGCCAATGACGCTGAATTGGCAGGGCAAATGATCGTGTCCAATGCCTCTTGCACCACCAATGCGCTGGCCCCTTTGGCCCGGCTGATCCATGACTATTGGGGGGTGGTGACCGGATCAATGACGACGATCCATTGTTACACCGGATCGCAGCCCACCGTGGATGCGCCCGCAGCGGATTATCCGCGCAGTCGGGCGGCGGCATTGTCGATGGTGCCGACCACCACCAGTGCTCAGCGATTGTTGGACCGGGTCTTGCCGCAGATTGCCGGGCGGATCGAAGGATCGGCGGTGCGGGTGCCGACGGCAAGCGTGTCCGCCGTCGATCTGGCGGTGATGACCGAGCGCCCGACCACGGCGGCGGAAGTGAACGACCTTTTGCGCCGCGCGGGCGGGGTGATTGGCGCAACGGATCGGCCCTTGGTATCCACCGACCTGCGGGCACGACCGGAAAGCATCGTCATGGCCACCGCAGAAACGCGCGTCACCAAAGGCGGGATGCTGCGCGTTTTCGGCTGGTATGACAACGAATGGGGATTTTCCAACCGGATGCTGGATGTCGCCCTGCGGATGGGTCAGGCTGCCTGAGGCTGAAGCTGTGACATTTGCATTGGCAGGGCGGCGGCGGTCGCGTCGCCTTGGCTTTGCGTCATCTGGTCCATCCGCGTGATCGTCTGCGTCACCTGCGTCAGATCGCGCGATTGCTCTGCCGCGCCTGCTGCGATGCTTCCGATCACCATGTTCAACTCGGCAATGGCCTCGACGATCCGACCAAGCGCGCGGCCGGTCTCATCAACCAAACCGACACCTTCGACCACCCGCGCACTTGAGGCTGTGACCAATAACCGGATTTGCAGCGCCGCATCAGCCGACCGTTGAGCCAGTTTTCGCACCTCATTCGCCACGACGGCAAAGCCGCGGCCGGCATCCCCCGCACGGGCGGATTCTACGGCTGCATTCAAGGCCAGAAGGTCGGTTTGACGGGCGATTTCGTCGATCACGGTGATGATCTGGCCAATTTGGACCGAGGATTGCTCGATCGCATTCATCGCGGCGGTCGCAGAGGTGACGACGGCGCTGGATTTTTCGCCCTCTTGCCCGGTGCGTGCCACAAGGGCCGAGGCATGGGCCGCGCTTTCGGTGGCCGCGCGGGCGGTGGCGGCAATTTGCTCCAGCGCAGAAGCGGCCCGCTGACCCTGGGCGCGTGTACGTGCTGCCGCATGGATCGCCTGTTCGCGGGTCTGCTCGGCCTCGATTTGCGCGACCTCGGCGCGGCGGGCGGTGTCGGCCAAGGCTTCGCGGGCGGCCAGCATCTCGGATTTGGCGCGGGCGCTTTGCAGCAAGGTCCAGATCAACACCGCAGCCTCAAACACCACGATTGCGGCATGCATCGCGGTCCGGCCCAACAGCGCGACCACGCCGGTTTCGGGATAGACCAGCATCGGGGCGAGCAGGCCAAAGCCCAGATGATGCACGGCCGTGACCACGACTGCCAAAACGACAGCGGCGACAGAGCCCATCGTGGCGATGATCGCCAGCACGGCAAAGAACAGCATATGCGCGTCAAGCTGCCACGCATGCCCGGCAAAGGCCGCCGTCAGCGCGATGCAATGGCCGATCAAGGACAGCGACAGCACCAAGGGACGCGAGGCGGGCGAGACCCGGCCCGAGGCCAAAGCAAGGCATGCAAACAGCGCCGAGGCGAGCAGCGGCACCCAAATCTCGGTGCCCACCAGCCATGCCGCGACCGGGGCCAGTGGCGCAAGTGCGATGCCCACCAGTCGGTTGACGGCCAGCCCGTCGAAGTTCTGCAAGGTTTGCGTCGTCATGCTGTCGTCCTTATTCCAAGCCACACAGGCGGGCCGCCAATCGTCCGTCGGCAACCCAGAACGCCCCTGCCGCCAGCAGGCGATCTGGTGTCGTGCCAATCGCAAGGACGGAAAGCGGGGCGGAAAGCGGCCCTGTGATCTGACCGCCCGCCGCAAGCACAACCTCGTTTGCACCGATCCAAGGCGGGACCAATACAAGCAATAGATCTCCCTTCGGCGCGGGCAGGGCCAAGATCAGCGAGGCACTCCCCACCGCGACAAGGCCCGCCAAGCCCATCGCGACCAACACAGAGGCAGAAACGGTTTTCATGGCAGATTGCTTATCGTCTTCCGCCGTTCGATCAACCGCACCACACCGATGCGTTTGAAAACTATCCGAAAGTATCAGGCGATCAGACGCTGAACGGTTGATCCGGGGCAAGGGCGTAAAGTTAGCCGTGCCCAGACTGTTCGTCCTGCGCCATTCTAACGACCCGTGGGCGATCTGTCGTAAGGCTGTTCAAACGAACGGGGTCACCGCAGCCCAATCTCTGCCAGCGCCTGTGCCAGGGACGGTGGCAGGGCGTCTTCGCGGGCGCGGCCCTTGGGCAGGTCACGCGGGCTGTCGGCGGGGTCAAGGTAGCGCCAGCCTTGGAAGGGGCGGCGCGGGGTGCCGTCGGTGCGGATGATCTCTCGGTCCAGCACGATGGCGCAGCGGTCAATGCCGTCGCCGCCCTGCACGCGCTCCAGCGACACGATGCGCTGACGCGCCAGAACGGCGCCCTTGATGACCCAATAGAGCGACCCACCCGCCACAACCTCGGCCTCGCGCTTGGGCCACATGCGGGTGACATGCACGGCGCAGCCTTCGGGCCAGCGATGCGCGTTCTGGCTCTGCCAATCGGCCAGATCCTCGACGCTGTCCGCGCCGACGCAAAGTTTCATGAGGTTGACGAATCCGGTCATGGGCAGTCTCCGAGGGGAGACACATCCTAGTCCGATGGTTCACCGCTGCAAGGGCTGTCACGGCATTTGACGACCCTTGCCACTGAGCCTATCTTGTGTGCCTTCATGCCATCCCACACAAACTGAAGGAAAATCGTATGTCTCGATTCGCCGCCCCCATCGCCGAGCAGATCTGGGACATGAAGTACCGTCTGAAAGAGGCAGACGGCACGCCTTTGGATGGCACGGTTGAGGATACGTGGCGTCGGATCGCCCGTGCTTTGGCGCAGGTGGAAAAAGACCCGGCCAAATGGGAAGCGAAGTTTTATGACGCGCTTGAGGGGTTCAAGTATCTGCCCGCAGGCCGGATCACGGCAGGTGCGGGCACGGGGCGGTCGGTCACGCTGTTCAACTGCTTTGTCATGGGCACGGTCCCTGACAACATGGGCGGCATTTTTGACGGGCTGAAAGAGGCCGCACTGACCATGCAGCAGGGCGGCGGCATCGGCTATGATTTCAGCACCATCCGCCCCCGAGGGGCCGAGGTGAAGGGCGTCGCCGCCGATGCCTCTGGCCCGCTGTCCTTTATGGATGTGTGGGACGCGATGTGTCGGACCATCATGTCGGCGGGCAGCCGGCGCGGCGCGATGATGGCCACCATGCGCTGCGACCACCCGGATGTTGAGGCCTTCATTGAGGCCAAGAAAGACCCCGCCCGTCTGCGGATGTTCAACCTGTCGGTGCTGATCACCGATCCCTTCATGGCGGCGGTCAAGGCAGATGGGCCGTGGGAATTGGTTTTTGATGGCAAGGTCTACAAGACCGTGCAGGCGCGCGATCTGTGGAACAAGATCATGCGCAATACCTATGATTTCGCTGAACCCGGTGTGATCTTCATCGACCGCATCAATGCGATGAACAATCTTGCCTATTGCGAGACCATCGCCGCGACCAACCCTTGCGGTGAGCAACCCCTGCCGCCCTATGGCGCGTGCTTGCTCGGGTCGATCAACATGGCGACGCTGGTGGCGGATGCCTTTACTCCGCAGGCGCGGATGGATCAGGCGGCGCTGGATGATCTGGTCCGCACCGCTGTGCGGATGATGGACAATGTGGTGGATGCCAGCCGCTTCCCCCTGCCGCAACAGGCCGAAGAGGCGCGCAACAAGCGCCGCATTGGTCTGGGTGTGACGGGTCTGGCCGATGCGCTGCTGATGCTGGGCCTGCGCTATGGCTCGGTTGAAGCCGCCGCGCAGACGGAAGCCTGGATGAAAGCGATTGCGCGGTCGTCCTATCTGGCCTCGGTTGATCTGGCCAAGGAAAAGGGTGCGTTCCCGCTGTTTGACGCGGAAAAATACCTCGCCTCAGGCTCGCTGCGCGAAATGGACACCGATGTGCGCGATGCGATCCGCACCCATGGAATCCGCAATGCGCTTTTGACATCCATCGCCCCGACCGGAACCATCAGCCTTTACGCGGGCAATGTGTCCTCAGGCATCGAGCCGGTCTTTGCCTATGCCTACAAGCGCAAAGTGCTGCAAAAGGACGGGTCGCGGACCGAGGAAGAAGTGGTCGATTACGCCGTCCGCCTGTGGCGGGAAAAGATGGGCGATACGGCACTGCCGGATTACTTTGTGAACGCGCAAACCCTGCCGCCCTTGGATCATGTGCGGATGCAGGCTGCGGCGCAGAAATGGATCGACTCGTCGATCTCGAAAACCATCAATTGCCCCGAAGACATCAGCTTTGACGATTTCAAAGAGGTTTACATGGCCGCTTGGGATCAGGGCTGCAAAGGCTGCACCACCTATCGCCCGAATGACGTGACCGGATCGGTGCTGACCGTGTCCGAAGCCTCCGACAAAACCCCATCTGAGGCACCCGCGCAGGTGAAAGCCAGCAGCGAAGGGGCCGAGGTGGTCTATCTGTCAGACCCGCTCGACCGTCCCGCCGCATTGGAAGGTGCCACCTATAAGCTGAAATGGCCGGGGTCGGAGCATGCGCTTTACATCACCGTGAATGACATCGTGATCGCTGGGCATCGCCGCCCGTTTGAGGTGTTCATCAACTCCAAGAACATGGAGCATTTCGCCTGGACTGTCGCCCTGACGCGGATGATTTCGGCGGTGTTCCGGCGCGGCGGGGACATCTCTTTCGTGGTCGAGGAATTGAAAGCCGTCTTTGACCCGCGTGGCGGCGCTTGGATCGAAGGGCGCTATATCCCGTCCATCCTTGCGGCCATCGGCGGCACGATTGAACGCCACCTGATCGAGATCGGCTTCATCGCGGGCGAGGGGCTGGGCCTGAAATCCGACCCGCATGCCGAAGTGGTCGTCCTGTCCACACCCAAAGGCAAATCCTGCTCCAGTTGCGGCAGCTTTGAGATGCGGATGGTCGAAGGCTGCATGACCTGCGCCAACTGTGGCTTCTCCAAATGCGGGTAAAGCTTGCGCACTGACGAGTTGATCCTTTGGCCCTGCGGTTTGTCTGCGCAACTGTTCAATACAAGTGCCGCCGCGCTGGTCAGGTTTTGAACCTGCACCGGCTGCGGTGGTCGGATTTGCAAGCTAGACGCGCGATCAAGGGTTGGACCTGACGTTCAACGGATAACGCCGCATCACATGGGCACCTGACCGGACCAGACGCGGTGGCGGTCCAATACGGCCTGTGATCAACCCAGAGCGGTTCAATCCCCGATCTTGCGACACGTCGCGACAGTATTTCATCAGATGCGACAGGTTCCTTGTTCCATCGCCATTTTGCGGCGACAGGCGGGCCGCAGTGTTGGCAAACCCAGCAAGGAGTTTGCGCCATGAATCGCCGCTTTTTTCTCAAATCGATTGCCAGCCTACCGCTGGCTTATGCCGTCACACATACCCCGGCAACTGCCTTTGCCCAATCTGTTCCCTTTCCGGACACCGGGGGCTTTCGCAGTCTGTTTCCGTCACTGCCTGCCGCCCAGTTTGCGGAAGCTGACCTGATCCGCTTGGCCAACGGTGCGGGGGCCAGCTTGCCGGGGATGAGCTCTTCACCCGAAATGTTGACGGATGACAAAGACCAGCCCTTGCGGAACGAGAGGGGCGAAGTGACCCTTACGGCCACGCAGGAAAACGAGTTGGATGACGAAGAAAACTTCGGCATTCCGGCGGGTTATACCTATCTTGGTCAATTCGTCGACCACGATGTCACCTTCAAGGCGGATGACGGGTTTCAACTTAAAGGACAGTCGGGGGTCAACCACCGCTCTGCCCGGTTTGATCTTGACTCGCTCTATGGCGCGGGGCCGGGTTTGCAGCCGTTCCTTTATAGCGCCGATGGCCGCAGTCTGTTGCGCGGACGGGCCTTGACCCAAGGCGGGCGTCCCTCGGCCAGTTTTGACCATCCCCGGATCGACGATGTTGCGGTGATTGGCGACAAGCGCAACGATGAAAACGTATTGGTCAGCCAGCTTCACGGCGTTTTTGTCAGTTTTCACAATGCCTTGGCCAAGGATCGCCCAGACGCCAGCTTTGCCGAACTGCGGCAGTTGGTGACGTGGCATTATCAATGGATGCTGCTGACCGATTTTCTGCCGCGCCTTTGTGGGGTTGAGGTCATGCACAGCCTCTTGCCCGCAATGGCCGAAGGGCGCGGACCCAACGGCGGGCGCAGCCAGCGCCGCCTGACCGCCGACCTGCGCCCCGGCGACATGCCGCTGGAGTTTTCCGATGCCGCCTACCGCTATGGCCATTCGGCGATCCGGACGATCTATCGTTTGAATACCCAGATGACGGGAAGCGCTGACGAGCAAAGCCGCAATCCGGCTGCCGCAGGGCGCAAGTTCATCTTTGCTGCGGTGGATCAGGCCGGGTTGAACGGTCATCGCGCCTTTCCGAAGGAATGGGCGATAGATTGGGGTCTGTTCTTTGAAACCCGCGCTGCGATGACTGTTGATCAGATTCCGCAAGGCAAGCACCGTGTGCAGGCCTCGTACAAACTCGATACCAGCCTTGTGAACCCCTTGGCCTTTTTGCCGGAGTTTTCGCAATCTGGTGGGCAAGGTGCCACCACGGCCGAGGGCTTTGCCAAGCCTAAACCCGGGGCCATTGCAAATCTTGCGCTGCGCAATCTGATGCGCGGACAGGCCAGTGGGCTGGCTTCGGGTCAGGATGTGGCGCGGGCACTGGGGCTTGAGCCGATCCCGGATGAGGATTTGATGGTCGGCAAGGCGACGGTCAACGGTCTGACGCAGAACCTTCCGATCACCGCTTACGGCGACAGTTTCCGGGGCCAAGCGCCGCTGTGGTTCTATGTGCTGGCCGAGGCGCAATACACATGGTGCGCGCGTGCGCGTGTGATGGACGGTGATGATCTGGCCAAGAACACGCTTCCGGGCCATCTGGGGCCGGTGGGCGCGCAATTGGTGGCTGAGACGTTTATCGCTTTGATGGACTTGGACCCTGACAGCGTTCTGCACGCCCCCCACCAATGGCAGCCGATCTATGGTCAGGAACTGCGCTTTGGCATGGTTGATTTGATCCGTACCGCAGGCCTAGGATAGGCCATGACGCATAGAACCTGCATCCTCATCGTCGATGACGAATCCTCAATCCGAGAGCCATTGGTTGAATATCTGGCCCGGAATGAGCTTTTGCCCGTTGTGGCCGACTCAGCGGCGGCGGCGCGGGTACAGCTGGCGCTGCACCCGGTCGATCTGGTCATCCTCGATATCATGATGCCGGGGGAAGATGGGCTTTCACTGTGCCGGGATCTGCGCAGCCGGTCGGATGTACCGATCATCCTCCTCACCGCCCGCACCGATGACATTGACCGCATCATCGGGCTGGAAATGGGGGCGGATGACTACATCGGCAAACCCTTTGCTCCGCGCGAATTGCTGGCGCGCATCCGTGCCGTGTTGCGCCGTACCGGGGTGCGTGTGGCACCGGGGCTGGGGCGGCAGGTCTATGCCTTTGACAGTTGGATCGTGAACATTGATGAACGCATGGTCACGCGGGCGGATGGGGTCAATGTGCCGATGGGCGACGCCGAATTCCGCCTGCTGATCGCTTTTGTGACGCATCCGCGCCATGTCTTGTCGCGCAATCAACTGTTGGATTTGGCCGATTCCAAAGAGTCTGACCTGTTTGACCGCAGCATCGACAACCGCGTGTTGCGCCTGCGCCGCAAGATTGAGGACGACCCTACGGCACCCGCCTATATCAAGACGGTCCGCAGCGGCGGCTACGTCTTTACGGCGGATGTGCGTAAGGTGTCATGACCGTATCGCGTTCCGCTTGGCGCACCCGGCTGACCGCTTGGCGGCCGCGCAGCCTCTTTGCCCAGATGGCAATTGCCATTGCCTTGGCTCTGACGGCAGCGCAGGGGGTGAACATCGTTGTTTTGCTGAATGGACAACAACTCAGCCAGATTGGCCAGATGGGCAGTCTGGCCGAAAGCTTTTGCCTTGAAGCATTGAGTGACAGCTTGCTCCGGCCGGAAGTGTTGAGGCCCGACCGTGGTGCGGGTCCACGACGCGACGCGTTGATGAGCCTTGAGGTGGTGCCTTATGATCTGCGCGGCGTAAAGGGATTGCGGCGCGACCCCGCTTTGGAGGACCGCATCCAATCCGCCTTCCGCGATGTTGGGTTGCGTCTTGATCGGGTGCAAGCCGGCACGCGGTTTGTGCTGCGCCCCGGTGCCCCGACGCCGCCAGAGCTGGCCGCCGGTCTTCGGCCCCCACCGCCGCCGCCCATGACGCCAGTTGAGACCTTTGTGGCGGTGCGCTCTGATCCGCGGGGCGATTGGCTGCGCTGCCGGGTGACGACCGTGACCGATGATCGCTCGATCAACGGGCGGGTGATCCTTGGCACGGTGATGATGTATGCGCTGGTGTTGGGCAGTTTGCTTTTGTTCACCCGCCGTCTGGTGATGCCCTTGTCGCGCCTGTCGGCGGCCGTAACGCGAGTTGGGCTTGGCCAAACCACGGTGCCGGTGCCGACCAATGGTCCAACCGAGATTGGGGCCGTGACCGAAGCCTTTAACGACATGAATGCCCGCATCACCCAGATGTTGCTGGACAAAGACGCCATCCTTGGCGCGCTTGGCCATGATCTGCGCACCCCCCTGACGGCGCTGCGGATTCAAGCCGAGAATCTGGATCCGTCGCGCGGGCGTGACCGGATGATCGAGGCGATTGACCATCTGACCCATATCGTGAACGGAATTCTCGACCTGTCAAAGATCGGGGCGAACAAGGAGCCCGCGGTGCCCACCGATCTTACCGCGCTGATCACCACGATTGTCGAAGAGTTCGAGGATATGGGCGCCGATGTGCAACTGTCCGCAGGCCCGCGCAGTTCCGCGATCTTGCGCCCGCATCTTTTCATGCGTCTGATGCGAAACTTGATTGAAAATGCAGTGAAATATGGCAGTTCTGCCCGTATCAGCGTGGCAACCCACGCCACGGGTTTGCGGATCACCATTGACGATCAAGGTCCCGGTATAGCGCCGGATGCTGTGCAGCGCCTGCTCAAGCCGTTTGAGCGGCTGGACGCCTCTCGCAACAGCTCCACTGGCGGGTCGGGATTGGGGCTGACGATTTCCCAGATGATCGCGCAGGTGCATGGCGCAACGCTGGACTTCGAGAACCGCGCTGAGGGCGGCTTGCGTGTCGCCGTCCTGTTGCCGACCACCGGGCCTTGATCTGGCATGGGAGAAGCATCCCATAGGGATGGCCAGTAGATCGGCATTTGCAACATCCGGCTCTGGCCATGCTGCGCGGGCCCATGATCGACGTCTAAGGGGCCAGCAGCGCGTCAATCTCTGCCCGCGAGGGCATGGCAGGCGCGGTGCCGGGGCGGGTGACAGAGATGCCAGCGGTGGCACAGCCAAAGCGAACGGCGTCGATCACATTGCAGCCTTCAGCCAAGGCCACAGCGAAACCGCCATTGAATGCGTCGCCCGCGCCGGTGGTTTCCACCACGGGACCAGCTGTGATCACGGGTACATGCACCGATTGCTTGGCGTCATGATAAAGGGCGCCTTTATCGCCCAGCGTGATCACGACCGCGCCCACGCCTTTGGCAAGCAAGGCGGCAGCGGCGGTGCGCGCTTCCTCGACCGAGGTCACAGGCAGGCCGGTCAAAGCCTCGGCTTCGGATTCATTGGGGGTGACGTAATCGCACAGCGCCAGCATTGCATCCGACAGCGTCGCCGCCGGTGCAGGGTTCAGAATGGTGGTCACGCCTGCGGCGCGGGCAATTTCCAGCGCGCGCTGGGCGGCGGGAATGGGCTGCTCCAACTGCGTCACAAAGATCGCGGCAGAGCGGATCAGGTCGGCCTTTTCTTCGACATCCTGCACCGACACACGGCCCGCAGCCCCCGGAGCCACGATGATCGCGTTGTTTCCAGTGGCGTTTTCGATGAAGATATAGGCCGCGCCGGTGTAACTTTCGTGGTCCACCTTGATTTCCGGCACTACACCTGCCTTGGCCCAAGTTGCCTGCGCGATTTCGGCAAAGGCATCGGCCCCCAGACGGGTGATAAAATGCACGCGTCCCCCGGCCATGGCGGCGGCAACGGATTGGTTGGACCCCTTGCCCCCCGGCCCCAGCACGAAAGAGGTGCCAAGGATGGTCTCGCCCATCTTGGGCTGACGCTCTGCGCGGTAAGCGGTGTCGGCAACGAAGATGCCAAGGATGACGATGGGTTTCATGATCATGCCTCGGGCGGGATCACGCCCTTGCGGAACATGAAGCAGCCATAGAACCGGCGTTCCCCGGTCTGGATCACGGCATAGGCGTTGCGGGCGACGTCATAGAAGGCAAATCGTTCGATCGAGATCATCGGACGGTGGCGGCCTTCGGCGGCGTCGATGGCAGCCTGCACTTCGGTTTGGACTGGCGGTAGGGTGGTGGCGTCGCCAACAATCTCCATCCGGCCCGCGAAGTCATCAACAAAGGTATCCAACGGCAGCACTGACAAGACGGCCTGAACCGCCTCTGCCGCCGTCAAGTTGTCCATCCGCAACAACTGACCCGTCACCGTGGCGCGGGCAACCGAATCGGCGGGAAAGTTGGTGTCGGAAATGATGAGCACGTCGCCATGTCCCATGGCGCGCAAACACCCCAAAACCTCGGCATTCAGCCGATGGTCGATCCCTTTCAGCATGGACGTCCCCCCCTTTAGATATCGTGGCCCTATATGCGCTGACCGGTGGCCTTGTCGAAAAGGTGCGACGCGGCGGCATCGGGCGCAAGCGTGATTGTGGCACCGGGCGCAAAGGCCACGCGGTTGCGGAACACCGCCGTAATCTCACGTCCTGCAAGGCGCACAACAACATGGGTCTCTGATCCAGTCGGCTCGATCACCGCGACCGTTCCGGTCAGGCCCTGATCCGCCTGATGCAGATGCTCTGGGCGGATGCCATAGATCACCTCGCGCCCCTCAGCGACCGACGCGCCAGCGGGCAACGGCAGGCGCGTCCCCCCGACATCGACCATCCCGCCCGAGACGCGCCCATCCAACAGGTTCATCGACGGGCTGCCGATAAAGGCCGCGACAAAGGCATTGGCGGGGCGATCGTAAAGCTCTAGCGGTGCGCCGACCTGTTCGATCCGGCCACCTTGCATGACCACGATCTTGTCGGCCATAGTCATGGCTTCGATCTGGTCATGGGTGACATAGACGGTTGTGGTTTTCAGGCGCTGGTGCAGTTCCTTGATTTCGGTGCGCATCTGCACGCGCAGTTTGGCATCAAGGTTCGACAGGGGTTCGTCGAACAAGAACACCTGCGGGTCGCGGACGATGGCGCGGCCCATGGCCACGCGCTGGCGCTGACCACCCGACAAGGCGCGCGGATACCGCTCAAGATAGGGCGTCAGACCCAGAATTCCCGCCGCATGTTCCACCTTGGCGCGGATTGCCGCCGCATCCATACCGCGCATTTTCAGCGCGAATCCCATGTTGGCACCCACCGTCTTGTGCGGGTAAAGCGCGTAGTTCTGGAACACCATCGCGATGTCACGTTCTGACGGAGGCAGGTTGTTGACCCGGCGGTCCCCGATCATCACATCGCCGCCCGTCACCTCTTCCAGCCCGGCAATCATCCGCAGGAGGGTGGATTTGCCGCAGCCCGATGGTCCCACCAGCACCACAAAGGCCCCATCTGGAATGTCCAGATCAAGCCCGTGGATCACTTGCAGACCGCCATAGGTCTTGCGCAACGCGCGGATCGTCACTTCGGCCAAACGTTTGTCCCCCCTGAACCCGTGCGAATTTCTAACTCAGTCTCAGGCCGTCTGTCCACCCGCTGACCATACTAACATGTTAGAAACTTGACAGGGCCTTGCCGCCTTGCGAAGCTAGTTTCAGGGAGGCTGCCAAACCGGGGTGTGGGGGACCCTTTTTGAACCTGTTCGATCCGCGGACAGACAAAAGATGGCCGCAGGGTGGCGGCCTTAATGACAAGACAAACAGACACCAGACCCGCGTCGGGAAACCCGATCCGGGCATGTTCCATGGGAGGAACTATCTTGAAGGTCGAACTTTACGAAGCAATCACGCGCGCCAAAATGAGCCGCCGCAACATGCTGCGCGGCACGGCTGCGCTGGGCGCGATGGCCATGATGCCAAAGGTCATGGGCTTTGGCGCAGCGGCGGCACAAGATTCGGTGCGCGCGCAAATTCTGGCGATTCCGGGTGTGGGCGCAGGCTCGCCGACGGATGCCGATTGGCAGAAAGTGGGCGAACTCTGCCTTGGGCCGACGAAGGCCAACGTGGCCGAAGGCGAATTCGCTGGGGTTGAGCTGACCTTCTTCGGCATCAACAACAACGGTTTGCACAACATCCTGTTCCGCGGCCTGCTGAAGGGCTGGGAAACCTATACCGGCGCCAAGATCAACTGGATCGACCTTGCACAGGCCGACTATAACCCGCGCCTGCAGCAAAACATCGCCACGGGCACCGTGGACTTCGACATTCTGGCCATGGGCGCGCCGCTGGAAGGCGACACCGCCGGTCAGGGTCTGTTGGACGAGATGCCCGAATGGGTGGCCACCCAGATCGAAATGGACGATTATGTGAACTACCTGAAGGCGCCGGTTGGCACCTGGGGTGGCAAGACCTATCGCATCTCGATCGACGGTGACTGCCACACCTTCGCTTATCGCAGCGACTATTTTGGCGAAGGCGCGATTGGCGGGGCCGAAGTGCCCAAGACCTGGCAGCAGGTCAACGCAGTGTCCAAGGCGCTCGCTGGCCAGACCGATCCGCTGACAGGCCTGCCGGCCTTTGGCTATCTGGACCCGCTGAAGGGTTGGGGTGGGTTCGGTTTCTACTTCCTGGAAAACCGTGCAGCAGCTTATGCCAAGCACCCGGCCGATCCGGCATGGCTGTTCGATCCGGACACCATGAAGCCGCGCGTCAACAATCCGGCTTGGGTGCAGGCCATCCAGGATGTCATGGACCTGATCGCCGCCAATGCCTATCCGGCCGACCAGATCAACGCCGACCCCGGCACCACCGGCTTCTCGCAGTTCCTCGCCGGGACCGGCTCGATGCTGATGTGGTGGGGCGACATCGGGTCCAACGCACGCACCTCTGACACCTCTGTCGTGGGCGATGTGGTGGGCTTTGGCATCAACCCCGGTTCGGACAAGGTTTACAACAGCCAGTCCGGCGCTTGGGAAGAAACCTATAACGAGTCGCCGAACATGGCCTACTTGGGTTGGGGCGTCTATGTCACCAACCGCGTGTCGGGCGACGAGAAAAAGCGCAAGGCCGCATGGTCCGCCGCAGCCCATCTGGGCGGCAAGGACCTGTCGCTGTGGATGTCCGCCTATCCGTCGGGCTTCCAGCCTTATCGCAACTCGCACTTCCAGTACGAAGAATGGATCGCTGCGGGCTACGACAAGGCCTTTGTCGAGGATTACCTCGGCTCCAACCTCGACAGCTACAACCACCCGAACGCTGCCATCGAACCCCGTATCCCCGGTATCTTCCAATACTACTCGGTCGCCGAGGATGAATTGGCCAAGGGCTACGCAGGCACCTACAAATCGGCGCAGGAAACCGCCGATGCGATTGCCGCTGCTTGGGAAAAGATCACCGACCAGATCGGCCGCGACAGCCAGATTGCGCTGTACAAGGCATCGCTGGGGCTGTGATCCCGCTTTGACGTGGCGGGGATATCCCCCGCCACGTCCCAACAACATCCAAGGTGCGCAGTGTCTGCGCACCTTTCTTTTCCCAGATGGGGCAATACGGTGAGTGGCGCAGGCGATCTTTTACATGTTGTCACCAATGACAGCATCTCGGCCCAGAGAAAGGGCTTTGGCCGCGCGATGATCTGGGGGTCAGGGCTCTTGATGCTGGTCGTCGCGGCGGCGCAACTGCTGCAGATGACGGGCAGCGCCTCCTTTGGGTTCGAGAATTGGCGCCCCACGCTTTACGCCTATGTCCTGTGGACGATCTGCCTGTGCTGGGGGCAAGTCCTGATGCATGGCGAACATGGCAAGCGCACGCTGTTTGTGTTGCCAGCGGCGATGTTTGTGATTTCCTTGACGGTGTTTCCGCTGCTGTTCGGGCTGGTCATCGCGTTTTCGGACTGGAACCTGTCCAGCACCGCGGGGCGGCAGTTCAACGGTTTGGACAACGTCCGGCAAATGTTGTCCGACCCGTTCTATTGGAACGCCATGCTGAACATGGCCTGGTATACGTTGGCGATCCTGATCGAATATGCCATCGCCTTTGCCCTTGCCTTGGCGCTGAACGCCGAGATTAAGGCGCGCAAGTTTTTCCGTGTGGCCTTCTTGCTGCCGCTGATGCTGTCTCCGGTGGCGGTCAGCTGGATGATCGGCAAGTCGATGCTTGAGGCGCGCTTTGGCCCCATTGCGCGGCTGGCGCGCTTTCTGGGGTGGGAGGACCCGTCCTTTTTTGGCAGCCCTTGGGTGGCCAAGATAACCATCATGCTGATGGATGCCTGGACCTTTATCCCCTTCATGATGATCATGATCCTTGCCGGGTTGCAGGCCATCCCCAAAGAGTTGAACGAGGCGGCCAAAGTGGACGGTGCGAACGGCTGGCGCGCGTTCTGGGAGGTGACCTTCCCGATGATGCTGCCGGTGTCGATCACCGCCATCCTGATCCGCATCATCTTTAAACTGAAACTGGCCGACATCGTCATCGCCGTCACCTCGGGCGGGCCGGGGGGCGCGACAGATACCGTCACCTCCTTCATCT
>JAIYDR010000083.1 GCA_027487395.1 Rhodobacter sp. | reverse complement strand
GCCATCGGCGCTCCGCTGGACGGTTCGTTCGGCGCAGTTCCGGGCACCGACTCGGCGGGTTCGGCCTCGTACGAGGAAATCGCGAAAGCGGCGGGTTATGATGGCTCCAACGCCTTCTCGAAGGAAAGCTATGACGCGGCAGCCTTGATCGCGCTGGCAATGGCGGCTTCGGGCTCCACCGACTCCAAGGTCTGGTCGACCAAGGTTATGGAACTGGCCAATGCCCCGGGCGAGCCGATCCAGCCGGGTGAACTGGGCAAGGCACTGGAACTGATCGCCGCTGGCACCGACATCGACTACGTCGGCGCCTCTTCGGTCGAACTGGTGGGTCCGGGCGAATCCGCAGGTAACTACCGCGAATATGAGATCAAGGGCGGCAAGATCGAAACCGTCGGCTTCCGTTGATCGGTCGCTTGATCTGACATAAAGACGCGGCCCGGATGGCAAGTCCGGGCCGCTGTCTATTCAAACCAAGCCGCTTCCGCCGCCGGATCAACCGGATTGCGCGTAGAGGCAGCACACGGGGGAAACGTCGCATATGATTGTCGTCGAAAACCTGCACCGGCATTTTGGCGGCTTTCGCGCCGTCAACGGGGCATCGCTGGAAATCAAAACCGGCTCCATCACCGGGCTGATCGGGCCGAATGGTGCGGGCAAGACCACTTTGTTCAACGTGATCGCCGGCCGCCTGCCGCCCACCTCGGGCCGGGTGTTGATGGATGGCGAGGATATCACCGGCCTGCCGCCGCAACAGTTGTTTCACAAGGGATTGCTGCGCACTTTTCAGATTGCGCATGAATTCGGCTCGATGACCGTGCGCGAGAACCTGATGATGGTGCCGCCGCATCAAAAGGGCGAGAACCTGTTCAACGCCGTCTTCAACCGCGGGGCCATCGCCGCCGAGGAAGAGCGTCTGCGCGCCAAGGCCGATGAGGTGCTGGAGTTTCTGACCATCAGCCACATCGCTGATCAGAAGGCGGGCATGATCTCGGGCGGGCAGAAAAAGCTGGTGGAGCTTGGCCGTACCATGATGGTGGATGCCAAGATCGTGTTTCTGGATGAGGTGGGCGCAGGGGTGAACCGCACCCTCTTGAACACCATCGGCGATGCCATCGTGCGCCTGAACAAGGAACGCGGCTATACCTTCTGCGTCATTGAACATGACATGGATTTCATCGGCAGGCTGTGTGACCCGGTGATCTGCATGGCCGAAGGCACCGTGCTGGCCCAAGGCACCGTCGATGAGGTCAAGAACGATGAGCGCGTGATTGAGGCCTATCTAGGCACTGGCTTGAAGAACAAAGTCAAAGAGGGGGCCGCGCATGCGTGACGTCTTCATGACCCTGCGGAGTGTGCGGCATGGCTGAACCCTATCTCATCGGCGACGCCATGACGGGCGGCTATGGCGGGGCGGATATCCTGCATGGCTGTACCATCGCGGTGGAAAAGGGCCAGATCGCCGTGATCGTCGGCCCGAATGGCGCGGGCAAGTCCACCGCCATGAAAGCTGTCTTTGGCATGCTGAAGCTGCGCCAAGGTCAAGTCCGCTTGGATGGTGAAGATATCACCACTCTGACCCCGCAGGCCCGCGTGGCCAAGGGCATGGGCTTTGTGCCGCAGACCCACAACATCTTCACCTCGATGACTGTTGAGGAAAACCTTGAGATGGGGGCCTTCATCCGCCGCGATGACATGGCCGAAACGATGGCGCAGGTCTATGACCTGTTCCCGATCCTCAAGCAAAAGCGCCTGCAGCCCGCGGGCGAACTCTCGGGCGGGCAGCGCCAGCAAGTCGCCGTGGGCCGCGCGCTGATGACCAAGCCCAAGGTTCTGATGCTGGATGAGCCCACCGCAGGTGTCAGCCCCATCGTGATGGATGAACTGTTTGACCGCATCATCGAGGTCGCCCGGACGGGCATTTCCATCCTGATGGTTGAGCAGAACGCCCGCCAAGCGCTGCAGATTGCCGACAAGGGCTATGTCCTTGTGCAGGGTGCGAACCGATTCACCGACACCGGCAAGGCCCTGATGGCCGACCCCGAGGTCCGCCGTTCCTTCCTTGGGGGCTGACATGGATATCCTGAATGCCCTTGTGGCCTTTACCAACTTCGTCTTTGTGCCTGCCCTCGCCTATGGGGCGCAGCTGGCACTTGGGGCCTTGGGCGTCACGCTGATCTACGGCATCCTGCGCTTTTCCAACTTTGCCCATGGCGACACCATGGCCTTTGGCACCATGGTCACCATCCTTGTGACCTGGTGGTTCCAGTCGATGGGCATCAATTTTGGCGTGCTTCCCACCGCGCTGCTCGCCCTTCCCTTTGGCATCCTTGGCACGGCGCTGTTTGTGCTGGGCACCGACAGGGTGGTGTATCGCTTCTATCGACAGAAAAAGGCGGCCCCTGTGGTGCTGGTCATGGTGTCGATGGGGGTGATGTTCGTGATGAACGGCGTCGTGCGTCTGATCATCGGGGTGGAGGATCAGCAATTCGCCGATGGGGGCCGCTTTGTCATCAGCGCGGGCGATTTCAAGGCGGCGACGGGTCTGGCCGAAGGGCTGGCGATCAAATCCAGCCAAGCGATCACCGTGGGCGCTGCCGTTCTGGTCGTGGCGTGGCTGTTCTGGTTCCTGCAAAAGACCCGCACCGGAAAGTCGATGCGCGCGTTTTCCGACAATGAGGATCTGGCGCTGTTGTCGGGCATCAACCCCGACCGCGTCGTGGCCGTGACATGGATCATTGCCGCCGCCTTGGCCACCATTGCGGGCACGCTGTATGGCTTGGACAAGTCCTTCAAACCCTTTACCTATTTCCAGCTTCTGCTGCCGATTTTCGCCGCCGCCATCGTCGGTGGTCTGGGCAGTCCGCTCGGGGCCATCGCGGGCGGGTTCGTCATCGCCTTCTCTGAGGTGATCGTGACTTATGCGTGGAAGAAGGTGGTGACCTATGTCGTACCGGAAAGCCTTGCCCCCGATGGGTTGGTGCAGCTTTTGACCACGGATTACAAATTCGCCGTCAGCTTCGTCATCCTGATCATCGTGCTGTTGGTGATGCCCACAGGTCTGTTCAAGGGGAAATCGGTATGACCCGGAACCTGCTTTTGTTCGCAGGGGTTGCCCTGCTTTTCGTGCTGACCGGGATGATCCAGTCGTGGAACCTGTCCTTGTCGATCCTGAACATGGCGCTTTTGTCGGCCATCATGGCGATGGGCGTGAACATGCAATGGGGCTATGCGGGCCTGTTCAACACCGGGATCATGGGCTTTACCGCCATGGGTGGTTTGGCTGTGGTGCTGATTTCCTCGCGCCCTGTTCCCGTGGGATGGGAGGCCGGGGGGACCGGCATCCTGTCCGGGCTTATCTTGGGCGTGATTACCATTGCCGCCGCTGTCTGGGCCAGCCGTGCCTTGCCCAAAGGGCGCAAGCGCAATCTGGCGGTGGCGCTGATCCTTGTCGCGGGTTTTGTGATCTACCGCGCCGTGCTTGACCCTGCCGTGACGGCGGTTGAGGCGAATGATCCCGCCACCTTTG
>JAIYDR010000086.1 GCA_027487395.1 Rhodobacter sp. | reverse complement strand
CGGCCTCTTCTTCCAGCAGCAGGAACATCTCCCCATCGGCGAGGCGTTCGTAAAAACCAAGGCGGCGATCCTCATCCTCGGCCATGGCAAGGTAGGCGGCATCCAGCGGGGTCATGCGTCATCCTTTAACACAGCGCTGAGCGCGCGGCGCAATTCGGGAACGAGGTCGGACTCGAACCACGGGTTTTTCTTCAGCCACCCCGTATTGCGCCACGAGGGATGCGGCAAGGGCCAGACGCCCTGCGCGGCATGGCTGCGCCAATCCGCCACCTGTGCGGCGACCGAACCGGGGCCGATGTGCCAGCGGATGGCCGCACCACCGATGGCCAGCGTCAGGCGCAGGTGGGGCAAGGTTGCCAGCACCTGATCCCGCCATGTTCGCGCGCAGATCGGCGGCGGGGCCAAGTCCGCACCTTTGGCGTCATAGCCGGGAAAGCAGAAAGCCATCGGAACAATGGCAATGCGTGAGAGGTCATAAAACTCCGGCTCTGACAGCCCCAACCAATCGCGCAGACGATCCCCCGAGGCATCGGTGAAGGGCCGGCCTGAGGCATGGACCCGCGCCCCCGGAGCCTGACCCGCGATCAGGACACGCGCAGCGGGCGCGAACCATGCCACAGGGCGCGGGCTATGCGCGGTCGCCGTCGCAGCGAAGCGATCCGTACACAGCCGACAGGCGCTCAGGCGGGCAAGCAGGAGGTGGGGATCATCTGGCATAACCCCAAGATGGATGCGTCATGGCGGCAGGGCAACACCAGACACTGAAAGGCTTTCCCGCCCTTGCGGCAAAGCCCCCCTGCCGTTAGCCCAAAGTCCATACGCTCCGTTTGACGGTGACAGCCGATGTATCGCGTCTCCCCTTTTGTCCGCCGCTTTGCTTGGGCACTTTTGGGCGGAACCGGAGTTGCGACGCTCTGGGTCAATCTGTCGCCTGCCAGCTATTACGACACCATCGAATGGCGGATTTTTGACCTTGAGCGTTTGGCCGCCCTGCCCTTGGGTCAGACTCTGGCGCAGGTCTTGCCTGAGACTGTCATGCTGACACCCCTGACGTTGGTGGCGGATGCGCTGATGGCGCTTTTTCTGTTCTTTGTCGGCAAAGAGTTGTGGGAGGCCGTGGTGCTGGAACGCGGCGCGCTGACCGGGCGGCAGGCGATCTTGCCTGCCTGTGCCGTGGCGGGTGGCATGCTGGGCGCAGGGCTGGTCTGGGGGCTGTTTGGCGCGACCGCGGAGGGACTTTGGGCCGGGTGGCCGGTCCCCTTGGGGTCAGATATCATCATAGGCTATGTCATCGCGCGCATGGTGTTCGGGGCGGGGCATCCGGCGCTGCATCTGATGCTCTTGACCAGCATCGCCAGTTCCTTGGCAGGGCTGTTGCTGGCCGGTATCGCTGATCTGGCGTTTGGTCTGAACCTGCTGTGGCTGTTGCTCCCCTTGGCTGCGACCTTGATGGCCTGGGCGGGTTTTGGCCGCATCGGCCCCCGTGCGCCCGAGCTTGCGCGCCGTCGCAGCCTTGCGCTGTGGCCGTGGCTGCTGGCGGGTCTGGTCAGTTGGATCGGCATTGCGGCGGCGGGCTTGCCGCCCGCTTTGGGTTTGTTGCCCATCCTTCCTGCCATTCCCCATGCCGAGCGCAGCTTTGGCCTGTTTGCCGAGGCCGAAGAATTCCTACACGACCCGTTGAACCGCCTGAGCCATCTGTTGGTCAAACCCTTGGCGCTGGTGCTCTTTGCCTTTGGGCTGACGCAGGGTGGCATTGATCTGGCGGCTTTTGCCCCCACCACCGGCGCAGTTCTGGCCGCGCTCTGGATCGGCAAGCCCTTGGGGTTCTTTTCGGCTGCAGTTTTTGCGATCCTTTGGTTCCGGCTGGACCTGCCCCGTGGGATGCGGATTTCTGACCTTTTGCTCGTGGCGCTGATTTCAGGGGTGGGCTTCACCCTGCCGCTGTTGACGCTGGACAGCGCTTTGCCCGGCGGCGCCATGGCCGAGTCGGCGCGATTGGGGGCGGCGCTGTCGGTGTTGTTGGCACCCGGCGTGGTCGCGCTTGCCCTTCTCTTGCGCCCGAGTTCCAAAGCCCCGGCCGAGCGCAGTCGCGCGAAAATGTGAACCATTTTCCGGACCCTATTGTCATCTGCCCTAACCTTCCGACATAATCCCGCCCCAATAGGGCGCTAGGTGCTGCCTGTTGGCTGTCCAACCACCGCCTGCGGGACGTCTGTTCCCGCCTTTGGGACTGTGGGGCGGCTCGTCCGGGATTTTCCCCGGTTCCGCCGGGGAGGTTGATGTCACAAGGTGATCGAGTTCGAGAATGTCAGCAAATCCTTCTGGGCGGGCAAGTCGCGCAAGGTGATCCTTGACCGCGCCTCCTTTCGGGTGGAATTGGGCAACTCGCTGGGCATCCTTGCGCCCAATGGCACCGGCAAGACCACGCTGATCAACATGATGGCCGGGCTGGAAAAACCCGATGAAGGCCGCATAACCCGCCGCGCCCGCATCTCGTTTCCGCTGGGTTTCATGGGCGGCATCGTCAGCCGCCACACCGCGACCGAAAACTGCCGCTACATCGCGCGGCTTTACGGCCTTGATCCCGACTATGTCGAAAGCTTCTGCCGCTGGGTCTGTGACCTTGGCGATTACTTCGATATGCCCGTGGGCACCTATTCTTCGGGCATGCGCGGTCGTTTCTCTTTTGCGCTGCTGCTGGCGCTGGATTTCGACATCTACCTGATCGACGAAGGCATGCCGACCTCGACCGATGTGGCCTTCAACCGCAAGGCGGGGTTCATCCTGCGCGAGCGGCTGAAGGATGCCACCGTGATCGTCGTGTCCCACCAGCCCGCGACGATTGAAAAATTCTGCAAGTCCGCCGCCGTTCTGCGCCACGGGCAGCTTTACATGTTTGACTCCCTCGAAGAAGCAAAACGGCTCTACGAATATGAAAATCAGCGTTAGACGCTACAACACCCGCCGGACGGAGGCCGTGCCGAAACAGGCCACGGCCATGGTCGACATGACCCAACCTTTGGGCGCTGCCCCGGTGCCGGCAGAGGCTGCGAATCTGGCGCAACCCGCCGCCCCTGTCGCAATGCCCGCTGCGATGACCCCTGAGGAGCGGCCACAGCCCGCGCCGGCGCGCCCTGCACCGACCGACGCCGTGCCACCCCGTCCCACAGCACCGGCGTCTGCACCCACGCCCACGCCCTTGCAACTGACCCAAGCCGCCGCGCGGGCGGCCGTGGCCCGCGGATCGGCTGCTCCGGCCACGGTTCCCGCCGCCGCATACAATCGCCCGACGCGCCCTTCGACGGCAGAGATGCTGTTTGACCCGGCCGAGGATGGGTTTGGCGATGCGCCCTATCCGACTTCGGCTGCGGCACAGGCGCCCTCGGCCAATCCCAATTTCGCCACACCGCATGAAACCGGGGTGGCGGGCGACATCGACGCCATCCGGCGCGAAGGCTTGACGGGGCGTCAGTTGCGCATGGCGCGGCGCATGGCGCAGAAATACGGCCTGCCCGCCACATCGGACTTTGACGCAGTGCGCCTGCTCCGCGGGGCTGGGATCGATCCGTTCCAAAAGGGCTCCATGCTCGACATCATCGCCGCCGAGGATGATGAGGCCGAGATGACGACCGCCGGTCAGGCGCAGGCGATGCGCGGCACCGCAATGGTGCCAGTGCCCGGCGATGGCGTGCGCCTGCCGCAGACCATCAAGCCCGCCAAGATGCCAGCCCCCCCACCGGAACAGGCCGAACAAAGCCATCTCGCCGAGCTGAGGCGAATCCAGGAAGATCTTGTCCGCCGGCGTCGGCGCAACGGCATGCTGATGGTGCTGCGCCTGATCTTCTTTGTGGCGCTCCCCACCCTGCTGGCTGGCCTGTATTACTACAATATGGCCACCCCGCTCTATGCGACCAAGACGGAATTCGTGATCCAGCAGGCCGATCCCGCCAGCAGTAGCAGCAGCGGCGGCGGCGGTCTTTTCGGTGGGCGCGGCGGTGCGGCAGGCATCATGCAAGACCCGATCATCGTGCAAAGCTACCTGCAATCGCGCGAAGCGATGCTGCGGCTGGATGACACGGTGAATTTCCGCGCCATGTTCAGCGATCCGACCATCGACCCCATCCAGCGGCTGGAGTCGAACCCGTCCGACGAGGCCACCTATAAGACCTATCTGCGCAACGTCCGCATCGCCTTTGACCCGACCGAGGGCGTCATCAAGATGGAGGTGATCGCCCCAAGTCCCGAAGAGTCTGTCACCATGTCCAAAGCCCTTTTGGGCTATGCCGAAGAACAAGTGGACCAACTGACGCTGCGCGTGCGCGAAGATCAGATGAAAGGCGCGCGGGAAAACTATCTGGATGCCGAGCAGGGCGTGAAAGACGCACAGCGCAAAGTGGTGGAGTTGCAGCGCCGCTATAACGTGCTGTCATCCGAGGCCGAGGTGGACATGGTCACCACGCAAATCGCCTCGCTTGAGGCGCAACTGACCAAGGACCGGCTTGGGCTGGCGCAGATGGAATCCAATGCCAATCCCAACGTGTCGCGGATGGAACCCCTGAAGCGTCGAATCGCCACGATGGAAGGCCAGATCGCCGAAATGCGGATGCGCCTGACCAAAGAGGACATAAACGGCAATGAATCCTTGGCAGAGGTGCAGTCGGAAATGCTGCTGGCCGAGGCGGATGTGAAAACCCGGCAGGAAATCCTGTCCAAATCGCTTGAGGCGATGGAATCTGCCCGCATCGCGGCCAACCAGCAGGTGCGCTATCTGTCGGTGGGCGTGCCGCCGATCCCACCTGATGAGCCGACCTATCCCCGCGCCTTTGAGAACACCTCTGTCGCCTTGCTGATCTTTGCCGGTATATACCTCATGATCTCGATGACCGCGGCGATCCTGCGCGAGCAGATCACTGCCTGAGGAACCGAACCGATGAAGACCGTACAGATCGGCGGGCTGACCGTCTCGAACGACAGCCCGCTTTTGGTGATTGCCGGCCCCTGCCAGTTGGAAAGTCTGGACCATGCCCAGATGATCGCGGGGACGATGGCCGAGGCTTGTGCCGCCACCGGAGCGCAATATGTCTTCAAGGCGAGCTATGACAAAGCCAATCGCACCAGCCTGAAAGGGCGGCGCGGGCTTGGGATCGAGGCTGGCTTGAAGGTTCTTGCGGCTGTCCGCGCGATGGGCATGCCCGTGCTGACCGACATCCATGACGCCGAACAGGCGCGGATGGCGGCAGGGGTATTGGATGTGATCCAGATCCCGGCGTTTCTCTGCCGTCAGACCGATTTGCTGATTGCAGCAGGCGAGACGGGCGCAGTGGTCAATATCAAGAAGGGTCAGTTTCTGGCCCCTTGGGACATGGCCAATGTCGCCGAAAAAGTGGCCTCTACGGGCAATGAGCGGGTCTTGCTGACCGAACGGGGCACGTCCTTCGGCTACAACACTCTTGTGGCCGATATGCGCGGCCTGCCCACGATGATGCGCACGGGCTATCCGGTCATCATGGACGCCACCCATTCGGTGCAGCAACCCGGGGGGAACGGGTCGTCCTCGGGCGGGCAGCGCGAATTCGCGCCGCTGATGGCGCGGGTGGCCGTCTCTATCGGCATCGCGGGCGTCTTCATCGAAACCCATGAAGCCCCCGATACCGCGCCCTCGGACGGGCCGAACATGGTGCATCTGTCAGATATGCCCGCCCTGATCGAGACCTTGATGGATTTTGATCGGCTGGCGAAGACGAAACCATTTCGGGTTTAGCGCCCTGTTTGCTGTGCGCAGATCAGGACCTGAAACAAGGGGTGTGCGGCGCGGACCATCGCCAGCATCGCTGAGCGGACCGAAAAACCGTTACTAGGCCCAAGACAGCAGACTGCGGCGAAGTTTGGCATCCCGTCGGGGATGTTTCGACAGTCCATCAAGGGGTCTTTGACAACATCGGCTTTAGGCCGCCTCAAACAGCACCCGCCGCCGCAGGAACTGCGTGGCCCGATCCGACACAGACCGTGCATCCCCGGTGGTCAGAAACTTTGATTCCGTCCCGGTACCCATAAACTCTGGTCGGCGTACCAGATAGTCGGCCAACGATTCGGCAACAAGATTGGCTTGGGAATAGACCCTGACGCCGGAACCCAGTGCCTCTTGAAAGGCCTTCTCCATCAAGGGGTAATGCGTGCAGCCCAGAATCGCGGCCTCTGGTTGCGGCATCCGGCGTTTCAGGGCATCGACATGCGAGCGCACCAGCGCTTCGGCCAAAATCTCATCGCCCTGCTCGATTGCATCGACGACGCCACCGCAGGGCTGGGCTTCGACATCCACACCGATGGCGCGATAGGCCAACTCGCGCTGGAACGCGCGCGATGCCACCGTCGCGGGCGTCGCGAACAACGCCACATGCTTTACCGCCACCTCGCGCGGGGGGGTGTTGTCGCCCCATTGTCGTTCGGTCAGCGCCTCAATCAGCGGTACGAACACCCCGAGCACGCGTTTATCTGCGGGCACCCATGTCTCCTGCATCCGCTTCAAGGCGGCAGCAGAGGCGGTGTTGCAGGCCAGGATCACCAGATCGCAGCCCTCTGCCCAGAGCCGCTCAACCGCCGCACAGGTCAGGTTGAAGATGTCGTCATGGGTCCGCACCCCGTAAGGCGCGTGGGCATTGTCGCCGAAGTAAACAAAGGGCACGTCAGGCAGGCGGCGTGTCACGGCATCCAGCACCGTCAACCCACCCAGACCCGAATCGAAAATCCCGACTGCCATGCCTGCTCTCCTTCTGCTCTGGCTTCTGCTTGGGCCAAGCCCACAGCCCACCCCGATGTTGCACCCGGAGCGTCCCGATCATAGGCCCCTTGCCCACCGCGCGAAAGACCGAAGGCCGCACAGGTTTTGACCGGTCAACGCGCGGTTGCACCTAGAAACCCGGCAATGCAGGACGCCCCGTCGTTTTTGCGGTTTTCCATAGGTTTACATGTCAAGAATTGATCTTACATAGGCGCGGATATGGTACGCGGTAACAGGGGGCGCAGTTTGCGCGAGGGCGGATGATGGACTGGGACAAGCTACGCATCTTTCACGCGGTCGCCGACAAGGGCAGCCTGACCCATGCGGGTGAGGTTCTCCACCTGTCGCAATCGGCAGTGAGCCGCCAAATCCGCTCGCTTGAGGAAAGCTTGAACGTCACCCTGTTCCACCGCCATGCGCGGGGGCTGATCTTGACCGAACAGGGCGAACTCTTGTTCGACGCGACCACCCAGATGATCAAACGGCTGGACGCCACCGCCGCCCGCATCCGCGATTCCGAGGATGAGGTGATGGGCGAATTGCGCGTCACCACCACGATGGGTTTTGGCACGCTCTGGCTCGCACCGCGCTTGGCCACGCTTTACCAGAAATACCCCGGCCTCAAGATCGACCTGATGCTGGAGGAACGCGTGCTCGATCTGCCAATGCGTGAGGCCGATGTGGCCATTCGCATGAAGGAACCGTCACAGGCTGATCTGATCCGCAAGCGCCTGATGAACATCCGCATGCGGCTTTACGCAACGCCGGAATACTTGGCGCAGAACGGCACGCCTGAGGCGATGGCCGATTTCGCCAGCCATCGGCTGATCTGCCAGCATCCGGGCACCGCGCAAGTCGCAGCAGGGGCAAGTCTGGTGCAAAACCTGATGGCCAATGACATTCCGTCGACCCTGACGGTGAACAACTATTTCGGCGTGTTGCAAGGCGTGCTCAATCATATCGGCATTGGGGTGCTTCCCGATTACATCACGGAAGACTTCCCGTATCTGGTGCGGGTGCTGCCCGATCTTGAATCCGGTGAAGTGCCAGTTTTCCTTGCCTATCCCGAAGAGTTGCGCCATTCGAAGCGCGTGGCGGCCTTCCGCGAGTTTGTGTCGGAAGAAATCTTCAAATACCGCAAACGCGAACAGAACTAAGGCTGTTTCGGGGCGCAGGATCAGACCGGGGCATTTGCCCGTCAGAACGATGCCCCATCCGCGCCAAACGGCGCAGCCATGCGCCTTTTGCATAGCGGCCATGACATGCAAAAAACGATGCCGCACTTGCACAATAAAGCGCCACTGCCTAAATCATCCCGTGAGGCGATGATCGAGGTTTCTCTCATCTCCTCATACCTCCCTGTTGGACTTGGCCGAGCGAAAGCTCGGCCTTTTTTTTGCCTTTGCGCCAATGTTTCAGGACTGCCCGGACAGGGGCAGCTTTTGGCGCGCCGCGGTCAGGAAAGCGGCATCCTGTGCAGAGACGGCGTCCTGGATCGCCCGATCATAAGCCAAGCGGGCCTCAATCCATTG
>JAIYDR010000329.1 GCA_027487395.1 Rhodobacter sp. | reverse complement strand
CGGGTGCGCGACCTGGCCCACACCGTGCCCATGCAGCGGGGCGGCACCGCCAAAGGCCACCATCATATTGTCGGCGATGTTCTTGCCGCTTTCCACCGCATGGACGCGGGCGGCGTTGGCCATGTTTTCATCCACCACCTCGGCGATGCCGAAAGCCGCAGCCTCAACCCCCAAAGACAAACGCGCGCCGACATCGCGGTCAATCGCGGCCTCGGCCATCTCGAAAGAAAGCCGGATCGCCCCACCGGCGAAGTTATCCGGGTCCAGCTTGCCCAAGACCAGATCGGCATCGGTGATCGCAGGTCGCATCCCGCCGCGCTGATAGCAGGCAGGGCCGGGTTCGGACCCCGCGCTTTCCGGCCCGGTCTGAATTCGCCCCATCGCATCGACATGGGCGATGGACCCGCCGCCTGCACCAATCTCGATCATCTCGATCACCGGGATGGAAATCGGCATCCCCGATCCTTTGGCAAAGCGCGTGGTGCGCGCCACCTCAAAGCTGCGGGCGGTCTTGGGGGCGTAATCCTCGATCAGGCAAATCTTGGCGGTGGTGCCACCCATGTCATAGCTGACAACTCGGCCTAAGCCAAAGCGTCGCGCCACATCGGCGGCAAAGATCGCGCCCCCGGCAGGGCCGGATTCCACCAGCCGAACCGGGAATTCCGCCGCCGTTTCCACCGACACCAGACCCCCGCCGGAATGGATCATGAACACAGGACAGCCCGCACCGCGCTCTTTCAGCCGGACCTGAAACCGCTCCAGATAACTGGCCATTTGCGGGCGCACATAGGCATTGGCGCAGACTGTGTTGAAACGTTCAAACTCGCGCATCTGTGGCGAGACGTCGGAGGAGATGGAGATCGGCAGATGACAGACCGCCGCGATGATATCGCGCGCGCGGCGTTCATGCGCGGGGTTGAGGTAAGAGTGGATGAACCCAATCGCCACCGCGCCATAACCGCCCTTGGCGATCCGTTCCGCAAGTGCCTGCAGGGCCACTTCATCCAGCGGGGCGAGGTCTTGGCCCTGCGCGCCGATGCGGCCTGCCACAGGAAAGCGGTCCTCGCGCGGGACCAGCGGCGTGGGCAGCGTCAGGTTCAAGTCGTATTGGTCAAAGCGGCTTTCGGTCCGCATCTCAATCACATCGCGAAAGCCCTCGGTGGTGACAAAAGCCACCTTTGCCCCGCGCCGTTCGATCAGCGCGTTGGTGGCAAGCGTGGTGCCGTGGATCACAATCTCCAAGTCGGCATAGCCAATCCCCGCCCCGGCCAGCACCTGATCCATCCCGTCCAGAATGGCCTGTTCGGGGGCGGCGTAAGTGGTCAACACCTTGGTCGACAGCATCTTTCCCCGACAGTCCAGCACGATGTCGGTGAAGGTGCCGCCGATATCGGCCCCTAATCGGATGGTCATGGCTTCACCTGTTTTGCCAAAGCCGCCGCGCGGATTTGGCTGAGCGTCAGGCGTGGTGTCAGCGCCTCGGGCGAGATATCCAGATCAAGGACTGCGCCGCTATCCGACGCCAAGGCGCGGTCAAAGGCGGCGGGGAAATCCTCGGTCCGTTCCACACGTTCGGCGTGGAAGCCGTAAGCGCGGGCCAGCGCCGCGAAGTCGGGATTGACCATGGCCGTGCCCGACACGCGGCTGGGGTATTCGCGTTCCTGATGCGCGCGAATGGTGCCGTAAATCCCGTTGTTCAGGATCAGCACAATGGGCTGCGCACCATATTGCAGCGCGGTGGCCAATTCCGGACAGTTCATCTGGAAATCGCCATCCCCAGCAAAGCAGACCACCCGCCGGTCGGGATGGGCAATCTTGGCGGCGATGGCAGCGGGCAGGCCGTATCCCATCGCCCCCGATTGCGGGGCCAAAAGCCGCGCCTTGGAGCCGAATTTGTAGAACTTGTTCGGCCAGACGGTAAAATTTCCTGCGCCATTGGTCAGGATCGCATCCTCGGGCAGAACATCGCGCAGATGGGCGGTGACGATGCCCATATCGACGGGCGAGGGTTGGGGGGGCAGGACAAAGCCCGCCTCCCAGTCCGCCCGCGCCTGTGCGCGCCACGCGGCCCACGCACCCGAGACTGGCGACAAAGCGGCGGCAAAGGCGTTCGGTCCGGCCTGAATGCCAAGGGTGGGCTGGTAGATTTTGCCAATCTCGCGGTCAGAGCCATGCACATGGATCAGCTTTTGCCGCGCGACGGGCACGGACAACAGGGTATAGCCATCGGTCGTCATCTCGCCAAAACGCACATTGATCGCAAGGATCACATCCGCCTGCGCGATCAGGCGTTTGACATTGGCTGGCATGCCCACCCCGGCCTCACCGGCATAGGCGGGCGAGAAGTTGTCGAACTGGTCCTGATACCGAAAGGCGCAGACCACAGGGATGTCGCTGGCTTCGGCAAAGGTTTGCAACGTGGTTTTCCCGGCCTGCGTCCAGTTGCAGCCGCCGATCAAGATCAGGGGGCGGTCGGCGGCAGAAAGCAGGGCCAACACTTCAGCCATCGTGGCAGCATCCGGCGCGGGTTCTGTAATGCGGGCAGGGCCGAGCAGCGGGGCAGCTTCGGTCAGGCTGGTCAGCATGTCCTCGGGCAAAGCCACGACCACTGGACCGGGACGCCCAGTGGTGGCCGTCACCCATGCCCGGCCAAGGATTTCGGGGATGCGCTCGACCGCATCAATCTGCACGGCCCATTTCGCCATGGTGCCAAAGACGGCGCGGTAGTCGATTTCCTGAAACGCCTCGCGCCCGATCATGTCGGTGCCGACTTGGCCGACAAAGACGATCATGGGCGCGGAATCCTGCATCGCGGTGTGAATACCAATCGCCGCATTGGTCACCCCCGGTCCGCGCGTCACCAGGCAAATGCCGGGGCTGCCGGTCAGCTTGCCCCATGCGGCGGCCATGAAGGCCGCACCGCCCTCATTCCGGCAGTTGATGAAATCAAGGCGGCCCTGCGTGTCATGCAGCGCATCGAGCACCGCCAGATAGCTTTCGCCGGGCACCCCAAAAGCCTTGGTTGCGCCAAGCGCCACAAGGCTTTCGACCAAAACCTGACCGCCGTTCCTGTGCATGAACCCATCCCCGTCTGTGGCCCCTGCCGCATAAGGCGGGGCATGTTATCGGCATAGTGATCCCCCAAACGGCGGCGGACTACAAAGAACGCCTCAGGCGGGGAAAGATTTTCTTTCCTAACGTTACCAGCGCTGCTCTAACAGCCAACGGTGCAGCGCCGCGACATGTTTGGCCCTGAGCCGCGATCTGGTGGTGATCAGGTAGAACCCTGGCACTGACCCTTCGGGCATCTCCGAAAGGGCCTCCAGCCCCAAGGGTGCGACCAAGGTTCCAGCGGCGATATCCTCTTGGGCATCCAAGCGGGACACCAGCCCGACGCCAAGACCTTGCTGTGCGGCGCGGCGCATGGTGGCGGAATCGTCAAAGGTCAGGCTGCGGTCCAAATCGGTGGCGACAAGGCCAAGATAATCAAGGATATCCGGCCAAAGCCGCTGCGAGAGCGCAGGTTGCAACAGAGGGAACTGAAGCATATCCGCAGGCGCGGTGATCCGGTCGGCTATATCCGGATGGCAACAGATTACCTTGGGATCGCGCAGCAACAGCGCTGTTTCCACATCGCGCCGATCACCATAACCCCATTGGACCGCAAGATCGATCTGATCCCGCTCAAGGTCCACAAGATCGATCATTGTGGTCAGGCCGATTTCAGCTTCTGGCACGGCATGACGAAAATCGGCCAGGCGCGGCATCAGAAAGCGCGTGCCGAAATAGGGGCTGACGTTCAGGTTGATGCGGTCCCGCGCGCGGGGGCCGGTGACGCGGCGCAGACCCTCTTCGAACTCGGCAAAGCCAGCGGCGATGTAATGCGACAGCGTGATCGCCCTTTCCGTCAACCGAATGCCGCGCCCTGCGCGTTCAACCAGCACCACACCCAGAGAATCCTCCAACAGTTTAACTTGCTGACCCACCGCCTGCGGGGTGACGCACAACTCTTCTGCCGCTTCGCGCAGCGACCGATGACGCACCACAGCGTGAAACACCCGCAAGGCATTCAACGGCGGCAAGCGGGACTTCGGAGTCATCTGACGATCTTTCGGGGGGCTGGCTTTTGGGGGGCGGGCCTGCCGACAGCTATCACCCAAGCGGTGGTTTGAAAGGCAAATCTTTGTCCGCCAGAGGCAGTCAGCTGTTTGACCCGATGGTGTGAACGTGACCAAGCCCCGGACCCACCACCCTAACAAGCATCAATTCTCACCCGTTTCTTGGTCTGGCACGACAATTGCCAGCAGCAAGTCATCTTCGGGAGTCAGGCGCATGAATTCATCGACAGTCTTGGGGTTCTTCGGCGGGCTGGGCGTTGTCGCTTTCGCGTTGCTCTATGAGGGTGATGTCAGCGTCTATATCTCGGTGCACGCCTTCATCATCGTGTTTGGTGGTGGCTTCTTTGCAGTGCTTTATGCCACCCCAATGGACGTGTTTCTTGGGTCTTGGAGAGCCATGCTTGGCGCGTTCAAGAAAGAGAATTTTGACCAGGCGCAGTTGATTACCCTGATGTCCGAATTGGCCGCAGTGGCGCGAAAAGACGGCCTGATGGCGCTGGAAGGCCGCGAGATGCCCCATAAATTCGTGCAGCGCGGGCTTCAGCTTCTGATCGACGGTGCCGATGAGGCATCATTGAACTCACAGCTCAAGGATGAAATCGCAGGGGTCAAGGCCCGGCACGGTCTGAAGCAGGAATCGATCAAGGCTTGGGTGGAACTCGGCCCGGCTTACGGGATGATCGGCACGCTGATCGGCCTTGTGTCGATGATGGGCAACATGTCTGACCCCAAACTGGTGGGCAAAGGGATGGCGACAGCGTTGCTTGGCACGCTGTATGGGGCGGTTGTTGCGAACACCTTCTTTGGTCCGATGGCGGGCAAGTTGAAGAACAACACGGCGCGTGAGGTGGCCTATTGCGAATTGGCGATCGAAGGCCTGCGCGCGATTGCCCGCGCCGACAGCCCGCGCGCCATGACTGACAAACTGTCAGCGCGCCTGAACAGTGCCGACCGCCAGATCGTGCAAGTGGCGGCTTGATGAGAAATGAGTAAAGCTCCTGCCAAAGGCGGCGCGCATGGCCACGGCCACGGCGCGGCACCGCATGATGATCACCATGGCGGCGGCGACGGGCATGATGGCCATAGCGGGGGGCATTGCCCACCCCCTTGGATTTTGACCTTTGCCGATATGGCCGTGCTGCTGATGGCGTTCTTCGTCATCATGCTGATGTCCTCGAACACGGATGTTCCGAAGTTTAACGCCTTTGCCGCCGTGATGCGCGAAACCTTTGGGCGCGTACCGTTGGACCCCAACGATGCCGACAAAGGCGGAACATCGATCCTCGATTTGAACTTCGGCCCGCAATCAGGCGAAGTAACCAATGACCCGCCTGCGACCACCCCCCAATCGGGTGATCCCGAAGTGCCCAACAGCGGCAAGGCCGAAGGCGTCGACAATCCGGGCGGCGGTGCCTCGGGCGGGGGGGCGTCAGATGGCACGGCGGCATCATCGCAAGACGGAGACGCTGCAAGCGCGCAGGACGGCGTCGATCAGGCCGCGAAAGCCTTGGCCAAGGCAATGTCCGATGCCATCGCTGCTGGCGAGCTGACTGTAGAAAGCGAAGAGGGCAAAGTGATCGTTC
Source organism: Rhodobacter sp. (assembly GCA_027487395.1). Taxonomy (GTDB): domain Bacteria; phylum Pseudomonadota; class Alphaproteobacteria; order Rhodobacterales; family Rhodobacteraceae; genus Paragemmobacter. Next base: position 19,803 of record JAIYDR010000329.1, on the reverse strand, counting down.
GCCTGCCCAAAGGCACCGGCAAGGCCGAGGCCGAAAAGATCGCCGCCGCCATCGGTGCTGCGGCGGATGGCGCGGCCAAAGCCAAGGCGGCAGAGGCGCAAGCAACTGCGGGCGACACGGCGCAACAGCAGGCAGAGGCGCAGGCGCAAGCGGGACAAACTGCCGGAACGCAGACGATTGCCGCAGAACAAGCTGCCGCCCAAGCAGAGGCCGCAAGCCAAACCGCCGCCTCTGGCCAGGCGACCGAAGGCACGGCAACCGTAGGCGATGCAGGCGGCGGGGCCACCGGCACAGGCATCGTGCGTGCCAAGATGGCAGCGTTGAAGATGGGCATGATCCTTGAGGAGCAGATGGCGGACGGCGAAGTGTCGGTCGAACAGCGCGACGGCGCGGTGGTTGTCACCGTGGGCTCTGGCGGGGCGTTCATCTCTGGCTCTGCCGACATGACCGCCGAAGCGCAAGGCATCCTCGAAAAGCTGCAACAGGTCTCGCAGAAAGCCAAGCGCATCGTTGTCACCGGCCACACCGACAACGTGCCGCTTGCGGGCGGGCAATACATCGACAACTGGGACCTCGGCGCGGCCCGTGCTGCCAGTGTGGTACGTGAAATCACCGACAGCGGCATGCTTCCCGATGCAGAACTGGTGGCGACCAGCAAAGGCGAGACAGAACCCATCGCCTCAAACGACACCGAGGACGGCCGCGCCAAGAACCGGCGCATCGAAATTGAAATAGAATTCGACGAAGGAGAGACGCCATGAGCCTGTTCACCTCTTCCTGCCCGACCTGCCGCGCCCTCCGCCGAGTCCTGCTTGCCTTTGTTTTGGGCGGGGTGGTGGCTTGGCAAGCGGCCGGAAACATTCAGTTTCAGGGTGTCAATGATAACGTGATGTCCGGGTTGATGTTCGTGGTGGTGATTTTCGCCTTCCTCAATGTCTTTCTGCGGATGCGCGAGATGCGCGCGCGGTTTCGCAAGCGGGGGTAATCGCCGGTCCATTGTCAAAGGTCTGGGCCCTCTGGCCTTTGGGATTGTTCACCTAATCTCAGGACTTTCCGCGTCGTCTCAGCGCCTAGACAATTGCGGAGAGTGATCCTGTCGCACGCCCTTTCGATTCCGACGAAAGCGTCTTTGTGGCGCAGGCTGTTTCGCCTGTGCCTGACGCTGGGCGTGGTGGCTTTGGGCCTGTGGTTCAGTCGCCACCATTTGTCCGGGCTGGAAGCGGCTGATCTTTGGGCCGCCATGGTTGCCTTGACGCCGCTGCAATGGCTGATGTCCTTGGCCGCGACCATGGGCGCGTTTCTTAGTGTGGCCGGGCAGGAACGCGCGATCGTGCAGCATCTGGGGTATCGGATCGATCCCGCACAGGGCAGGGGCGCGGCGATGGCCGCCGCCGTGTCCCAAACCTTGGGCTTTGGTCCGGTGGTTGGGGCCATCGTGCGCCGCCGCCTGTTGCCCGATCTGACCACGGCACAATCCTTTGCCATATCCGCCGCGATCACGCTGTCCTTCTTTGCAGGGTTGGGCCTGTTGCTGCTGGCGCTGATAGCCATCCACCCGATCCATTCACTCCGGCAAGAGGCGCAAGTGCTGCTTGCGGTCTGTTTGGCGCTTGGCATGGTCGTCGCCTTGGTGCCGTGGCGCCGGGTGATGGGTGTGACAAAACCATCCATCTTTACCGTGCTGCGGTTGGTGCTATGGGTTGGGATCGATATCTTGTGTCTTGGCCTCGCATTCTGGGTGCTTTTGCCACAAGAGGCGACGCCGCCGTTTCTTCGTGCGATGCCTGTCTTCGTCATGGCGCTGGGTCTTGGACTTGCCTCGGGCAGCCCCGCAGGCACCGGCCCGTTTGAGGCGACGGTGCTGACCTCGTTGCCTGAGGTCGACCAATCGGGGCTGGTGGCGGGTATCCTTGCGTTCCGGCTGGTGGCTTATGCGCTTCCTGCCGCACTGGGCGCGCTTTGGGCCTTGGCGGGGCGACATCTGCTGCACGCGACGAAGCCGTCTACATTAGAGACCATTGAAGCCTGCCCCACGATGCTGGCCACCCTGCCGCGAGCCGAGTTGCAATTGGCGCGGCAAGGGACCCTCACCCTCCTGTCCGCCCCGAGTGGCGCGCTTTGGCTGACAGGGGAATTGCCGGGGTTGCGCGCCTTCGTCGGCGATCCGGTGGGGGCAGGGTGCGACAGCCGTTTGACCAAAGCCGCGCTGAACCTTTGCCGCACAGAAGGGCGGGCTGCGTTGTTCTACAAGACCAGCCCTGAGATCGCGGCCATGCTGCGTGGTCAGGGACTGAAAGTGCGCCCCATCGCGCGTGAGGCGGTTCTGCACCCCGGCACCTTCACCGTCACTGGACCTGCCCGCGCGGGCTTGCGTCGCAAGCTGCGCCATGCGGCCCAAGCTGGCGTGACCGTCACCGCACCCGATCTCCTGCCGCTGGACGAAATGGCACAGATCGCTTCCCTGTGGGCCGCGCGCCAAGCACGAGAGCGGGGCTGGTCCATGGGCCGTTGGGAGCGCGGCTATGTGGCTGGCCAACGCGTGTTTGTTGCGCGGGATGGCGCGGGGCGGCTGGTGGCCTTTGTCAGCTTTCACGCCAGCCGGGGCGAATGGGTTCTGGACCTGATCCGCACGACCGATGCCCTGCCCGATGGCACGCTTTATGCGATGATCGTGACCGCCGTACAGGTGGCACAGGCCGAAGGCGTGGAACGTTTGTCACTGGCAGCCGTGCCGCTGCGCGATCTGGGATTGCCTTGGCCCTTTGCCGTTCTGGTCAGGCGCGGAACGGCGAAATCCGACGGTTTGGCTCAGTTCAAGCAGGCTTTCGCACCCCGTTGGGAAACGCGTTATCTGGCGGCGCGCAATCCCCTGTGGCTGGGCTTTGGGCTGCTGATGCTGGGTTGGGCAATCCACCATCCGAGGCCATTGCAGGCCAAAGCAGCATCTGGTTTCGCCGCTGGCGCGGTTCGGCCCGTCCGGACGCACTAAGGGCAGAGAAATCATGCCGACAGAGCCGTACCTGTCGGCATGATTTTTCAGGGTTGGGAACCCTGCGGACGCTGCGCCGTTCTGTGGGCAGATTAACCGTCCGAAAAGGAGAACAACATGCTTGGATGGGCTTTGGCCTTTCTCATCATCGCACTGATTGCCGGAGTCCTTGGGTTTGGCGGCATCGCCGGGGCGTCCGTCGGGATTGCGAAATTCCTGTTCGTGGTCTTCGTCGCGCTTTTCATCATCGCGATGATCGCGCGGGCGCTGAAGGGGCGTCCGCCGCTTTAGGCGCCCGATCCGTCTCTGGTCTTGATGAAACGCCGCCACGGCCGCTGCACCCCCCTGCAGCGGCCGTTTGGCTTTACAGGCTGCGTTTGCGTCAACCGGGAACCGCAGCCCGCCTTGGGGGTTGCCATCCTGCACCGAACTGACCCGCCGACGGGTCCAACACGAAAGAGACCACCATGAGGAAATTCCTGCTGATCCTGCCCCTGACCGCCCTGATTGCGGGCTGTCAAACCCAAGGCCAAACGACGATGGCCGGGGCCGCCGCTGGGGCGGCGCTGGGATCGGTCGTGGCAGGCGACAACAACCGTCTTGAGGGTGCCGTCATCGGCGGCATCGCCGGAGCAGCGGCGGGGTCGCTGATCGGGCGCGACACTCAGGGCCAATGCGTCTATCGCCGCAGCAACGGCACGACCTTTGTCGCCGACTGCTGAGGCGCATCCTAGCAACTTCATCCCAAGACGCGCTTCCAGACCGGGGGCGCGTCTTGCTGTCCGCGCGATTCGTCTTTTGCGGATCGTTCAACGCTTACCGCAATCGGTCCCCCGCGCGCCGCGCCTGTTCCATCAGGTGGCGCAAAAGCCCGTCCAAGCGGTCGGATGGCGGTGTGGTGGGGAAGGGGTAGGCGCGGCGCAAGCTATCTTCCAATGCCATCGCCGGATCCTGTGGGATGTGGGGCGGGTAGTAGTGCACAAGCATCGACATCTCCTCGAGTCTCATCTGGGGGGCGCGTCTGTGGGTCTGATCTTTGACCCCGATCTGGGGGGCCGATTTTGGCGGGCTGATCTGTATCACTGTCGCGACAACGGCAAAGGCGGCAACCGGGTCCCACGCGCAGGTGCAAAAGTCACCAACGCGGCAAGAAAGCCGCAACGGCGAACGGGCCGAAGGTCGCCCCCCGGCCCAGCGGTATCCGGTCTAGGTGTCTTTGACGCTGTCAGAATCGGGGTTGCCCATGCCAGACGGACCCGTGCCGGGCCCTTGTGGTGATGTGAGGGGGTCCCCGGCGTCGGCGTTGACCGAAACATGGCTTCCGTTTGCGGCACGGGATCTGCGCCAGGTTTCAAACTCGTCGTCAAACGAGGATTGGCGTTCACGGTTAAAGGCCTCCCAATCCTCGTCGAACTGGCGGTTCTGGCGTTCGCGCCAAGACTGGTAATGCCGGTCATGCTGGTACTGGGCTTCGCCCTCATCGCTGCGACCATCGTTCAATGCCCGCTTTTGGGGCAGATCCCTAGCCTGTGCACGGTCCGGGCCGTCCCAGCTGCCGCTGAAACGTGCCGCTTTGGCCTGACCGTCGGTCCCGTCGTTTTGCTGGGGATCATCCTGCCCTGACCTATACCCAAAGCCAGAGGCCTCGCCGAATTGGCCGCGCACCGTTTGGGACCCATAGCCGCCCTGCGCAAACAGACCCTGTGGTTGGCTGTCTGCGGGAACCGGTGGGTACACGCCTTGCTGGCCTTGTTGATAGGGCGACAGGCTTTGTCCGGGATTTTGGCCCACCCGTCCCGCCAAACCCATCTCTTGGTCGTGGTCCCGGTTCAAATCGCTGTCTTGGCGAGGCGACTGGCCGCGTTGTGTCTTGTTTCGATCCTGTTCGTGGGATGACATCGTCGCCTCTCCTTGTGGTTGCGATCTGCCGTGACGCCGTGACGCCCTGCGCCCCACATAAACTTGGACTCTGGGCAGGACGTTCCGACCCTAACTCCGGTTTTTGCAACCTTGGCGTGGACGCTCCCTTCCTGCCCGATGCGATATGGCCATGCGAAAATATCGCTTGCCTGCTGTGCCAAGAAACGGATAGGTTTCCTAGAACATAACGGAGTCTCCAGATGCCCCGTCCCCTCGCCGTCGCGGTCCTGCTGTCGCTGACCTGTGCCACCCCGAGCCTTGCTGAAGAGGTGGTGGTTTTCGCAGCCGCAAGCCTGAAAACCGCGCTGGACCAAGTGGCGGCGGATTGGGAGGCGGAAACCGGCCATACCGTGACCATCAGCTATGCGGGCTCTAACACGCTGGCCAAGCAGATCATCGAAGGCGCACCGGCGGATATCTTCGTCTCTGCGGCAGTGAACTGGATGGACGCAGTTGCGGCGGAGGGGTTGATCGTTCCCGGCACGCGGGCGGACTTGTTGGGCAATCGTTTGGTGCTGGTGGCGCATGGTCAGGCGGAACCGGTGACGATTGACCCATCGTTGGACCTGCCCGCACTGCTGGCCGGGGGAAAGCTGGCGATGGGCATGGTCGAGTCCGTCCCCGCCGGGCAATATGGCAAGGCTGCGCTGGAACACCTTGGCCTTTGGGATGGGGTGCAGGCCGAGGTCGCGCAATCCGAAAACGTGCGTGCAGCGCTGGCTTTGGTGGCCACCGGAGAGGCCCCTTTGGGCATCGTCTATGCCTCGGATGCCATGGCAGAGCCGGGGGTGACGGTGATCGGCACTTTCCCTGCCGACAGCCACCCGGCGATCACCTATCCCGCCGCATTGCTGACAACGGCGGTGGATGCAGCGGATCGGGCGTTTCTCAGGGCATTGTCGCAGGACGCCGCAGATGCCAAGTTCGCGGCACAGGGCTTTGCCATCCTGAACTAAGGGCAGCCCGGAAAGGCCAGATGTTCCACCCCCTGACGCCCGAGGAATGGTCTGCCGTGGCCTTGTCGCTGCGCGTGTCGTTTTGGGCGACGCTGCTGAGCCTGCCTTTGGGGCTGTTCGTCGCCCATGCCTTGGCGCGATGGACGTTTCCGGGGCGGCAAATCCTGAATGGTTTGGTGCATCTGCCGCTGATCCTGCCGCCGGTGGTGACGGGGTATCTGCTGCTTTTGACCTTTGGGCGTAAGGGATGGATCGGGCAATGGTTGGACCAGTGGTTTGGTCTGGTCTTTGCTTTTCGCTGGACAGGGGCCGCTTTGGCTGCCGCCGTCATGGCCTTCCCCTTGATGGTGCGCGCCATGCGCTTGGCGATCGAGGCGGTCGATCCAAAGCTGGAACAGGCGGCGGGCACTTTGGGCGCATCGCGGGGTTGGGTCTACGCCACGGTCACGCTGCCGCTGATCCTGCCGGGGGTGATTGCGGGCGCGATCCTCGCCTTTGCCAAAGCGATGGGAGAGTTCGGCGCGACGATCACCTTTGTGTCCAACATTCCGGGACAGACGCAAACCCTGCCCTCGGCCATCTATGCCGCACTGCAAGTGCCGGGGGGGGAAGCGCAGGCGTTTCGGCTGGTGCTGGTGTCCATCGCGGTGGCGATGGCGGCGTTGATCCTGTCGGAATGGGTTAGCCGTGCCGTCGCGCGGCGGATCGGGGGGCAGTGATGCTGTCCGTCTCATTGTCGCATCGGTTTGACGGCTTTGCCTTGGAGGTGGCCTTTGATGCGTCGTCGGGGGTCACTGCGCTGTTCGGGCGGTCGGGGTCCGGGAAATCCAGCGTGATCAATGCCGTCGCGGGGCTGTTGCGGCCAGACCGAGGGCGGATCAGCTTTGGCGATGCGGTGTTGATGGACAGTGATCGGGGTGTGATGCTGCCACCGCACCGCCGCCGCATGGGCTATGTGTTCCAAGACGGGCGACTGTTCCCACATCTGACGGTGCGGCAGAACCTGACCTATGGCCGCTGGTTTGCACCGAAAGCGGCCGGGGTGGCGTTCGACCCAATCGTGGACTTGCTTGGCATCGCGCCTTTGCTGGAGCGCCGCCCCGCCGCCTTGTCCGGCGGAGAAAAGCAACGCGTCGCCATCGGGCGGGCGATCCTGTCAAACCCTCGGCTTTTGTTGATGGATGAGCCGCTGGCGGCACTGGACGAAGGGCGCAAGGCCGAAATCTTGCCCTATCTGGAGCGCCTGCGGGATGAACTCTCGCTTCCCATCCTGTACGTCAGCCATTCATTGGCCGAGGTGGCGCGTCTGGCCACCACCGTGATCCTGATGGACGCCGGCCGCGTCACCCGTCAAGGCCCAACGGCCGAGGTTCTTTCCGATCCCGCTGCTGCCCCCCTGCTGGGCCTGCGGGAGGCGGGGTCCATCCTGCCCGCCCGCCTGTTGGCACATGAGGAGGATGGCTTATCGCGGCTAGAAGTTGCCGGTCATCCCGTCTGGCTGCCGCGCCTGTCGGTGGCGGTGGGCGCGGTGGTACGGCTACGGATATTGGCGCAGGATGTGATGCTGGCAACCGAACGGCCACAGGGGGTGTCGGCGCTGAACATCCTGCCGGGAGTGATCGAGGATATCCGCATTGGTGAAGGTCCCGGCGCGATCATCCGGCTGCGGGTGGGCACGGATGCCCTGCTGGTGCGGGTCACCCGCCGCTCTGTCGCAGCACTGGCCTTGGCACCGGGACTTGGCGTTTATGCCGTCATCAAGGCGGTGTCGGTGGCGCAGGGCAATATCGGCGGTTGAGACTGAGGCCGATCCGCATAGTATTGGGCCTTAAGGGCAGCAAACGAGGCCTCATGGGTGGGGTCAGTATCGACCCGGACGGCGAGATTGCGATCATCGCCGTGGATACCCGCCGGTCAACGCACTTGGTCAGGCGCTGCGGCAGGGGGGACGTGCTCGCCATGCTGGACGTCGACGCAATGGTGTGGGCGGTGGTGCTGATCTCCGCGGGGTGGTCCGTTATCGCCGCGGCGGATGTGACGGACCTCGGCAAACAGCTGATGCCAACCAACCAACCTACCTGATCTGGCCAACCAGATCGTGGACGCGACCAACCCGACCGCCGAAGAGATCGCCGCGCGTCTGACTGCCGCGATCGTGGCAGAGGGGAAGGCGATCCTGTCCGACGGTATCGCCCTGTGCGCCGCAGCTATTGATCTGGTGAAAGGGCATGGCACCGTTTACCCTCATGGGCGCCGCGGGCCTGTGTTCGAGGCAGCGCAGCAATCCGGCGCGTCGGGGTAAGCGGCACCCTGACCGGGGGGTGAAAGGTCCACGCCGCGGATCATGAGTGACGGCATGTGCGCCCAAATAACCCCCGATGAGGCTTGGAAAACCGATCCCGATGCGGCGGTTGCCGAACTGGAACGCCGCATCGACGCGCGGGAATCCTGTCACTTCGGCGACAAAAACTTTGCTCCGCTGGAACGCCTACCTGCAAACATCGCTGACTGGCCCGGGACGGCGCTGCATCTTTATGCAACGCGGGTGCGGGATATCTCGGCGCTGTCTCGCATGACCCATCTGCGCGCGGTCACGCTTCCGGGAACGGTCACCGATGTTTCCGCGCTTTCGGCCTTGACCGGGCTTAAGGTGCTGGGCCTTGACGGAACGAAGGTCGACGATCTTGGGCCACTGGAAGGTTGCACCGCCCTGTCGCGGATCGAAGGACTGCACGTTCACGGGCCGGAGGGCACGGCGCTCGACCTGTCACCCCTAGGGCGGTTGCCGCGTCTCGCGCATCTGATCCTTTGGCTGCGCAAGGAACAGTCCCTTCCCGCGATGCCGAACCTTCAGTCGCTGTCGGTCATGATCGAACGGGACATCTTGGTCGCGATCGCCAAAGGTGCGGAGGAGTCCCGGTTCCGTCTTGATCTTTCCTTTCTTGCAGCCTCGCCCGATCTGCGGCGATTGTCATCCGAAGTGCAGGTGTTCAACCCACCTCCCCAAATGCCCGCGTTGGAGAATGTGTTTGTCCGGCTCGCCGATCCTACCGATCTGGGGATAATCGCCTGCTATCCTGCCTTGACCGAACTGAACCTGTCGGACAGCCGCATCACCGATCTGTGGACCATCCCGGAGCAGAACCGGATCCGCCGCATCGATCTGTCGCGCAACCCCATTCGAGACATCCGGCCGCTGGCGCGCTGGCCGCATCTCGAAGAGGTCGGGATCAGCGAAACCCCGGTCACCGACATCACCCCCCTATCAGGAACAAAGGTGACGCGGATCCACGCCAGCGGCAGCGCGGTGACCACTCTGGCGGGATGGAAGTCCGAAGGCTGGGTTTCCCTGCTTGACCTAAGCAAGACCGGCGTGTCCGACCTTCGGCCCCTTGCGGGCAGTCACATCACCTGGCTTTGGCTAAGCGATACGCCGCTGCGCGATCTGCGGGACCTGTCCCGGATCAAGGGGCTGACGCGACTGCACATTTCAGGGACAAAGGTGGCGCGGATTCCGCGCTGCGAACGTCATGCTGACGTCCTGGACATCAGCGAGCACGATTATGACGATTGGCGCGAGGGCAAGCGTTTCGAATTCAGCGAAACACCGCTTGCCGCCTCTGGCTGGAAGCTTGTGCTGAAACCGCGGTATGGCCGAAAGCCGCCGTCCCGGTGGGAGCGTTGGCGGGCGGCGTTACGTCGGTTGGCAGGGATCTAAGGCCCAGCATGCTCCGTCAGGCGGCCGGTTCTTCGACCGGGAATTCGTGGCGGAACATCGCGGCGAAGCGGCTGTCTTGCGACAGAAGCACATTCAGCGGCCCCTGTTCCACCACGCGGCCGCCTTCGACATAAACAATCTCATCCGCCGTCAACACGGTCGACAGGCGGTGCGCGATCAGGATCGTGGTGCGGCCCTTGGTGGCCGTGGTGATGGCGTCGCGGACCAGCATTTCAGACTGGTTGTCCAAAGCACTCGTCGCCTCGTCCAGCAGCAGGATTGGCGCATCCTTCAGGATGGCGCGGGCCAGGGACAGACGTTGGCGCTGCCCGCCTGACAAGAAGATTCCGTTCTCTCCCACCGGGGTGGCATAGCCCTGCGGCAGACCTGAGATGAACTCATGCGCCTGTGCGGCCTGTGCAGCAGCGATGATATCCGATTCAGAGGCGTCCGGGCGACCCATGCGGATATTCTCGCGCACCGTCGTGGAAAACAGAAAGGTGTTCTGCCCGACATAGGCCATATGCGCCTGAAGCGAGGCGCGGCGGATGCGGCGCAGGTCCAGACCGTCAAACTCGACCGCGCCGTCAGCCGGATCATAGAGTCGCAACAAGAGGCTCATGATCGTGGATTTGCCGCCACCAGACGGACCGACGAGAGCCGTGGTCTTGCCTGCGGGAAACAGAAGCGACACCGACTGCAACACATCGCGCGTGCCGTCATAAGTAAAGCGCACATCGCGTAGGGCGACCTCACCTTTGCCCTTGGGCATATCCACCGCGTCGGGTGCATCGGCCATGGCATCGGGCCGGTCCAGGATGTCGAACATCATCACCACGCCCACAAAGGCCGCCTCCAGCGACACGCGCATCCGCGACAGCCGCTTTGCCGGTTCATAGGCCATCAAAAGCGCCGTCACGAAGGCCATCAACTCTCCGGCCGTTGCCGTCACGCCAATGCCGACGCTGACGCCCGACACCAGCACGATGGTGGCGATGGCCGACCCTGCCAAAGTGTCCATCATCGGCGCAGTCACACTTTCCAACCGCACAATGGCGTTGGAGCGCTTTTCCACATCCCGCACCGCACGATCCATCCGGCCTTCGAGCATCGGTTCCAGCCCAAAGGCACGCACCACCCGCAATCCACCCGAGGTTTCTTGGATCACCTTCATAATCTCGGTCAGGCTGACGAGTTCGGCCTGCATGATCCGCCGCACTTTGCCCAGCACCGCACGCACACCAAGCAGTGCCAAAGGCCCGATCACCAGAAACACGCCTGACAGCAAGGCATGTTGCCAGACCATCACCCCAATCAGACCCAGCAGCGTCAAGGTATCGCGGACAAAGCCCGTCACGAGCGTGTCGATCACCATGCGTGCCGCTTGCGCGCTTGTTGTGACCCGGACCAAAAGATCAGACGATTCCGTGGCATCAAACCACGAGGCCTCTTGTTGCAAAAGCTTGCGATAGAGCTTGCGCTGAATGTCCGAGACCACACGGTTGCCCGCGCGGCTGAGGGCGACCTGCTGCACATAGCTGGCCACGCCTTTGGAAAAAAAGATGAAAAACACCGCAGCCGCGACCGTCAGCGCCGACCAGGCCCCCGGTGCCGCGGACAGCACGTCAAAAATCGCCTTCATGATCCACGCCGTGGCAGACGTGGTCGCCGCAACGACGACCATCGCAGAGATGGCGATGGCATAGACCCATTTCTGCTGCGGAAAGTTATCTTGCAGGACACGAAAGAACGTCTGATACGGAGACGGTTTCGCCGCCTTGGCCTCGTCTGTCATTCACCAATTTCCATGAGCCTGGCACGCAGACTACGGCCATATTCATTCTTTTTGAACAGCTCCGCCCGTTTGGCGAAATGCTCCCGGCTGATCCAGCCTTGACGATGTGCTATTTCATCAGGGCTGCCGACCTGCAAGCCTTGGCGCAGCGTCAGGGTGCGCACAAAATTGCCAGCGTCGAGTAAGCTGCCATGCGTGCCGGTATCCAGCCACGCATAGCCGCGCCCCATGCGCTCCACCGACAGGCTGCCTTCATGGCGGTAAAGTTCGAGCAGATCGACAATCTCCAACTCGCCGCGCGGCGAGGGTTTGACCTGTGTCGCCAGTTCGGGCGCGCGACCATCAAGGAAGTAAAGCCCGGTCACTGCAAAATTCGACGGCGGGACTTCGGGCTTTTCCACCAAAGCGGTGACATTGCCCCGGTCATCAAACGCCACCACGCCATACCGTTCGGGGTCGGAGACGTGATAGCCAAAGACCGAACCGCCGATGGTGCGGGCGTCTGCCGCCGCCAGCACTTCGGGCAAGCCATGGCCAAAGAAGATGTTGTCGCCCAGCACCATCGCAGAGGGCGCGCCATTCAAGAAATCCTTGGCGAGGATATAGGCCTGCGCCAGCCCGTCAGGCGAAGGCTGAGTGATGAAGGTGAACGAAAGCCCCCACTGCGATCCGTCGCCCAAAAGGCGGACGAATTGCGCTTGGTCGTCGGGGGTCGTGATGATGGCTATCTCGCGAATTCCGGCCAGCATCAGCACCGACAGCGGATAATAGATCATCGGCTTGTCATAGACGGGCAGCAATTGCTTGGACACGCCCATGGTAATCGGCCACAGCCGGGTGCCAGAGCCACCGGCGAGGATGATGCCTTTGCGATTGGTCGTGGTCATGCGCGCAACTCCTGTACAATGTCGGCAAGACCTTTGCGCCAATCCGGGCGCGGGATGCCGAAGTCACGGGTGAGGTTCGTACAATCCATCCGCGAATTCAGCGGACGGGTGGCCGGGGTGGGGTAATCGGAGGAAGGGATGTCGGTGATCGCACAGGCAAGCCCCGCCTGAGCCATGACCGCACGGGCGAAATCGGCCCAGTTTGTGTCTGGCGCACCGCTGAAATGGTAAGTTCCACCGCTTGCCCCCTGCGTCATCGCACGGGCAATGATAAGAAGCGCATCGGCAATCGCTGCTGCCGGTGTCGGCCCGCCGATCTGATCCGCAACCACGTTCAAGCGATCGCGCGAAACCCCCAGCCGCAACATGGTTTTCACGAAATTCGCGCCATGCGCCGAGACGACCCAGCTGGTGCGCAGGATCACATGCCGCGCACCACTTTCACGCACGGCGATTTCGCCGGCAAGTTTTGACCGGCCATAGGCGTTTTGCGGCGCCACCGGGTCTACGGGGGTGAAGGGCAGGGCGCCCTGACCGTCAAAGACATAATCGGTTGAGATGTGCAGGAAGGGCACGCCCTTGGCCGTGCAGGCCCGTGCCATCGCACCTGGGGCGTCCCCATTCACCACCATCGCGGCGGCTTCTTCGGATTCCGCCTTGTCCACGGCAGTCCATGCGGCGGCGTTGATCACCGCGTCCACCGGGTGGGCGGCGACAGCGGCAGCGCAGGCGGCGGGATCGGACAGGTCGGCTTTTTCCCGGCCAAGAAAAACTGCCGTCATATCGGCGGGCAAACGCCGCGCGAGTTCCTGCGCGACTTGACCGGATTGGCCGAAAACCAAAAGCCTCATGCCTTGACCCCTAAGCGTTGGCCAACACCGTGACGTGCTTGCAGCGGTTGCCACCATGCTGCGTTGTCAAGATACCAGCGCACTGTGCGGCGCAGGCCCTCTTCCAAGGTGACAGAGGGACGCCAACCCAGTTCTTCGCGGATGCGCGCAGGCTCAATCGCATAGCGCAGGTCATGGCCGGGTCGGTCGGTGACAAAGCTGATCAGCCGGTCATGCGGCGCGCCTTGGGGGTGCATCTCATCGAGCAGGGCACAGATGGTGCGGACGATGTCGATGTTCTTCGCCTCATTCTCACCGCCGATGTTGTAGCTGCGGCCCACGTCGCCCTTTTCCACCACCAACAAAAGCGCATCGGCGTGATCTTCGACGAACAGCCAATCGCGGACATTCTCGCCCTTGCCATAAACCGGGATCGGCTTTCCGGCCAAGGCGTTCAGGATCACGACGGGAATCAGCTTTTCGGGGAAATGGAAGGGGCCGTAATTGTTGGAACAATTGGTCATCACCACCGGCAGACCGTAGGTTTCATGCCAAGCCCGCACCAGATGATCCGACGCGGCCTTTGAGGCCGAATAGGGACTGTTGGGCGCATAGGGCGTGTCTTCGGTGAATTTGCCGGTTGCGCCCAAGGTGCCAAACACCTCATCGGTCGAGATGTGATGAAAACGGAACGCTTCGGGTTTACCGGCGCGGGTCCAATAGGTGCGCGCAGCCTCGAGCATGTTGAACGTGCCGGTGATGTTGGTTTCGATGAAATCGCCGGGGCCATCGATGGATCGATCCACATGGCTTTCAGCGGCCAGATGCATCACCGCGTCGGGTTTATGGGTGGCAAAGAGCCGGTCCAGCGCCGCGCGGTCGCGGATATCGGCCTGTTCGAAGCTGTAAAGGTTAGAGCTTGAGGCCGAAGCCACATTGTCCAGACAGGCGGCATAGGTCAGCGCATCGACATTCACCACTTCGTGCCCGCGTCCTACTGCCAGACGCACCACCGCCGAACCGATGAATCCAGCGCCACCCGTTATCAACAACTTCATCGCAACCTGCTCCGATACCAAAAGTGCCCGTCAAAAAGGCGATGGCCTCTTTTGCCGTGACTTTGCGGCGGAGTCGATGCTGTCCAACATCAGAACGATACCGCTGGTGCAGAAAGATCCGTGTTCAAAAGCGCTGTGCGGGTCCCGTCGAAAAAGGCGCGCGCCTTGATGCGTCCCTTGGATGAGATCATTTCCGGCGACAGGAACTTCATCACGGCGTGCAGCATCGAAACCATGGCGGCTCGGCGGCCATGATGCTTGCGGATAACATAGACCCGTGAAAAGCCAAGGTGCCATGACCGCACGCGGGTCAATTCATCGGTGCGTGGAGTGGAACTGCCGTAACGATGCTCGACCACAATATCGGTCGCATAGGCAAGACGGCCAAGCCGCGCCAAACGAAGGCACAGATCATCATCTTCGTGGAACAAGAAGATGCGTTCGTCGAACCCGCCCAATCGCAGGAACGCATCTGTTCGCACCATTAGGGCGCCACCCGAGATAAACCCTGTATCCACCACCGCCTCACCGCGATCGCCATCCCGTAAAGGGCCTCCGAAGCTCTGGGTTTGACCGACGGAACGGCGCTTGCCGCGAATGCGGCCATTCCGGCCGCTTTGCAACGGACCCAAGGCCACGATGTCGGGATGGGCTTCTGCGGTTTCAACCATTCGTCGCAGTGCCTGTGGGGCGAAACGCACATCGGGATTGAGAAACAATGTGTAACGGCTGTCCTGCATGTGGCGCGCGCCGATGTTGCACGCCCGACCATATCCCATGTTTTCCGCATTCTGGATCATGGTGACCCCGAACCTGTCACAGATCGCAGAAATTGCGGCAGCATCATCTTGGGAATTGTTAACAGCGACCACACGATAATCTTGTGCAGCGTCTTCCTTGAACACAGCCTCAAGGCAGCCAAGGAATTCCGCGGCGGAATGATAGCAAACCACAACGATCGACAACATTTGTTTTGACCTTTCGGCGACAGCCACAGTCAATTCTCTGTGGTCCGCATAAGGTCGGCTTTATCACAGCGCCAAAGCAGGCGGCAACATCACTTGTTGCTCTTGTCGCGATCTAAGTGCTTTTCTGACCTCTGAGGCGCTTGAACTGGAGCAAGATTGGTAAATCTTGCCGGACGATCCGATGCTCTACGAGCGCGTCACGGCCTAAACAAACGGGCCCACCCTTGTGATGGGGCAGGCCGGTCCAGAGGTTCGTCAGAGGATCAGGTCTCGCGTTTACCGCTGCCGGAGTGCTGGCCTCCCTTTCGTCCGGCCTCCGAGGCGCGTTCGCGGTCATTCTTGAAGTTTCCGCCGGATTCCTCGCCGCCCTTGCGTCCGGCTTCTGCTGCGCGCAGAGGATCGTTCTTGAAATTGCCACCAGAGACTTCGCCGCCCTTGCGTCCAGCCTCCGCCGCGCGTTCGGGATCGTTCTTGAAGTTGCCACCCGACATTTCGCCGCCCTTGCGACCTGCCACAGCGGCGCGCTGAGGATCGTTCTTGAAATTGCCCGGAGATTCCGAGCCTCCCTTCGAGGCGATCGCGCGCTGTTTTTCCGGGTCCATCGCGGCGAAGCCGCGTTCTTCCTTGATCCCGCTTTGGTCCGCATCAGGTTTGGTGAGCCGTGACATCTGTCTATCCTTCTCATGAAGAGTTCCATGAGCCAAGGAAAGCCCGCAGCGACCCTGAAGGTTCCGGCGACGCCACCGGTAGAGCGAAACTTCGCCGCCGACTTGCCTGCATCTGGCTGCCATCGCGCATGGCATTCTAATGGGCGTTGCGGTTGATGCCTGTCGCGGCCGCATTTCCGGGCAATCGTCCAAAGCCCGAACCCACCTTCGGGGACAGCGTCGTGCAGTCGAGCGATGTCACCCTTTTGCGGTGCATCAATCCCCACACCAAAAGCGGTGTTTGTGGCGCTGGATTGATCCGGCCTGCGCACTCTCCGCAGAAAGATCAGGGCTTGGTCACACTGTCCAGACCTGCGCTCAGAGCGGTGAGTTGGGTCAAGGGCGACAGAAAAAAACCTGATACAGTGGCTGGAGGAGGGGGGTGCCACTATATCAGGTGAAGTTAGAGGTGACCCCTGTGCCGCAGCGCGGGGTCTTGGGAGCAGGGTTAGGCCAGCCGGAAGGCGACGATGTTGTCTCCTTTTGCCTGACCGATGATCGCGGTGGTGGTTTCAATCCGTTTGCGGCGGCTGGTTTCGGCGTGATCGAGCAGCATCAACCGGAAGGTGGCCGCCATCAGGCTGTGGTGAATCGGGGTCAGATCGCCCGAGACTTTGCGCGTCAGGTTCCAAGCCCCATCCGCGCGGCTGACCTGTCGGAGCACTGAGTCGGCATCAGCGACGGCATAGGTGTGGCAAAACCCGTCCAGAAAGGCGCGTCCGGGCAGGTCCATCAATTCTCCAGCAAAGCGGGTCGGGTCGGGAAGGTGCCCCAACCCCTTGATCACCGGCCCCTGATAGCCCGCATAGATCACGTCTTTGAACAGGGGCTCCCCATTGGACAACAGGTGCCAACTTTGGGCCAAAAACAGCAGGCGCGCCATGTCGTTGGGAAGAATGTCGCCCCAGATGCGGCCAAATCGAGCCGCGATGAATAGGGCGGATTGGGCTGCAGTCTGGGACATGGGATACTCCGGCACGGCAAAGGGTCAACACACGCCCCTTACATGCCGTTGTTCATAGACCATCCCAAGGCACATCTCATATACAGGAATAAGGATAGGTTGTTGCATTTCAAGGTTTTATCAGAACAACTTAAAGATGCTTTTTGGGACGGTGCGTCGCCCGAAACCACCTTAGTCAAGGCAGGGGGACCCGTGCCCCCCGCATCAAGCCAGCACCTCGGTCGAGGAAAAGAACATCGCCTGACTGACGGCGGACTTCACCTGCGCTTCGGAATAGGGCTTTGATATCAGAAAGGCAGGTTCCGGTTTGATCCCGGTCAACAGCCGTTCGGGAAAGGCGGTGATGAAGATCACCGGGATATCGTCGAACTGGCGCAAGATGTCATTGACCGCATCAATGCCCGAGGATTGGTCCGCCAGTTGGATATCGGCCAAGATCAAATGCGGGCGGTCGCGCGCGGCAAGGTCCACCGCCGTGCTGCGGGTGCGGGCGATGCCAGTGACGCGGTGGCCGATCTCGGATACGATCATCTGAATGTCCATGGCGATGATCGCCTCATCCTCGATGATCAGAACAGAGCCCGCGACCGATTCCGCCATTTCCTGTTTGGCAATCTGGATCAGGCTTTCGGCCTGTGCGGCGGTCAAATCCATGATCTGGCCGACATCCTCGGTCGAAAACCCTTCGATGGCGTGCAAAAGCAACGCTTCGCGTGTGTTGGGCGTCAGGATGGCCATGTGGTCTTGTGCGCGACGCGACATCGCATTGTCCGGCGTTCCCAAGGGCGCTCCGGCGCTGCCCCAGACCAGATGAAAGACGCGAAACAAGGCGATCCGCGCGGGCAGGGGGCCGGCAAGGATCGTGTCATCTTCAAGGATCGTCTCCAGCGTCGCCGCAGCGTAGCGGTCACCGGTTTCCTGACTTCCCGTCAAGGCCCGGGCGTAGCGGCGCAGATAGGGCAGGTTGGTCGCGACGGCAGAGGCCGCTTCGACCGCATGTTCGCTCATGGTGTGTCCCCCGTTTTTTGTTTGCCAGCGGAACCTAACGCCGCAAAGCGCGTTTGGTTCCATGCTATGCACAGGGGGGCGTCATGTGATGAGCAAGCTGGAACCGATGGGCGAAAAGCGCGACAGGCAGGCCCTGAAGCAGACGATCGAGGACAACCTTCGCAAAGTCTATCAGGATCTTCTGGCCGAAGCAGTGCCGGATCGGTTCACTGTGCTTTTGGATCAGTTGCGCGCGCAATCCGCCGCCAAGCCTAGCCGCGACGCGGCGGAGAACGGCGAATGACCGCTTCGCCAGAGCCACAGTCCTCTGTGACCCCCGGTCGTGCCGCCGCACGAGTGTGGCAGGCCGAGGCCGTCGCGCGGGGTGAGGCGCGCCCTATCCCGATGGACCCGCGCGAGGAACTGCCGTTGCACCTGCCGGCAATGCGCGCCTTTGCCATCAGCCTGACCCGAAACATGGCGGCCGCAGATGATCTGGTTCAGGATGCAGTGGTCAAGGCTTGGTCCAGTTTTGACAAGTTCGAACCCGGCACCAACATGCGGGCTTGGCTGTTCACCATCCTGCGCAACACGTTTTATTCAGGCGTCCGCAAACGCCGCCGCGACATTGCAGACCCAGATGGCATCTACACGGCCAGCCTGTTTGAAAAACCCGCGCATGATGGCCGGTTGGCGATGAAAGATTTCTTGGTCGCCTTCAATCGTCTGACGCCGGTGCATCGTGAGGTTCTGATCCTCGTCGGGGCCTCGGGCTTTTCTTACGAAGAGGCGGCGGCCATGACGGGCGTGGCCATTGGCACGGTCAAGAGCCGCGCCAGCCGTGCCCGCCTGCGATTGGCCGAGCTTTTGGGTCTGGAGGCCGGTGAAGACCTTGTCAGTTCTGACGCAACGACATTGGCCGTCATGAGCCGGTCCGCCATCCGCGCGGCATGACCGGTCGACAGGGTTGGTGCCGGCTGGACAGCTTTGCGCTGCGGCATGGGTTGCTGCTGGCGCTGGCACTGCTGCCGGTGGGTCTGACGGCGATGGTGCAATCTGCCCGACTGGGGACGCAATCGCAGGCACTCTCAGAGGTTGCCCTGACCGTTGAGACCCAGCGCGCCGTGGCCCCCTATCTGGCACTTACCAACCAAGCCCGTGGCGCAGTTGGCGTCTTGGCGGCGCTTGATACGGCGACTTGCGGCGCTGCGTTGCCGCGCGTTGTGTCGCTGGTGGGCGGCACGGTCTTTGCCGGGCTCTACGATGGCAATGGGCGGCGATTGTGTGGGGCAGGGGCCAGCCCTGACCAGTTGGCCACCCCCACCAAAGGGGCCACAACAGTGGGCCTTGCCCTGATGGACCCGCATGGCCGCGTCCTGCTGGCACTGGCGCCGATGAGGGGCGGAGGCTTTGCCGCCTTTGCCGCGCGACCGCCCTCCCTTCTTGTGGACAGCGCGCGGGGGGGTGTCTTGCTCTTGACCGATGGGGCAGGGGAGGGGATGACGGCCATGCCCGCTGGCCGGTTTGACGTGCCGCTTTTGCCCGCTGCACCCCCTACGTCATCGGGGGCAGAGAACGCGTTTTCCATCGTTGAGCTGATCGACAGGCAGTTTTACGCGCTTGGCTCGCACCCCGTTGCGGCCGGGGCGCGGGGCGGCATATCCGATGTCCTGCTGCCTGGCTTGATGTGGGCGATCAGCTTGATTGCCGCATGGCTAGCCACTGAAACGGTGCTCACCCTGCCGATCCGCCGTCTGCGTGCCGCCCTCTCGGCCTATGCTGCGGGCAGGGCTGGGCCCCCAGACAGGGCGCCGCACCTTGACCTGCGCCTTGCCCCGCCGGAGTTGCGCGAAACCGCTGATGCCTTCCAGCGCATGACCCAAACCATGCTGCAGGACAAAGCCCGTCTCGAAGAGACGCTGGCCCAGAACGACGCGCTGCTGCGTGAGGTGCATCACCGCGTGAAAAACAACTTTCAACTCATCGCCTCGATCGTGAACATTCAATTGCGCCGCACCCGCTCG
>JAIYDR010000096.1 GCA_027487395.1 Rhodobacter sp. | reverse complement strand
TGGCCGAGGCCAAGGGGCGCGGCTATGACACCAAGGTGATGAAAAAGGTGATCGCGTTGCGCAAACGCAAGCCCGACGACATCGCCGAAGAAGAAGCCGTGCTTGAGATGTACAAGCAAGCGCTTGGCATGGCGTGACCGACGCCGGTCAGCGACCAAAGGATCGACAAAATGCCGGTCCCTTGGTCGCGGTGTTTTCCGTTATGCGCTTAGGAAGGTGACCCCGGGCATGGTGGCAAGACGCTCCATGTCATCTTCGTAGGAATCGGTCAGCTCATCGACCAGATCTTCTGTCCAACCGGGCAGATCGACTTCAAGGCTCAGCTGTTCAGGCAGGGCGAATTTGTCCAAGAACGCCGACACAACCCGCCGCCGCTGCGTCACATTGGCCGGCGGCTTTTGCGTCAGATAGGCCCGCATCCGCGACAAGCCATCCGGAGACACCAGCTTTTCCAGCAATTCGTCCGTGCCTTCCAACACTGTATCAGGTGCGTGCCCGGTCACGACTTGCAATACCTCGGGCCAGATCAGTGGCGTATCCTCATCGCTCCAGATCGTCAGGGGAACATCGGGGTTCAGGCGGCGGATATCCTCGATCAGACGCGACCACGAGAGCAAGCGCGGATCAGTGCTGCCCATGAAATCTTCATAGCTCTTTCCCCGCTGTTTGCCAAAGAGCGCGGGCAGGAAGGTCGCCAAATTGCGGATAGAGATATGAAATTCCGCCTGCACCTCGGGGAAGATCTGGGTGAAGGCGCGGATACGCTCGGCCGCGGCGGGGTAAAGGCGGTCCTTCACCACCCATTGCGGATAGGACAGGAAGTTGTCCCAACCCAGGATGAGCCGCTCTGCGCTGACCTCATCCATGATCTGTTCCAAAACCAGCGACTGCGTCTCGCGTGAGGCCGCACGCCCCTTCAGCGTCATCGCGGTATCGCGCAGAAGCGTGCGATAGCGCGTCGGAGCCGGGACCACGATCCCCTGTTTGCCCAAGACGGCGCGGTTTTTCCAAAGGCAGGTGATCAGACGCTCTTCGTCCGTACAATGGGCGCCGAGGTGGTAGATAATACGCATGAACCAGAACTGCTTTTCCTGCTGACTTACAGCGCGGACTATACGGGCTTTTCTGGACAGGGAAACCGCTTTCAGATAATCCCGCGCCGTGATGTCCAAGGCAAACCCGCATCAAGCCGCCCGCCGCAGATGGGCTGACCCGTGGCTGATCGGGGCCATCGGGATTGCCGCTGTGGTGGTGGCGCCGCTTGTGTCGGTGCTGTGGCTGGCGTTTCACCCGACCGAAAACATCTGGCCGCACCTGATCTCCACCGTCTTGCCGCGCTATTTCGGCACAACGCTGATCTTGATGGCCGGGGTAGGGGTGATCTCGGCGGTGGTGGGCACGGGGACGGCTTGGCTGGTGGTGATGTATCGCTTTCCCGGGCGGGCTTGGCTGGACCCGCTGCTGTTGTTTCCTTTGGCGATCCCGGCCTATGTCGGCGCATATGCACTGGTGGATTTCTTGCAATATGCCGGACCCTTGCAAGGCGCGCTGCGTGCCACGATGGGCTGGCAAGATGCGCGGGACTACTGGTTCCCGGAAGTGCGCTCTGTGGGCTTTTGCATAGCGGTTCTGTCGGCGGCTTTGTATCCTTACGTCTACCTTCTGGCCCGCGCTGCCTTTCGCGAGCAATCGGGCAGTTCCTATGAGGTTGCGCGCACCCTGGGGGCTGGCCATTGGGCGCTGTTCTTCCGGCTTGGCCTGCCGCTTGCCCGTCCTGCAGTGGCGACGGGTGTGGCCTTGGCGCTGATGGAGACGGTCGCGGATTTCGGCACCGTCACTTATTTCGGCGTGCAGACCCTGACGACAGGCGTGTTCTCGACCTGGCTAAACGGCAACAACGCGGGGGGGGCTGCGCAGATTGCCGGGGTGATCCTGACGCTGATCCTGATTCTTGTCGGGCTGGAGCGGATTGGCCGCCGCCGCGCGCGCTTTTACCGCCCCACCCGCGCGTTGCGTCCGGTTGAGCCGATGGCATTGACCGGGGGCAGGGCGTGGCTGGCAACCATGGCCTGTGCGGTTCCGGTTGTCTTGGGTTTCGGACTGCCGGTGGCGATCATGGGTTGGCATGCCTTGGCCACCCCCTCGGTTTGGCTGGCCCCGGGCCTCGGGGCGGCGCTGGCCAATACGCTGTTGGCGGGGGGTGTCGCATCGGTGCTGACTGTGGGGGCGGCGCTCTTCTTGGTCTATGGCTTGCGCCTGTCGGGCAGTGGGGCGGCGCGCGTGGTCCTGCCCTTGACCACATTGGGCTATGCGGCACCCGGCGCAGTGCTGGCAGTGGGTCTGCTGATCCCCTTGGCAGCGCTGGACAACCGCGTCGCGGATGCCGTGCTGGCGCTGACCGGATGGGACCCCGGTCTGATGCTGACCGGCACGGCGGGGGCGATCATCCTGGCCTATTTCGTGCGCTTCTTTGGCATCGCGCAGGGGGCGGTCGACTCGGCCTTGGGCCGGGTCTCGCCGTCGCTGCCCTTGGCGGCAAGGTCGCTGGGGCGCACGGCAGGCGGGGCGCTGGGGTCGGTCTATCTGCCCCTGATGCGCGGCTCTGTTGCCTCGGCCTTGCTGGTGGTGTTTGTCGATTGCGTCAAGGAACTGCCCGCCACGCTGCTGCTGCGCCCGTTCAACTTCAACACGCTGGCCACCCGGGTCTATGAGTTGGCCAGCCTTGAGAAACTCCCCGAAGCCGCACCTGCTGCGCTGATGGTGATGGCGGTGGGCCTTGTTGCCGTGGCCCTTCTGGCCCGCGCCAACCGTGCATGACACCCTCTTGCACAGCGCCCAAGCCCGCGCTATTTCGGACGCAGTGCCTCTATAGCTCAGTTGGTAGAGCACCTGATTTGTAATCAGGGGGTCGCGGGTTCAAGTCCTGCTGGGGGCACCAAATTCATCAATGGGTTATGGCGATGCGGGCTGCTTTTGGTGGCGTAGTTTCTCTTTTG
>JAIYDR010000016.1 GCA_027487395.1 Rhodobacter sp. | reverse complement strand
AAAGCGCTGGCTGCGATGAAGCAGGCAGAACCTTCGTTTGCACTGACCGGTTTTCTGACCGGTGCCCGTGGCGCCTATGAGATGATTCTGATGGCCTATGAAAAAGGTGATCTGGACAGCATCCGTGCTTTCTTGTCGCCCGAGGTGGCTGACAGCTTTGCCGAGGCGATTGCCGACCGTAAGGCGCAGGGTCTGACCATCGAGTCCTCTTTTGTCGGGATGCGCGAATTGGCGTTGCAAGAGGCGACTTTTGACAGCGTCACGAAAGAGGCGGAGATTTCCGTGCGCTTCGTCGCCGAACTCAACTCCATCGTGCGCAATGCATCGGGGGAAGTTGTCGAGGGCTCGTCGAAGGAAATCAAGCGTCAGCGGGATATCTGGACCTTTGCCCGCAAGATGGGTGCCGCTGATCCGAACTGGCATCTTGTCGCCACCGGTGATTAACTGGCGGCATGCGTGGATTGCTTTCTGCCCTCTGTCTCGGATTGGCCGTGATGGCCGCGACACCTGCGCCCGCGCAGGTTTTGTCGTTTTCGGATCTGGACGGATGGCGGGAAGATGACCAGATGGCCGCGCTGGCCAGTTTTCGCAGCACCTGTGATTTGCTGGATGCGCCGGAATGGGGGCCTTTGTGCAAGCTGGCCGCCGATATCGACACGCCGGCGCAGGCGCGGGATTTCTTTGAACTGATGTTTCGTCCGGTGATGGTCGGCGATCTCCCTGCGCTGTTTACCGGGTATTACGAGCCTGAATTGGATGGCTCGCCCGTCCGCACCCCGCGTTTCGCCTATCCGATCTATCGCCGCCCGCCAGAGTTGCGCGACGGGCAGACCTATCTGACCCGCGCGCAGATTGAGGGCGGCGCCTTGCGCGGGCGGGGGTTGGAACTGGCGTGGCTGGATGACCCCGTTGAGGTGTATTTCCTTCAAGTTCAAGGCTCTGGCCGTATCCGTATGAGTGATGGCCGCACGATCCGCGTCGGCTATGCTGGGCGCAACGGGCATCCCTACAAATCCGTCGGGCAAGCGCTGGTGCAGCGCGGCACCCATAGGATGGACCAGGTCTCGGCGCAGGAAATACGGTCTTATGTCCGCAATGTCTCAGGGAAAGGGTTGCTGAACCTCAACCCATCCTATGTGTTTTTTCGCAAGATCGACACGCTGAGGGATGACATGGGACCGATTGGCGCAATGACCCGGCCCATTACGGCGATGCGATCGGTGGCGATTGATCCCGATTACACGCCCTTGGGTGTGCCGGTCTGGATTGAAAAGGACGGCCGCGACCCGATCCGCAGCCTGATGGTGGCACAAGACACCGGTGGTGCGATCAAGGGCGCGCAGCGGGCGGATATCTTTTACGGCACCGGTGATGTGGCGGGGGATCGCGCCGGAACGATCCGCGATGGTGGCAGGATGGTGCTGTTGCTGCCCATTGACCGCGCCTATGCCATGATGCCGGATGGCTGATCCATGGCCCGCCGACGCACCCTCCGCCCTGAGGAGGAAGAGATTTGGAACGCCGTGGCGCGCACGGCAAACCCGCTGCACCGCAGCCGCATTCTGTTAAAGCAGGTGGATGCCCCGGCGCATCCGCGCCCGGTGGCCGATCCGTCTGACCCACCGCCGCTGGCCCTGTCAAAACCGCGGTTGGAGCCGTTCTTGCTGGGCGAAAAGGTCCGCACCTCGCCGCGCCATGACATCGCGCCCACCCTGCGCGACCAGATTGCCGCCGCACCCCTGGCGATGGATGCCAAGAAGTTCGGCAAGATGACGCGTGGCAAATTGGCCCCAGAGGCGCGGATCGACTTGCACGGCATGACCTTGGCCGAGGCGCATCCTGAACTGATCCGCTTTATCCTGAACGCACAAAGCGGCGGGATGCGGCTGGTGCTGGTGATCACCGGTAAGGGAAAACGCGGCGAGGATTTCGGTCCCATCCCACAGCGCATGGGGGCGCTGCGCCATCAGGTGCCGCAATGGCTGCGCTTGCCGCCTTTGGGTCAGGCCGTGTTGCAGGTCTCCGAGGCGCATTTGCGCCACGGCGGCTCGGGGGCCTATTACGTCTACCTGCGGCGGCGTTGAGCTTTCCGCTTGCAACTTCGCCTGTCCCCGCCTATGTAGCCACCAACAGCGGAGTCGGCGTCCAAACCCGGCCCCACCGAAGCATCCGATGCGGGCCGCTGGCCCGCTTTTTCGTTTTCAGGAACCTGATGACCGATCTCGTCGCCAAAACCGCCATCGACCGCCGCCTTGCGGATATCGTCGGCCCCGTGATTGAGGGGCTGGGGTTTGAGCTTGTGCGCATTCGCCTGATGGGTGGCCGCACGCGCGTGTTGCAGATCATGGCCGACCGTCCCGAAGGCGGGATTGGCGTTGATGAATGCGGCACGATCTCGACCGCCGTTTCCGCCGTGCTGGATGTCGAAGACCCGATTGAGGAAAACTTCATCCTTGAAGTCTCCTCCCCCGGCATCGACCGCCCGCTGACGCGCCTGAAGGATTTTGAGATGTGGAAGGGCTGGGAAGCCCGCATCGAAACATCCGAGCTGATCGACGGTCGCCGCCGCTTCAAGGGCGGGTTGATGGGCGTCGAAGGCGAAGAAATCCTGATCGAGATCGAAGAAGGCGGCCAAGATGTCACCATCGGCCTGCGTTATGATTGGCTGTCGGATGCCAAGCTGATCCTGACCGACGAATTGATCGCCGAAATGCTGCGCCAGAAAAAGGCGTCTGGCGTGATCGACGAGTCGCAGTTCACTGACATCGAAGAATTCGAAGGCGAAGAGGAAGATCCTTCCGACGCGCCCGAAACCAAACACTGATCCCTGGAGGCCCTTATGGCGATTACCTCTGCGAACCAGCTTGAACTTCTCCAGACGGCCGAGGCCGTGGCCCGTGAGAAGATGATCGACCCCGATCTGGTGATTCAGGCAATGGAGGAATCCCTCGCCCGTGCCGCCAAGTCGCGCTACGGCTCCGAGTTGGACATCCGCGTGAAGATTGACCGCAAGACCGGTCGCGCCACCTTTGCCCGCGTGCGTACTGTGGTTGAAGACGAGTTGATGGAAAACCACCACGCCCAGATGACGGTCAAAGAGGCCAAGGCCTTCCGCACGGACCCGCAGATTGGCGATGAGATCATCGACGAAGTGCCGCCGGTGGATCTGGGCCGGATCGCCGCGCAATCGGCAAAGCAGGTGATCCTGCAAAAGGTGCGCGAAGCCGAACGCGACCGTCAGTATGACGAATTCAAGGACCGCAAGGGCAGCATCATCAACGGTGTGGTCAAGCGCGAAGAATACGGCAACATCATCGTCGACATTGGCCGGGGCGAAGGCATCCTGCGCCGCAACGAAAAAATCGGCCGCGAAAGCTATCGCCCGAACGACCGCATCCGCTGCTTCATCAAGGATGTGCGCCGCGAAGCCCGCGGTCCGCAGGTGTTCCTGTCGCGCACCGATCCGCAGTTCATGGCCGAACTCTTCAAGATGGAAGTGCCGGAGATTTATGACGGCATCATCGAAATCAAGGCCGTCGCCCGCGATCCGGGCAGCCGCGCCAAGATTGCCGTCATCAGCTTTGACAACTCGATCGATCCGGTCGGGGCCTGCGTCGGGATGCGCGGCAGCCGTGTTCAGGCCGTGGTCAATGAGCTTCAGGGCGAAAAGATCGACATCATCCCGTGGAATCAGGATCAGGCAACGTTCCTTGTGAACGCGCTGCAACCGGCCGAAGTGTCCAAGGTTGTGATCGACGAAGAAGCGGGCAAGATCGAAGTCGTGGTGCCGGATGAACAGCTGTCGCTGGCCATCGGTCGCCGGGGTCAGAACGTGCGCCTTGCGTCGCAATTGACGGGTCTTGATATCGATATCATGACCGAATCCGAAGAATCGCAGCGCCGTCAGGCCGAATTTGCAGAACGCACCAAGCTCTTCATGGACACGCTGGACGTGGACGAGATGATGGCGCAACTGCTGGTCTCTGAAGGCTTTACCAATCTGGAAGAAGTGGCCTACGTCGAATCCGATGAACTTTTGTCCATCGATGGCTTTGACGAAGACACGGCAGCGGAACTTCAGGCCCGCGCCCGCGATTATCTGGAAGAGCAAAGCCGCAAGGCGCTGGAATTCGCGCGCGGCTTGGGTGTCGAAGAGGCGCTGATCGAATTCGAAGGGCTGACCCCCCAGATGATCGAAGCCTTGGCCAAGGACGGCATCAAGACGCTGGAAGACTTCGCCACCTGCGCGGATTGGGAACTGGCCGGCGGTTGGACCACCGAAAACGGTCAGCGCAAGAAAGACGAGGGCATCCTCGAAAAGTTTGAAGTCAGCCTTGAAGAAGCGCAAACGCTGGTCATGACCGCGCGCGTTATGCTGGGCTGGGTCGATCCGACCGAATTGGCGGGTGCCGCCGATGACGCGGACGCCGAAGAAGAGGCCGAGGTCTGAGGTTTCAGGTCCCGGAAAGGGTGCGGGCATGACACGCGGTGGCCGCAAGGATCAGGACGACGGACCGGAACGTAAGTGTATCGTTTCGGGCCTGTCGCAACCGAAGGCGGGGCTGATCCGCTTTGCCATTTCGCCGGAAGGTGTGGTGGTGCCCGATGTGTTGGGGCGGTTGCCGGGTCGGGGCGTCTATGTTGCCTCGGATCGGGCGGCCATCGACAAGGCGGCCAAGAAGGGGCTGTTCTCGCGTGCCGCACGGCAGGCGGTGACAGCGCCAGAGGGGTTGTCGGACCTGATCGAAGGCCAGCTCTTGCGCCGAGTCGTCGATTTGCTGGCGATGACGCGTAAGGCGGGCAAGGCTGTGACCGGCTACGAAAAGGTCAAAGATTGGCTGTCCAAAGGTCAGGGACGTGTCCTGATTCAGGCCAGTGACGGGTCGGAACGCGGCAAGACCAAGCTGCATCCTCCGCAGGGCGAAGGCACCTTTATCGGCTGTCTTTCCTCGGGGGAATTGGGTTTGGCATTCGGTCGTGAACGTGCGATACACGCCGCGCTGGCGGCTGGCGGACTCACGACACGTGTAGTAGAGGAAGCGGCACGGCTTGCGGGCATCCGCGGGCTAATCGGCGACGAGATCGCCGGAGAGGATACGAAGACGGCATGAGCGATACTGACGGCAAAAAACCCCTCGGCCTGGGTGGCGCACCACGTTCTGGACAGGTGAAGCAAAGCTTCAGCCATGGCCGGACCAAGAGCGTCGTGGTCGAGACCAAGCGCAAGCGCGTTGTCGTACCGGCCAAGCCCGGTGCAGGCGGCGCGGCTGGTGCTGGGACGGGGGCCACGCATCTTGGTGATCCGTCTAAGCGTCCCGCGGGCATTTCCGACGCCGAGATGGAGCGTCGTCTTGGTGCCCTGCGTGCCGCAAAGGCGCGCGAACAGGAAGACGCCGCCAAGCGCGCCGAGGACGAGCGTCAGCGGGATGAAGACCGCCAGCGCCGCCGCGCCGAGATTGAGGCCAAGGAACGTGAAGAACGCGCCGCCGCCGACGCGCGCCGCCTGAAGGTCGAAGAAGAAGAGGCCGCCCGTCGCGCCGAAGCTGAGGCGCGCGTTGCCGCCGCGGCTGCGCGCAAGGCCGATGTTCTGGGCACACGGTCGCGCACGACCACACCGCCGCCGGAAAAACCGGCTGCCGTTGCGGAAAAACCCGCAGCAAAAGAGACAAATGCGCCCGCGCAACCTGCGGCACCCGCTGAGGCTGAAAACAACCGCTCGTCTGCACCGGCCGGTGCGAAGCCGGGCCTTTCGCCGCGCAAGACCGACCGGGAACGCGACGAACGCGCCACCGACCGGGACCGCGGCAAGACCAAGGGCGACGAAGGCCGCCGTTCGGGCAAACTGACACTGTCAGATGCAACCGCGGATGAGGGTGGGCGTCAACGCTCGCTCGCCGCGATGAAGCGCAAGCAGGAAAAGGCACGGCAAAAAGCGCTGGGTCTGGGTCTGAAGCCCGAAAAGCAAGTGCGTGATGTGCAGCTGCCGGAAACCATCGTGGTCTCTGAACTGGCGAACCGCATGGCGGAACGCGCGGCGGATGTGGTCAAATCGCTCATGAAAATGGGCATGATGGTCACGATGAATCAGGCCATCGACGCCGACACCGCCGAGTTGGTGATCGAAGAATTTGGCCACAAGGCCGTGCGCGTGTCGGATTCCGATGTGGAACAGGCGATTGAGGCGGTCAATGACCGGTCCGAAGACCTGCAAACGCGGCCGCCGATCGTCACGATCATGGGTCACGTTGACCACGGCAAAACCTCGCTGCTGGACGCGATCCGCAAGGCCAATGTTGTTTCGGGCGAAGCCGGTGGCATCACCCAGCATATTGGCGCCTATCAGGTGCGGACACCGAATGGCGCGCTTGTGTCCTTCCTTGATACTCCCGGTCACGCGGCCTTTACCTCGATGCGGGCCCGTGGCGCGCAGGTGACGGATATCGTCGTGCTGGTGGTTGCGGCAGATGACGCTGTGATGCCCCAAACCATCGAAGCCATCGCCCATGCCAAGGCCGCCAAAGTGCCGATGATTGTTGCCATCAACAAGATCGACAAGTATGAGGCCAATCCGCAAAAGGTGCGGACCGACTTGCTGCAACACGACGTCGTCGTGGAACAGATGTCGGGCGATGTGCAGGACGTTGAAGTTTCGGCCAAGACCGGCAAAGGTCTGGACAATCTGCTTGAAGCAATTGCTTTGCAAGCTGAACTTCTGGAACTGCGCGCAAACCCGAACCGGTCGGCAATTGGTGCTGTGATCGAGGCCAAGTTGGATGTCGGTCGCGGTCCTGTGGCCACGGTGCTGGTGCAGAACGGCACATTGCGCAAAGGCGACATCTTCGTTGTCGGCGAACAGTGGGGCAAGGTTCGCGCATTGATCAACGACAAGGGCGAAACCGTCGCCGAAGCCGGACCTTCGGTTCCGGTCGAGGTGTTGGGCCTGAACGGCACGCCGCATGCCGGTGACGTGCTGAACGTGGTCGAAACCGAAGCGCAGGCCCGCGAGATTGCGGAATACCGCGAAAAAGCGACCAAGGACAAACGCGCCGCCGCAGGGGCTGCAACCACGCTGGAACAGCTTATGGCCAAGGCCAAGGCGGATCAGTCGGTCGCGGAACTGCCGGTTCTGGTCAAGGCCGATGTGCAAGGCTCTGCCGAAGCCATCGTTCAGGCGCTGGAAAAGGTCGGCAATGCCGAAGTGCGCGTACGGGTCTTGCATTACGGTGTGGGCGCGATCACCGACTCCGACGTGGGTCTGGCAGAGGCGTCTAATGCACCGATCATCGGCTTCAACGTGCGCGCCAATGCGACGGCTCGCTCTTCAGCCCAGCAAAAGGGCGTTGAGATCCGCTACTACTCGATCATCTACGATCTGATCGATGACATCAAGAAAGCGGCCTCGGGTCTGTTGAAGGCCGAAGTGCGCGAAAACTTCATCGGCTACGCGCGAATCCAAGAAGTCTTCCGCATCACGGGCATCGGCAACGTTGCTGGCTGTCTGGTTACCGAAGGCATCGCCCGCCGCTCTGCTGGGGTGCGCTTGTTGCGCGACAACGTGGTCATCCACGAAGGCACGCTCAAGACGCTCAAGCGTTTCAAGGACGAGGTCAAAGAGGTCCAGTCCGGTCAAGAATGCGGTATGGCCTTTGAGCGCTATGAAGATGTGCGTGCAGGCGACGTCATCGAAATCTTCGAACGCGAAGAGTTCCAGCGCACGCTCGGATAAATCAGGGTCCCGTTCCCTATTGGAAAGACACAAAAAGGCCCGCAGTGATGCGGGCCTTTTGCTTTGGGTGGCCGGAAACAAAAAAGCCCTGTCGTGGGCGACAGGGCTGGTTACCGCGAGATGTTCAAGATCAAGAGGCGCGCGCTTGCGCCACCGGATAGCCAACAAAGGTTTTCTCATCGACCTTCACCACGATCTTGCCATCCGCCAACTGGCTGACGAACAGCCCCTGAATGGACACGCAACTGCCGATGCTGATGGTGCGGATCATGATCGTTTCTCCCCCCGGAAAACGCTGTACTCTACGGAAAAAGATTTACGACTCTTTCGAAAAAAATCCACCATAAATTGTTCACGTTCCGGGAACACATTCCAATGGTTAGGTGTTTTTCTCTTACAGGTGTATAAAATCTCCAAAAGCATTAGAGGTAGGGTCAAAGCCAGTCGCGCAGGATGGGAATCAGCGGGATGTCGGCGGGCGGCATCGGGTACTCCTTTAGTGCATTGGGGCGCACCCAGGCCAGCGTCTGCCCTTCTTGCCCCTGCGGTGTGCCCTCCCACCGGCGGCAGGCGAAGAGGGGCATCAGCAGATGAAAGTCAGCATAGCTATGGCTGGCAAAGGTCAGGGGCGCCAGACAGCTTTGCCAGGTGTCGATGCCAAGCTCTTCCTTAAGCTCACGGATCAGCGCGGCCTCTGGCGTTTCGCCTGCCTCAACCTTGCCACCGGGAAACTCCCACAGGCCAGCCAGAGACTTGCCCTCGGGTCGCTGTGCGAGCAGCACCCGGCCATCCGCGTCGATCAAGGCGACGGCGGCGACGAGGACGATCCTCAAGACCGGTAATCCGCGTTGATCTCAACATAGCGGTTGGTCAGGTCACAGGTCCAAACCGACCGTGCGGCACGGCCCAGACCCAGATCGACGGCGATCACCAATTCGGGTTGCAGCATATATGTCGCGCCATCCTCTTCCCGATAGGCCGGGTGACGCCACCCTTTTTGCGCGACAAGGATATCGCCAAAGCGGATGGTCAGCCGGTCCCGATCCGCCTGCGCGCCGGACTTGCCGACCGCGGCGACGATGCGGCCCCAGTTGGGGTCTTGTCCGGCCACAGCGGTCTTGACCAGCGGCGAATTGGCGATGGAAAACGCGACCTTGGCCGCATCTTCGGGGGATGCGGCACCCGTCACGCGCACTTCGACCAGCTTTGTCGCGCCTTCACCATCGCGGATCACTTGCAATGCCAGATCGTGCATCACGCCGCGCAGCGCAGCCTCAAACGCCTTTGCGATCGGACCTGTCGCCTTGACCTCAGCCGCCGAGGATTGACCCGTGGCCGCAATCAGAAGCGTGTCAGAGGTTGACGTGTCGCTGTCCACAGTGATCGAATTGAATGTGTCATCCACATTGCGCGACAGCATCTTTTGCAGGTTCGCGGCGCTGATCTTGGCGTCGGTGAAGAGATAGACCAGCATGGTTGCCATATCCGGCGCGATCATCCCCGACCCTTTGGCAATGCCTGCGATACGGATTTCGCCGCCGTCGCCCTGCACCGTCGCTGCCGCCCCCTTGGGGAAGGTGTCGGTGGTCATCATCGCCTGCGCGGCCATCTCAATGGCATCTTCGCGCAGATCGGCCACCAGTTCCGGCACCTTGGCGGTGATTTTATCAAACGGCAGCGGTTCACCAATCACCCCGGTGGAGGAGGAGAACACGCGGCTTGCCGGGATATCCAGCGCTTTGGCGACCGATCCGCAGACCGCCGCCACCGCCTTGTCGCCCACTTTGCCGGTAAAGGCATTGGAATTGCCAGAGTTGACGATGATCGCCGCCCCCGCGCCCTTTGGCACCGGCAGCGCCAGTTTGTCCTGACCGTCGCGCACACAGCCCGACCGGGTGGAGGAGCGGGTGAACACCCCCGCCATCGCCGTCCCCGGGGCCAGACGGATCAGCATCACATCCTTGCGGTTTTGATACTTGATCCCCGCCCCCACAGCGGCAAATTCGACCCCGGCGATCTGTGGCAGCGCCGGGAAGCCGTTTTTGGGCGCGAGTGGAGAAACAGGCTTGGCCGCCTTTGGCGTCACCGACGCAGCAACTGAAGCCGCCCCGATGGCACCAGCCTCTTCGTTTGCGCGGGCCTTCAGCTCTTTCAGACGCTTTTTCAGCTTCTGTGCTTTGGCTTTCCAATCCGTCTCGGCCATCTTTGCCCCCTGCATGACGCTGCGTCTTTATTTGTCCAGAATTGTAGCGTCACGCAAGGCGGCAGGGTCAATACCTTCGCCCGGACGGGTGACCGTGGCTTCGGCGGTGACCTTCGTGATGTGGTCTTCGACGGCTTTCTGCTCAATCTCAGCCGCCAGTTCTTCGCGCACATCATCCAGCGTGGGCTTGGCAGCATCGCGCACTTCGTTCAGCTTGATGATGTGCCAGCCGAAATCGGTTTTCACCGGGGCCGACACGGTGCCTGCGCTCATTGCGACGACCGCCTCTTCAAATGGCGCGACCATCATGCCTTTGCGGAACCAGCCCAGATCGCCGCCATTCGCGCCCGATCCGGTATCGGTGGAATTGGCCTTGGCCAATTCAGCAAAATCAGCGCCACCATCAATTTGGGCCTTCAACTCCTTGGCCTTCTCTTCGGTTTCCACAAGGATATGGGCCGCGTTGAATTCCTGTTCTGCCGGGGCGGCGGCGTACTTCGCGTCATATGCCGTTTGCAGTGCGGCATCCGTCACAGCGGCGGCGACCACGGCTTGCAGCGCCTTGCCGGCCAAATAATTGCGGCCTTCGGTGGCGATCCACAGCGCATCGCGTTTGGACGGAGCGCCGACCGATTGCGACAGCGCGGCTTGCTGTACGGCCTGATCGATCAGACCCTTGAACAGCACGTCATCTGGCAGCGATTGATACTGCGCGGGCAGCTTTTCGCGCAGCACGATCAACTCGCCCAGCGTGATTTCCGTGCCGTTCACAGTCGCCACCACGGTGGAGGCGGTCAGGTCAGTCGGCGCGGCAGCCGCGTCATCCTGTGCATAGACCGGCATCGCTGCGGCACAGACAATTGCCAAACCTGCCCAGAAACCCGTTTGTTTCGCCATTTCACCATCTCCTGATGTGGCCGCGCCCTCACGCGACGTTGACTGACGCGGCCATTCCCCTTACATCGCGATGGTCGCGTGCGACGGGGCCGGCCGGTCCACTTGGCTCTTCTATGGAAGGCGTTGGGGGCGGGCAAGCCACAGCCTCACACGATGATGTCAGGTAACGACCAAGCGGGGAAAATATGCTGGGTCTCGGAACGATCGCTCGGAAGGTTTTCGGTACGCCGAACGACCGCAAGGTAAAGTCCATCCGTCCGTTGGTGGCACAGATCAACGCGCTGGAACCACAGTTCGCGGCGCTGGACGATGCTGGCCTGATCGCAAAGACCGCAGAGTTCAAAAAGCGGGTGCAAGACGGCGGCGAAAGTCTGGATGACATCCTGCCTGAAGCCTTTGCCAATTGCCGCGAAGGCGCGCGGCGGGCCCTGGGCCTGCGCCCCTTTGACGTTCAGTTGAAGGGCGGCATTTTCCTGCATCAGGGCAACATCGCCGAGATGAAGACCGGTGAGGGAAAGACCCTCATGGCCACCTTGCCCGCCTATCTGAACGCGCTGGCGGGCAAGGGCGTGCATATCGTCACGGTCAATGACTATCTGGCCAAACGCGATGCGGAATGGATGGGCAAGGTCTATGCCCAACTCGGCATGACTTGCGGTGTGGTCTATCCCTATCAGGCGGACGCCGAAAAGCGCGCCGCCTATCGGGCCGACATCACCTATGCGACGAATAACGAACTGGGGTTCGATTATCTGCGCGACAACATGAAGGGCACCATCGAAGAGATGGCGCAACGTGAGCATTTCTTTGCCATCGTGGACGAGGTTGACTCGATCCTGATCGACGAAGCCCGCACACCGCTGATCATTTCTGGTCCGTCGCAAGACCGCAGTGAGCTTTACAATCAGGTCGATCACCTGATTCCGCTCTTGA
The DNA here is from genome assembly GCA_027487395.1 of Rhodobacter sp. Classification (GTDB taxonomy): domain Bacteria; phylum Pseudomonadota; class Alphaproteobacteria; order Rhodobacterales; family Rhodobacteraceae; genus Paragemmobacter. The sequence continues at coordinate 7,125 of JAIYDR010000016.1, read as the reverse complement.
AGCCCGAAGATTTTAAGGTCGACGAAAAGACCCGCAACGCCACCTTTACCGAAGAGGGCAATGAGCGGATCGAAGAACTGCTGCAACAGGCCGGCCTGCTGCCCGAGGGCCAATCGCTGTATGATCCCGAAAGCAGCACCTTCGTGCACCATGTCAATCAAGCTCTGCGCGCGCATTCGTTGTTCCTGAAGGATCAGCATTACATCGTGCGCGACGGCGAAGTGATGCTGATCGACGAATTCACTGGCCGCATGATGCGTGGCCGCCGTCTGTCGGACGGTCTGCATCAGGCGATTGAGGCGAAAGAGCGAGTCAAGGTCCAACCCGAAAACGTCACACTCGCCAGCGTGACCTTCCAGAATTACTTCCGACTTTATGCCAAGCTGGCCGGGATGACCGGCACCGCCCAGACCGAGGCGGAAGAGTTCCTTGAAATCTACAAGCTTGGCGTGGTCGAAGTGCCGACCAACCGCCCGATCGCCCGCAAGGACGAACATGATCAGGTTTACCGCACCGCGGCCGAGAAATACGTGGGCGTGGTGAACATGATCAAGGTTGCGAATGAAAAGGGTCAGCCGATCCTTGTTGGCACCACTTCGATTGAAAAATCGGAACTGCTGTCCAGCATGCTGCAAAAGGATGGCGTGCCGCACAATGTGCTGAACGCCCGCCAGCACGAACAGGAAGCCAAGATCGTCGCCGATGCCGGACGGTTCGGCGCGGTGACCATCGCCACCAACATGGCCGGTCGCGGTACGGACATCCAGTTGGGCGGCAACGTCGAATTGAAGGTGCTTGAGGCGATCACCGCTGATCCGCATCTGCACCCTGATGAGGTTCGCGCCAAGATTGAGGCTGAACACGCCGACGAAAAGGCCAAGGTGATTGCGGCTGGGGGTCTCTTCGTGCTTGGCACCGAACGCCACGAAAGCCGCCGGATCGACAACCAGCTGCGCGGCCGTTCGGGCCGACAGGGCGATCCGGGCCGGTCAATCTTCTTTTTGTCGCTGGAAGATGATCTGATGCGGATCTTCGGGTCAGAGCGTCTGGATTCCGTCCTGTCCAAACTTGGCATGAAGGAAGGCGAAGCGATTGTTCACCCTTGGGTCAACAAGTCGCTGGAACGCGCGCAGGCCAAGGTCGAAGGCCGCAACTTTGACATCCGCAAGCAATTGCTGAAGTTCGACGATGTGATGAACGATCAACGCAAGGCGATCTTCACCCAGCGTTTGGACATTATGCGTGCCGATCATGTCGCCGAAGTGGCCGAAGATATGCGTCTGCATGTGATCGACGATCTGGTTGATTCTCATCTGCCGCCCAAAAGCTATGCCGATGACTGGGATGCCTCCGGCCTGAAAGCATCGCTGTTGGACAAGCTGAACCTTGACCTTCCGGTCGTGGAATGGGCCGCCGAAGAAGGGGTGGATCAGGACAGGCTGCGCGACCGTATCGCAGAGCGTGCCAGCCAGATGATGGCCGAAAAGACCGCCGCCTTTGGCGCGGAAACCATGCAGTCCATCGAAAAGCAGGTGCTGTTGCAGGCGATTGATGCCAAATGGCGCGAACACCTGTTGCGGCTGGAACATCTGCGCTCGGTCGTGGGCTTCCGCGGCTATGCCCAGCGCGACCCGCTGTCGGAATTCAAGACCGAGGCGTTTACCCTGTTTGAGTCGATGCTGAATACGCTGCGTCAGGACGTGACGCAAAAGCTGTCGCTGATCCGTCCGCTGACGGCGGAAGAGCAACAGGCGATGATGCAGCAGGTTCTGTCCCAACAGCAGCGCATTGCCGCGCCAGAGACGGCCCCCGCCGCCGCGCCGGAACCGGCCATGGCCTTGGCCAGTGCCGAGACTGCGGGCCGTCGCCCCGGTTTTGACGAGTCCGAACCTGCCACCTGGGGTGATCCCGCGCGCAACGACCCTTGCCCTTGTGGATCGGGTGAAAAGTTCAAGCATTGCCACGGCAAACTGGCTTGACCCTCGCCTTTGCCGCGCCCTGACAGGCGCGGCAAAGGTCTATGTTGCAGGCAAGAACGCCGCAGTTTGCGGCTGAGGATGGCGGAATGTCCCCGCTTAAACCTTAGATTCGCCATGTTTTCGCCCAGAGGTTCGAACATCCTTAAGAATGTGTTTTGACATTCAAAGGTGCCGCCATGAACCGCAAACGTCTGCTTGCTTCGGTTTTCGCCATTGTCGGCGTTGCCTTCAGTGCCGGGCATTTCGTTCAGGCGCAGGCCACTGCTGATGCAGCGGATGTGGCAGAGGCACCGCAGGCTCCGGTCGTGAAGACCGTGGAACCGCAGGCGCCGGCCCTGCGGGTTACACAGGTCTCGCAGGTGGTGACCGTTGCCGCGACCGCTGCCGATGCACCGGCGGTCGTAGCAGCGCCGGTTCCGCCGGTCCTGCCCGTCGCAGTGACGCCTGCGCCCAAGACTGTCGCCCCTGCGCAATCCGAATCGCTGCCTGAGGACTGCCCGATCCATCTTGACCTTGTGCCGCAGGATGGCGCGATGCTGGGTGTGACACTGGTGGCCCCGTGCCACGCGCAAGAGCGGCTGACCCTGTCCCATGCCGGGCTGATGGTGACGGCGAAAACCAGCATCACCGGATCGCTCTTTACCGCGCTTCCCGCGCTGGATGTGGCGGGCAAGGTGACCGTGACCTTTGCCGACAACACCCGCGAAGAGGCGCTGATGCCGATGCCGGAAGTGCAGGATATCCAGCGTTTCGTCGTGCAATGGTCAGGTGACGACCGCTTTGCTTTGAACGCCTTTCGCGCGGGCGCAAGCTATGGCGAACCGGGCCATCTGACGGCGCAACCCTTGGCGATGCTGGACGGTATCACCGAAGCCGGGGCCGCTGTGGTGGCGCTGGGCGATGCCAGCGTCCCCCTGCCGCTGCTGGCTGAGGTCTATACCCTTCCTGCCGATGGCAAGGCGGCCCTGACGGTCGAAGTACCGGTGACTGCGCAAACCTGTGGCCGTGACATGTTGGGCGAGATGCTGGACAGCCGTGACGGCAAGGTGACGGTGCAAGATCTGTCTTTGGCCATGCCCGACTGTGATGCCTTGGGCGGATTTATTGTCTTGAACAATCTGCGTCGTGACCTGACACTCGCCTCGTCAGAGTGATTATTGGTTAGGCGTTGCAGTGATGCGTTTTTTCGCGTGTGGCGCGGCGGTGATCGCCGCGCTTGCGGTTTTTGGGACAGGTTCGCGCGCTTTGGCGCAGGACGTCACCTTGATTGCACGCGATGGTGGGTTAGAGCTCAGCGGCACCTTGCAGGCCTTTGACGGCGAGTTTTTCCGCATCCTCAGCGCCTATGGCCCCCTGACGGTGGACGCGCAGGGCGTGATCTGCGAAGGCCCCGGTTGCCCCAGCTTGACCGCGCCGCGCGCCGTGGTCCGCATCGCGGGCGAAGGCGACCCCGGTGGCCGTATCCTTCCCGGTTTGATCCGCGCCTTTGCCGATTTCCGCCGCCTGACTCTAGAGACGGGCGGCGACGCCATCCGCCTGATCGACCCGACGACAGGGCAGTTTCTGGCGGAATTCACCTTTATCGCCATGCCGGTGGATGATGCGGTGCCGCTATTGACCGGAGGGCAGGTCGATCTGGTGATCGCTGCCGAAACGCCAGAGGGTCTGGGCTCGCGCACGCTGGCCTTGGACGCCTTGGTGCCGATCGTTGCAGCGGACAACCCGGTGGCAAAGATATCCTCGGCCAACCTCGCGCGGGTGCTGGCGGGTGAGGTATCGAATTGGTCAGACATCGGCGGGCCGGATATGCCCTTGGTGCTTTATGCCCTGCCTGCGGAAAGCGGGCTGCAAAAGGCACTGGGCGCACGGCTGGGCCGCGCCGTCAAACCGGCAGAGGTGCAGCCTGACCTCACCGCCCTTGCCGCCGCAGTGGCGCGTGACCCTTGGGCGATGGCCGTGACGGGCATGTCCAGTGTCGGCGCTGCCCGCGCGATCACCCTGACCGACACTTGCGGTTTTCCGCTGCTGCCCACACCGCTGGCCGTAAAGGCCGAAGATTACCCGCTGACACTGCCGATCCATCTTTTGACCCCGAAACGCCGCCTGCCCTTGATGGCGCGCGAGTTTCTGGAGTTCCTGTCTTATCCGCAGGCCCAGACCGCGATAGCACAAAGCGGCTATGTGGATCGTTTGCCGGAACGTCTACCCATGACCTTGGACGGGCTGCGCTTGATCAACGCGATTCAAGGTGCGGGCGCGGAAACCACGCTGGACGATCTGAAAACGCTGGTTCAGGCGATGGATGGCGCGGACCGCTTTTCGCTGACATTCCGGTTTGAGGATGGGTCCAGCACGCTGGATGCCACATCGCGCGACAACCTTGCCGATCTGGCGCTGCTGCTTGAGGCTGGGATGTTCAAGGGTGAAGCCCTGGTTCTGGCCGGGTTTTCCGATGGCTCTGGCGCGGCAGAGGCCAATCTGGCCCTGTCGCAACAGCGGGCCGAGGCTGTGGTGTTGGCCCTGCGCGCGGTCGCCCCCACCGTTTCCGCCGACCTTTTGCCGCAGGTCATGGCCTTTGGCGAGGCGCTGCCGATGGCTTGCGACGAAACCAAGACAGGACGGCGGCTGAACCGGCGGGTGGAATTGTGGCTGCGCCCCGATTTCACAGCAGGCCCTGCGCCCGGAAACTGACCTCTCGCTCTCGCCCGATGACCAGATGGTCATGCAGGGTCAGACCAAGGGCCTGACATGCCTCAAGGATTTGCTGTGTCATGGAGATATCCGCCTGTGATGGCGTGGGATCACCTGAGGGGTGGTTGTGCACAAGGATCAGGGCCGAAGCATCCAGTTCCAGCGCGCGTTTCACCACCTCTCGCGGATAGACCGGCACATGATCGACGGTGCCTTTGGCTTGTTCTTCATCCGCGATCAGCACGTTTTTGCGGTCCAGAAACAGGATGCGGAATTGTTCGGTGGATCTATGCGCCATCGTGGTGTGGCAATAGTCCAAAAGCGCATCCCATGAGGAAAGGACAGGCCTGTTCATCACCCGCGCACGGGCCATACGCTGGGCAGCGGCTTCGATCAGTTTCAGGTCCAGCACGACCGATTCCCCAACCCCGCGCACCTGCATCAGGCGCGCCGCAGGGGCAGAAATGACGCCGCAAAGATCGCCAAACGTGTCGATCAGGTCGCGCGCAAGGGGTTTGACGTCCTGCCGAGGAATGGCGCGGAACAAGAGCAGTTCCAGTAACTCATATTCCGCCACCGCCGCTGACCCACCTTCGCGGAACCGCTCCCGCAGGCGCTTGCGGTGGTCGGCAATGTAACTGGGTAGACGGCCGGTATCTATGGGCGCAGCATTGACCGCTTCGTCCGCGTCAGAGGCGAAAAGCGGCAGGGCGGAATCATGGAATGCGCGCTGTGTCATGCGCCCAGACTGCCCAAGTTTGGTAAAGAATTCCCTAACGTCAGCCAGTCGGAGTTCTGAGAAAAACGCCGTCACGCATTCTTATGGAAAAAATCCGCCGCCCGGCGTGGCGCCGGGCGCGGGGGTGTCAGGGCTTCATGCCGTCCCAGAAACCTTTGACTTTTTTGAAGAAGGTGCTGCCCTCGGGGTTATTCTCCTCGGACAGACGTTCAAACTCTTCCAGAAGTTCGCGCTGGCGAGAGGTCAGGTTGACCGGGGTTTCCACCGCCAGTTCCAGCACCATATCGCCCGATCCGCCACCACGCAGGGCGGGCATGCCCTTGGCGCGCAGGCGCAGTTGTTTGCCGGTCTGGGCCCCGGCGGGGACTTTGACCCGCGCCTTGCCGCCGTCGATCGTCGGCACCTCAACCTCGCCCCCCAAGGCGGCGGTGGCAATGCTGATCGGCACGCGGCAGAACAGGTTGACGCTATCGCGCTGGAAGATCGGGTGCTCTTTCACCTCAATGAAGATGTAAAGATCGCCGGACGGTCCGCCGCGCAAACCCGCCTCGCCTTCGCTGGCCAGACGGATGCGGGTTCCGGTTTCCACCCCGGCAGGGATGTTGACCGACAGGGCGCGTTCTTTTTCCGTCCGTCCTGCGCCGCCACAAGACCGGCAAGGGTTTTTGACGATCTGGCCCATGCCATTGCAGGTGGGGCAGGTGCGTTCAACGGTGAAAAAACCCTGCTGGGCCCGGACCTTGCCCATGCCTGAACAGGTGGGGCAGGTGACAGGCTCTGCCCCGCCTTCGGCGCCGGTGCCACGGCAGGTGTCGCAGGCGATCGAGGTCGGGACGTTGATGGTTTTCTGGACGCCGCTATAGGCCTCTTCCAGACTGACGCGCAGGTTGTAGCGCAGGTCTGATCCGCGTTGCGCGCGCGACCGTCCACCTGCGCCGCCACCACCGCGCCCGCCCATGAAATCGCCGAAGAGATCTTCGAATACATCCGAAAAGGCGCTGGCGAAATCAGCGTTACCGCCATAGCCCGCCGCCCCGCCGCCCCCGCGCGAGCCACCTTCAAAGGCCGCGTGACCATAGCGGTCATAGGCGGCCTTTTTGTCGCCGTCTTTCAAGACGTCATAGGCCTCGTTCACCTCTTTGAACTGGGACTCGGCGTTCGGATTGTCTGAGTTGCGGTCGGGGTGCAGCTCTTTCGCCTTTTGGCGATAGGCTTTCTTCAGCTCTTCCGCCGAAGCCCCGCGTACGACACCCAGAACGTCATAGTAATCTCGTTTTGCCATCTGGACAAAACCCCCTCTCAGAACCGGGTGGGGGCGGTCCGTTGCCAGACCGCCCCCCGTTCCGATTCACGCGGCTTTACTTCCGCTTTTTCTCGCCCAGGTCTTCGAAATCGGCATCGACGATGTCGTCATCCACATCGCGGGGTGCATCGCTGTCCTTGTCTTCCGCTTCGGACTGGCTGGCCTTGTAGATCGCCTCGCCCAGCTTCATCGCGGCTTCGGTCAGGTTCTGGATGCCGCCTTTGATCTTGTCGGCATTGTCGGTTTTCAGCGTGTCTTCCAACGCGCCCATCGCCAGTTCAATCACCTCGACGGTGGAGGGGTCCACCTTGTCGGAATGCTCGGCCAGCGACTTCTTGGTGGAGTGCAGCAGGCTTTCGGCCTGATTGCGGGTTTCCACCAATTCCCGGCGCTGGCGATCGGCTTCGGCGTTT
>JAIYDR010000303.1 GCA_027487395.1 Rhodobacter sp. | reverse complement strand
GCTGTGCTGGTTGAAGCCGCCAAGCGTGGTCTGAGCGTCGAATTGGTCCGCAACGGATCGCGCGGCATGGTCTGGCTGGAACCGCTGGTTGAGGTGGAAACGGCTGAGGGCCGCGTCGCCTTTGGCCCGATGACCCCGGCCCAAGTGGCGCAGGTGTTTGACGGTGGCCCACTTGCCTTGGGTCTGACCGAGGCGCTGCCGTGGATGGCTGGCCAAACCCGCCTGACCTTTGCCCGCGTCGGCGTGATCGACCCGCTGTCCCTGGCCGATTATGAGGCGCAGGGCGGGCTTTCGGGTCTGCGCCGCGCTTTGGATATGCCGGGTGCCGCCATCGTGCAGGAAGTCACCGACTCGGGTCTAAGGGGCCGGGGCGGCGCGGGCTTTCCCACCGGCATCAAGTGGAAGACAGTGGCCGAAGCGAAAGCCGACCGCAAATACATCGTCTGCAACGCGGATGAGGGTGACTCGGGAACCTTTGCCGACCGCATGCTGATGGAAGGCGACCCCTTCACCCTGATCGAAGGCATGGTGATCGCGGGTCTGGCCACCGGGGCGGCCAAGGGCTTTGTGTACATCCGCTCCGAATACCCCGACGCGATTGAGGTGATGTCGGCAGCGGTGGATATCGCCCGTCAGGATGGCGTGCTTGGGGCCTCGGTCCTTGGCTCTGCCCATGCGTTCGACATCGAAATCCGCGTCGGTGCCGGGGCCTATGTCTGCGGCGAGGAAACCTCGCTTCTGAACAGTCTTGAGGGCAAGCGTGGCATCGTCCGCGCCAAGCCGCCGCTGCCGGCGCTGCAAGGCTTCATGGGCCGCCCGACCGTTGTGAACAACGTGATCTCGCTGGCCACCGTACCGGTGATCTTTGAACGCGGTGCTGCCTTTTACAAAGACTTCGGTCTTGGCCGGTCGCGCGGCACGATCCCGCTGCAGATCGCCGGGAACGTGCGCTTTGGCGGACTTTATGAGACCGCCTTCGGCTTGTCTTTGGGCGAGATCGTCAACACCATCGGCGGTGGCAGTGCCACGGGTCGTCCGGTCAAGGCGGTGCAGGTCGGTGGCCCCTTGGGTGCCTACTTCCCGCCGTCACTGTTTGACACCCCCTTTGGCTACGAAGAATTCGGCGCGAAAGAGGGGCTGATCGGCCATGCTGGTCTGGTGATCTTTGACGACAGCGCTGACATGCTGAAACAAGCCCGCTTTGCGATGGAGTTTTGCGCCATCGAATCCTGCGGAAAATGCACCCCCTGCCGCATCGGCGCAGTGCGGGGCGTGGAAACCGTGGACCGCATCGCCAAGGGCGACGCCTCGGCCATCCCGCTGCTGACGGACCTGTGCAGCACGATGAAATCCGGCTCGCTTTGCGCGCTGGGGGGCTTCACCCCCTATCCGGTGCTTTCGGCGCTCAACCACTTCCCGCAAGACTTCCAGCCGATGCGTGAGGCGGCGGAATGACCGAACCCGTCAAAGGACCGGCGTCCTACTTCCCCTCCATCGAACAGAAATACGGCCAGACGATGCAGCACTGGTTTGACCAGATCGCGCCGCTGCTGGACCAACCGCATATGCAGATCGTTTCCTTCCTGAAGGAAACCCACGCGATGGGCCACGGCCATGCCAATGCCATCGTTGCCCACCAACTCGCCAAGAATAAGGGTGCTTGAGATGAAAGACTTCATCATTCCCGACCGTGATTTCGGCACCCCGGCGGCCAAATCCAAACAGATGGTCACCCTGACCATCGACGGCTTTGATGTGACCGTGCCCGAGGGCACCAGCATCATGCGCGCGGCGGCGGAACTGGGGATCACCGTCCCCAAACTCTGCGCGACGGATAGTCTTGAGGCGTTCGGCTCCTGCCGTCTGTGCCTTGTGGAAATCGAAGGCCGCAACGGCACCCCGGCCTCTTGCACCACCCCGGTCGCACCGGGGCTGAAGGTCCACACTCAGAATACCAAGCTGAAACAACTGCGTCGCGGCGTGATGGAGCTTTACATCTCGGACCACCCGCTGGACTGCCTGACCTGCGCCGCCAATGGCGATTGCGAATTGCAGGATATGGCGGGGGCCGTGGGTCTGCGCGATGTGCGCTACGAAAAGGGCGAGAACCATTTTGAGGTTCGCAATACCTCTGGCGAGGCGAACCCGAACTGGCTGCGAAAAGACGACAGCAACCCCTATTTCGCCTATGATCCGGCAAAGTGCATCGTTTGTTCGCGCTGCGTTCGCGCCTGCGAAGAAACCCAAGGCACCTTTGCCCTGACCATCGAAGGCCGGGGCTTTGACTCCCGCGTGTCCTTTGGTGCCAAGACGGACACCGCCCTGTCCTCCGATTGCGTGTCCTGTGGTGCCTGCGTGCAGGCCTGCCCGACCGGCACCCTGCAGGAAAAGTCGGTGATCGACATCGGCACGCCGGATCGGTCCGTCATCACCACCTGCGCCTATTGCGGCGTGGGCTGTTCCTTCAAGGCCGAACTGCGTGGCGACGAGTTGGTGCGCATGGTCCCCTACAAGCATGGCAAAGCCAACCGCGGCCATTCTTGCGTCAAGGGCCGCTTCGCCTATGGCTACGCCAGCCACAAGGACCGCATCCTGTCGCCGATGATCCGCGACAAGATCACCGACCCGTGGCAAGAAGTGTCCTGGGCCGAGGCGATGGATTTCACCGCCACGCGGATGAAGGGCCTGATCGAAAAGCACGGGCGGCAATCGGTGGGGGTCATCACCTCCAGCCGCTGCACGAATGAGGAAGCCTTCCTCGTGCAGAAACTGACCCGCGCGGTGTTCATGAACAACAACACCGACACCTGCGCCCGCGTCTGCCATTCGCCCACCGGATACGGCCTTGGCCAGACCTTCGGCACAAGCGCCGGGACGCAGGATTTTGACAGCGTCGAGCACACCGATGTGGTGATCCTGATCGGCGCGAACCCGACCGACGGCCACCCCGTCTTTGCCTCGCGCCTGAAAAAGCGTCTGCGCGCCGGGGCCAAGCTGATCGTGATCGACCCGCGCCGGATCGATCTGGTGGAAACGGCCCACATCAAGGCGGCGCATCACCTGCCCCTGACCCCTGGCACCAACGTCGCCGTGGTGACCGCCCTGGCGCATGTGATCGTGACCGAAGGGCTGTTCAATGAAGAGTTCATCCGCACCCGCTGCGATTGGGATGAATTCCAAGACTACGCCGAATTCGTCAGCGATCCCCGCCACTCGCCCGAGGCGACGCAACTACTGACCGGCGTCAAAGCCGAGGAACTGCGCGGCGCGGCGCGGCTTTTTGCCCGTGGCGGCAATGGCGCGATCTACTACGGTCTTGGTGTGACCGAGCATTCCCAAGGCTCCACCACCGTGATCGGCATCGCCAACCTTGCCATGCTGACCGGCAACATCGGCCGTCCCGGTGTGGGCGTGAACCCGCTGCGCGGTCAGAACAACGTGCAAGGTTCCTGCGATATGGGGTCCTTCCCGCACGAGCTGCCGGGCTATCGCCATGTGAAGAACGATGCTGTCCGCGATGTGTTTGAATCGCTTTGGGGTGTCACCATCGACAATGAACCCGGCCTGCGCATCCCCAACATGCTGGATGCGGCGGTTGAGGGCACGTTCAAGGGCCTGTACTGCCAAGGCGAAGACATCCTGCAATCCGACCCCGACACCAAACATGTCGCGGCGGGTCTGGCAGCGATGGAATGTGTGATCGTTCATGACCTTTTCCTGAATGAGACCGCAAATTACGCGCATGTGTTCTTCCCCGGCTCGTCCTTCTTGGAAAAAGACGGCACCTTCACCAATGCCGAACGCCGCATCAACCGCGTGCGTAAGGTGATGGCCCCGAAGCAGGGCTATGCCGATTGGGAAGTGACTCAGCTTTTCGCCCAAGCCATGGGTGCCAACTGGGCCTATACCCACCCCAGCCAGATCATGGACGAAATCGCCATGCTCACCCCGTCCTTTGCCGGGGTCAGCTATGAAAAGCTGGAAACCATGGGCTCTGTCCAATGGCCCTGCAACGAGAAATCGCCCGAAGGCACGCCCCTGATGCACATCGATGGCTTTGTGCGCGGCAAGGGCAAGTTCATTCGCACCGAATATGTGGCCACCGATGAAAAGACCGGCGCGCGCTTCCCGCTCCTGCTGACCACCGGACGGATCCTGTCGCAATACAACGTCGGTGCGCAGACCCGCCGGACGGAAAACGTGGTGTGGCACGAAGAAGACCTGCTGGAAATCCATCCGCATGACGCCGAATTGCGCGGCGTGCGCGATGGGGTGTTTGTGAAACTGGCCAGCCGTTCGGGGGAAACCACGCTGCGGGCCAAGATCACCGACCGCGTCTCGCCCGGGGTGGTTTACACCACCTTCCACCACCCCACGACGCAGGCCAATGTCATCACCACCGACTTTTCGGATTGGGCGACCAACTGCCCGGAATACAAGGTGACAGCGGTTCAGGTCAGCCCGTCGAACGGCCCCACCGAATGGCAAGAGGATTACGCCGCCCAGGCCGAAGCCTCGCGCCGCATTCTGGCGGCCGAGTGATGGACACCGCCCGCCCCACCCCTCGCCTGAGCTTTGGCGCAGGCGGCATCGCGGCAGGGGAACGCACCCTGCCCGAAGAGGTGGCAGTGGCGCTGTCCTTCAACGGCTCGACTCAGGCGGTGATGATGGCGACGCCCGCCGATCTTGTGGATTTCGCCTATGGTTTTGCCCTGACCGAGGGCATCGCCACCCCCGACCAGATCGAGTCGGTTGAGGTTGTTGAGGCCTGCCGGGGTCTGGATGTGCAGGTCTGGCTGACCGACGCTGCGGAAAAGCGCCTCTCCGCGCGCCGCCGCACGATGGCGGGGCCGGTGGGATGTGGTCTGTGTGGGATCGACAGCATCGAACAGGCGATGAAACCGGTGGCCCATGTCGCGCCTTCGGCTTTTCGCATGACGCCTTCGCAGGTGCGGGACGCCGTGGCCAGTCTGACCAGCCGCCAACCGCTGCACGACCTGACCCGCGCCGCCCATTGCGCGGCCTTCTGGGCCGGTGGGATCGTTGCCGCGCGGGAAGATGTCGGCCGTCACAACGCGCTCGATAAACTCGCAGGCCACCTGATCCGCCAACCGTCGCAACAGGGCGCGGTCATCCTGACCAGTCGTGTCAGCATCGACATGGTGCAAAAGGTCGCCGCTCTTGGCGCGCCCGTCCTGATCGCCGTCTCTGCCCCCACCGCCCATGCCGTCGAATTGGCGGATGACGCCGGGATCACCCTTATCGCCCTCGCCCGGTCTGACCGGTTTGAGGTTTTCACCCATTCCGACCGCCTGACGGAGAGCGCCGATGTCCGCTGAGAAACTGGTCTACATGGCCAACCAGATCGCAAAATTCATGGAAAGCAAGCCGCATGACGAAGGCGTCAGCCTGCTTGCCAGCCATGTGAACGATTTCTGGGAACCCCGGATGCGCCGCCAACTCTTTGAGGTGGTCGATGCCGGCGGCACCGGCCTGCGCCCCTTGGTGCTGGAAGCCGCCCCGCTGATCAAACGCCCCGTCGCGGCCTGATCCCAGCTTTTCCAAAGCACCCATTCATCTTGGCCCAAATACCCCACGGGGGTGCGGGGGTGTGAAACCCCCGCTTCTGACAGGTCAGGACTTGCGACGCCCAAACATCCGCCGCCACCACCCGCGCGCGGAGTCAGCGGTTTCTTCCATCTCGATCACAGCCGGTTCGATCATCCGCTCATGGAACTGCCGCCACATGGCGCGGATCAGCAGGACCAGAGCCAGCAGCACCGCCAATAGGATGATGTTGACCCAAGGGATGATGGTCACATCCGGCCCTTCGACCTGCCGCATGGCGATGGCATTGGGGAAGATCGTAAACAACTGGTTGCGCCAGCCGTAATGCGTGATTGACACCCAGATGGGCGCGGCAGAGGTTGAGATCAGGTCTTTCGCCTGCGTCTGGGTGCTGGAACTGTCCATCTTGAAATAGGGCGGCCACCCCCAGCCGGTGTCTTCGTTGCGGTATTCCATGGTGCCGCCATCGGGATAGACCGCGTTGATGAAATAGACATCGCGCGACGGGCTGGCCGCTGTGCCGACATCGGGACCGGCCCAGAACCAGCTGTTCTCACCAATGTCGATGCGGCGGTTCTCGGTGCCAACAATCCGCACGATGTCATGCTGCGGCAGGGTGTAGTGCAGGAACCCGAAGACGACGGACGCCAAGATGACCCAGAAGGTCCATTTCACATACCGCATCGCGCCCTCATTCAAAATTCAGGATCCAGACCAGCGCCGTCACCACGGCGATGGGGATGATATAGACCAGCCACAGCAACTTGACCCGCAGTCCGTGGCGATGGGCCACCAGACCGCGTTGGATATGGCCGTCCCGGTCGCCCGCGATGCCGCCCGCATCCCATTCTTTTTCCAGCCTCTCACGCTCCAGCGACCGCAGATAGATCGACAACGTGACATAGAGAACCGACAGTCCCAGCAGCCCGAACACAGCCAGTTTCAGAAATCCGACCATGACGCCACCCCCGGAGCAACTGGCCTTAATCTGTGCACCGCTCTGGTCGGGCTGCAAGGGGG
>JAIYDR010000404.1 GCA_027487395.1 Rhodobacter sp. | reverse complement strand
CAATGACCAACTTGCAGGCGGCGACGGAAATGACAGCCTGATCGGTGGCGATGGCGCTGACACGCTGGCGGGGGGCACGGGTGCCGACACGCTGGTCGGCGGCGCGGGCGACGATGACATCGCGGTCGGCGGGGCGGATTCTGCAACCGGGGGCAGCGGGGATGATGTTTTCACCCTCGACGCAACCGACACATCTACCGACGTTGCAGCAACTGTGGATGGCGGCACCGATGCCACCTCGGGCAACCCGGAAGGGACCGAGAATGGCGATGCGGGCGATGTGCTTGATCTCTCGGCAGGCACCACCGCGCAAACGGTGATCTTCGGCGTGAACCCGGAAAACGGCACCGTGAATGGCCTTGATGCCGATGCGGGCGTGGACCTGACCTTTGCCGAGATTGAAAAGCTCCTCACCGGCACAGGCGATGACACTGTCAACGGTGGCGCGGCCACGGGTCCGATTGATGTGGCCACAGGGGCGGGCAATGACTCGGTCACGGGCGGCGCGGGCAATGACATTGTCGCGGCCGGGTCGGGTGACGATACCGTCGCGGCAGGCTTGGGCGATGATCAGGTCAGCGGTGGCGCGGGCAATGACAGCGTCACAGGGGGGGATGGCAACGACACGCTGGCCGGCAACGAAGGCGCAGATACCTTGTCCGGTGGTCTGGGCAATGACAGCCTCGACGGCGGTGCGGATGCTGATGGCCTGAGCGGCGACGAGGGCCGCGACACCCTCGCCGGGGGGGCGGGTGATGACACGCTGGACGGTGGCACGAATGATGACATCCTGTCGGGCGGCGATAACAATGACTTGCTGATCGGCGGCGAGGGCAATGACTCGCTTTCGGGCGATCAGGGCAATGACAGGCTGGACGGTGGCGATGGCAATGACAGCCTGAGCGGTGGTGCTGGCCGTGACAGCCTGACCGGCGGCGCGGGCAATGACACGCTTTCGGGCGGCGACGCGGCCGATACCCTGGCGGGCGGCGCAGGCAATGACCTGCTGGCCGGGGGCGCGGGCGATGACGATCTCTTGGTCGGTGCGGGCGATCTGGCACAGGGCGGTGATGGGGATGACGAATTCTCGGTCGATCCGTCGCTGGCCGGGACCACACCCATCACCATCGTCGGCGGCGAGGTGGGCGAGGATCTGACCGACACCGTCAACGGCGGCGCGGGCGATGTGCTTGACCTGCGCGGTCTGACCGATGTGGTGGTGACCTATACCAACCCCGATCCGATTTCGGGCACCTCTGAGGCGGGGACGGCGACTTATCGCAACACCGCGGGCCAGACCGTCACGATCACCTTCTCAGAGATCGAAACGGTTCTGACCAGCGCCAATGGTGTGGTCGAAGGCACCGGGGCGGGCGATCTGATGACGCCCACCAGTGGGCCGGGCGGTCTGCCCTTCGCGGACTCGCAAGGTGACCAGATCGACGGCACCGATGGCTTGAACGACTCGGTTCAGGCGGGCGCAGGCAATGACACGGTGGATGCCGGTCTGGGCAATGACACGGTCGATGCAGGCGATGGAAACGACTCGGTCGCAGGCAATGTCGGCGATGACAGCCTGATCGGTGGCGCCGGGGCGGATACGCTGTCGGGCGATGCCGGGAATGACACGCTGGCGGGCGGCACCGGGGCGGATAGCCTGTCGGGTGGGGCCGACAATGACAGCCTGTCGGGGAGTGAGGGCAACGACACCCTCTCGGGTGGCGATGGCCGCGACACGCTGGATGGCGGCGACAATGCCGATAGCCTGCTTGGCGATGCGGGTAATGACAGCCTGATCGGCGGTCTTGGCGATGACACGCTGGACGGTGGGGCAGATGCCGACACGCTGGATGGTGGTCAGGGCAATGATGTGCTGACGGGTGGCGCAGGCACAGATACGCTGATCGGCGATCTGGGCGAGGACACGCTGGCGGGTGACGCAGGCAATGACAGCCTGACCGGCGGCGCGGGCAATGACGTGCTGGACGGTGGGGCCGAGGACGACACCCTGTCGGGCGGCGCGAACAATGACCAGCTTTCGGGCGGCACTGGCAATGACCAGCTTGCGGGCGATGCGGGCAATGACACGCTGTCGGGCGGCGCGGGCAATGACCTGGTCTCGGGCGGAGACGGCTCGGACAATCTGACCGGCGGCGACGGGGCCGACACCCTGCAAGGCGGCGGTCAGGACGACGACCTGATCCTTGGCGCAGGCGACCGGGGCGAGGGCGGCGACGGCGACGACGAATTCCGCATCGACCCCGCACTTCCCGGCACGGCGACCATCACCGTGGTCGGCGGCGAGTTGGGCGAGGATCTGACTGACACCGTCAACGGTGGTTCGGGCGACGTTCTTGACCTGCGTGGCCTGACCGGGGCGACGGTGGTGTTCAGCGGGGCCGAAGCAGGCACTGCGACCTATCAGAACGCGCTGGGCCAGACGGTCAGCGTCCAGTTCTCGGAAATCGAACGGGTGCTTCTAGACAGCAACGGCGTGGTCGATGGCACGGCGGGCGGCGATCTGATGACGCCGACCTCGGGTGCAGGCGGCATGCCGTTCAGCGACACCCAGGGCGACATGATCGACGGGGCCGATGGTCTGAACGACACGATTGACGCGGGTCAAGGTAATGACACGGTGGATGCCGGTCAGGGCAATGACACCGTCGATGGCGGCACTGGCGATGACAGCCTGTCGGGCAATGTCGGCAATGATGTGGTCAACGGCGGCGATGGCAATGACACGCTGGCGGGCGATGTTGGCGATGACACGCTCGCCGGTGGTCAGGGCAATGACAGCCTGTCGGGTGGGGCCGACAATGACCTGCTGTCCGGCAATGAGGGCAATGACACCCTGTCGGGTGGCGATGGCAACGACACATTGGACGGCGGCGATGCGGCGGACCAATTGGCAGGCGGCGCAGGCAATGACAGCCTGATCGGCGGGGCAGGGTCTGACACACTGGCAGGCGGCGCGGGGGCGGATACGCTGTCGGGTGGCGCGGGCGATGACGATATCGCGGTCGGCGGGGCGGACAGCGTCACGGGCGGCAGCGGGGATGATGTCTTCACCCTCGACGGCAGCGACAGTGGCGCGGATGTCAACGCCGGGATTGACGGCGGCACCGATGCCACCTCGGGCAACCCGGAAGGGGCCGAGAATGGCGATGTTGGCGATATCCTCGATCTTTCCGCAGGCACGTCAGCGCAGACGGTCACCTACAACGCCAACCCGGAAACGGGCACGGTGAATGGCCTTGACGCAGATGCGGGCTTGGACCTGACCTTTGCCGAAATTGAAAAAATCCTCACCGGCACCGGCAATGACACCGTCAATGGTGGTACGGCCACAGGTCCGATCGACATCGGCACGGGCGCTGGCAATGACAGCATCACCGGTGGCGCTGGCAATGACACCGTCGCGGCCGGAGAGGGCAATGACGTGGTCGCAGCCGGGGGTGGCGATGACAGCCTGAACGCGGGCAGCGGTGATGACACCGTCGATGGCGGCACCGGCAATGACAGCATTGACGCTGGAAACGGCAATGATGTGATCACCGGCGGAGACGGCAACGACACCGTTTCAGGCGGCGACGGCGCTGACAGCATCGATGGCGGTGTGGGCAATGACAGCCTGTCCGGCGGTCTGGGCAACGACACCTTTGCGGGTGGCACCGGCGACGACACCCTGGCGGGCAACGAGGGCGAGGACTCCATCGCAGGCGGGGCGGGCAATGACATTCTCTCGGGAGGCGAGGACAACGACCGTATCCTCGGCGATGCCGGCAATGACACCATCGCGGGCGGGTCGGGCGATGATAGCCTCGCAGGTGGTGACAACAACGACACCCTCACTGGCGGCGATGGCAATGACCGGCTGGAGGGCGATGCAGGTGACGACACGCTGCGCGGCGAGGATGGCAATGACACTCTGACGGGCGATGCCGGAAACGACATCATCGACGGCGGTGCGGGCAATGACTCGATGCTCGGCGGCGATGGGGCGGACAGTGCCGAGGGCGGCGATGGCGATGACGTCATCAACACCCGCGCAGCGGTGGCCTCGCCGGATGCGGGCTTCCCCGGCTTTGGTCCGGTGCCTGCGATCCCGGCCGATACCGATCCGCTGAACGACCGCGACACGGTGCTGGGTGGCGCTGGCAATGACACGATCCTGACCGGCGACGATGCCGACCTGATCGATGCGGGTGACGGCAATGACAGCATCGACGCAGGCGTCGACAATGACACCGTCACCGCAGGCGAGGGCAATGACACTGTCACCGGCGGCGAAGGGCGCGACAGCATCACCGGCGGTCTGGGCGATGACCTGATCGACGGCGGCGATGCGCTCTTCCCGCAGGCCGACATTGCCGATGACGCGGGCGACCCGCTGACGGCCAACAACGCCGACACCATCGACGGCGGGGAGGGCAACGACACCATCCGCGGCGGCGATGATGGCGACGTGATCACTGGCGGGGTCGGCAACGACAGCCTTGACGGCGGGGTGGACAATGACACCGTCGAGGGCGGCACGGGCAATGACAGCCTCGACGGCGGTCAGGGCAATGACTCCCTGACAGGCGGGGCCGACAATGACACCCTCTCGGGTGGCACGGGCCGCGATACGCTGGCGGGCGGGGCGGGCATTGACCGGCTGACGGGTGGCCTTGGCGCGGATGTCTTCGTCACCGACGGCACGCCCGATGTGATCACCGACTTTGACGCGGTGACGGGCATCACCACCGGGCTGGCGGGCGCGCCGCAAGGGGACAACGACTTTGTCAACCTGTCGTCGTTCTACAACGCCGCAACGCTGGCGGCGTGGAATGCGGCGAACCCCGGCCAGATCTTCGACAACGCGCTGGATCTCTTGCGCTTTGACCAGCAAGACGGCGTGCTGAATGAGGCCGGTGGCCTGTTGATCCAGAACGGCGGCGCGGCGGTGGCGGCAAACCTGCTGAACGCCGAAAACACCGGCGTCGTCTGCTTTACCCGCGGCACACGGATCATGACAGTCTTGGGCGAGCGTGAGATTGAAACGCTTTCCCCCGGCGATCTGGTCCTGACGCTGGATCATGGCTACCAGCCCATCCGCTGGATCGGCTCCACCACCGTCGCGGCCAAGGGCAGGTTCGCCCCCATCGTGATCGAGGCCGGAACCCTGGGCAACACCCGCACCCTGCGCGTCAGCCCGCAACACCGGATGCTACTCTCGGGTTGGCAGGCGGAGCTGCTCTACGACGAAACGGAGGTGCTTGCGGCAGCCAAAATGCTGGTCAATGATCGAACGATTAGGCGTGAAGAAGGAAACACTGTGGATTATTTCCATATGTTGTTTGACGTACATGAAATCGTCTATGCTGAAGGGGCCGCGTCTGAGTCTTTCCACCCTGGCCAACAGGGATGGGGGGCCTTGGCCGAAGAGGCGCGGGCAGAGATCCTCGATCTCTTCCCGATGCTTGAAGAAGATTTCTCGGCCTATGGGCCGAGTGTCCGCCGCAGCTTGAGGGCAAATGAGGCGAAACTTGCCGCCGAATTGCTCGTTGAGCCTGCAATGGACTAAAAAGTGAGTGGAAGGGCCCGTCATGGGGGTGGTGGGCCCTTCTAAGGATATGAGTTTTGGGACGTGTTGCTGCCATGACCGACCTGTCATTTACGTTTTTGTCTGTCCGCATGTTTGCGGCCGGTACGGTGTTGCGTACTGGCGTTGAACCTGATGACTTTACCCCCATCGAGGAATTGAGTGCGGGCGAAGCGATTTACGATCCCGTGAGCGGGCGCTTCCACGACATCCTTGAGATGTCTTGCCGCACCCTTGACCGTGAAAAGGCCCGTGCGCGGGGGATGGAGGTCTATCGTCTGGCCCCCAGCCTGACGAATAGGGCCGTGACCTGCATGATTGAAAGCCGCGACATGTCGCTCGGTCGTTTGCGCGCCCATCCGCCGCAAAGCGGTGGAGAGACGGGCGAAGGGGTCTTTTACGGCCTGTCCTTCGACGCCCGTGTTGTGGTCGATACGGGTGCGGCGCTTTGCGAAATCCGCTGAGGGTCGGAAACCGATCCGCTGCGTGATGCTCCCTCGGCCGTTCCTGTGGGTGGCCGATTGAACCCGCGATGTGGACCAAGGCCCGCTGCTTTGTTCGCGGCGCTCAGGCTTTTGGCGCTGAGGTATGCGATAGGTGAGGTCTGGCACTGCGGCAAATGCGGCAAGCTGTCCATAGGGGCACCACGGGCGCCCTGTCCTGACGCGTGGTTTGCCGCGTGAAATGACTGGGGGTCTTTCCTTCCGGCCCCGCTTGCGGCAAAGGACGGGGGTTTTCCTGTCAAGGACATCCGACATGGCCAGCGGCTTCGGCTTTACCCTTCACGCGACAGATGGCGCGGCGCGCACGGGTGTGATCCACACCACGCGCGGCGAAATTCGCACCCCGGCCTTCATGCCGGTGGGCACGGCGGCGACGGTCAAGGCGATGCTGCCCGACAGCGTGCGCGCCACGGGGGCGGATATCCTGCTGGGCAATACCTATCACCTCATGCTGCGCCCTACGGCGGAACGCATCGCGCGCTTGGGCGGCCTGCACAGGTTCATGAATTGGGAGCGCCCGATCCTGACGGACTCGGGCGGGTTTCAGGTGATGTCGCTGGCCTCCTTGCGGAAACTGACCGAAGAGGGCGTGCGCTTTTCCAGCCATATCGACGGCTCCAAACACATGCTGACCCCCGAACGCAGCATGGAGATTCAGAAACTGCTGGGGTCGGACATCGTCATGTGTTTCGACGAATGCCCCGCTTTGCCTGCGACCGAGGATGAGGTTGCCAAATCCATGCGCCTGTCGATGCGCTGGGCGCAGCGGTCGCGCGATGCCTTTGGGGATCGTCCGGGACATGCGCTGTTTGGCATCATGCAGGGCGGTGTGACGCGGGAGTTGCGCGAGGAATCGGCCAAAGCCCTGACCGCCATCGGCTTTGACGGCTATGCCGTGGGCGGTCTGGCGGTGGGTGAGGGGCAAGAGGCGATGTTTGACGTCCTCAATTACGCCCCCGGCTTCTTGCCGCAGGACAAGCCGCGCTACCTGATGGGGGTGGGCAAGCCCGATGACATCGTCGGCGCGGTGGAGCGGGGCATCGACATGATGGATTGCGTGCTGCCCTCGCGGTCGGGCCGCACCGGGCAGGCCTGGACACATCGAGGGCAGGTCAACATCAAGAACGCCCGCCATCAGGACGACCCGCGCCCCCTGGATGAATCCTGCGGCTGTCCGGCCTGCCGCAATTACTCCCGCGCTTACCTTCACCATGTGAACCGGGCGCAGGAAATCATCGCCTCGATGCTGCTGACCTGGCACAACCTGCACTACTACCAAGAGCTTATGCAGGGACTGCGCGACGCCATCGCGGGCGGGCGGCTGTCCGCCTTTGTGGCCGAATTCCACGCCAAGCGCGCGGAAGGCGATATTGAGCCGCTGTGACGGAGTGATGCCAGAGCGGCGCGGCACGGTTCCTGCATCACCGACAGGGATCGTTCACCCTTCGCGCAAAGCCCGCTTGCCGCCGTCGGTTGCAAGGCGCAAGATGGGGTGACGTTGATGGGGGCAGTGGTTGACTAACGGGTTCCGGCCTACCAGATATAGGGTCCGAACAGGGGATGGTCAGACGCTGCCGACGGTCGGGGCCAGCACCATCCTGCCAGACAAGGAAACATGATGAGCGATAAACTCTCCTCCAGCTATCCGGTGCTTCCGCTCCGCGATATCGTGGTGTTCCCGCATATGATCGTGCCGCTGTTTGTCGGCCGCGAAAAATCTGTGCGGGCCTTGGAAGAGGTGATGGCTGACGACAAGCAGATCCTGCTGTCCTCGCAGATCGACCCTTCCATTGACGATCCCGGCACCGATGCGATCTACCGTGTCGGCGTCTTGGCCAATGTGCTGCAACTGCTGAAACTGCCCGATGGCACCGTCAAGGTGCTGGTCGAAGGCAAGACCCGCGTGAAGATCACCGACTTCATCGACAACCCCTCGTTCTTTGAGGCGCGGGCGGTGGAACTGGCGGAAGCGGAGGGCGACAAAGCCTCGGTCGAGGCATTGATCCGCGCCGTGGGCGATGAGTTTGAACGCTACGCCAAGGTCAAGAAGAACATTCCCGAAGAGGCGTTGGCCGCCGTGTCGGAAACCCGCGAACCTGCGCGGTTGGCCGATCTTGTGGCCGGGCATTTGGGCATCGACGTCGGCCAAAAGCAGGACCTGCTGGAGACGCTGAACGTCGCGGAGCGGCTGGAAAAGGTCTACGGCCAGATGCAGGGCGAAATGTCCGTGCTGCAGGTCGAGAAAAAGATCAAATCCCGCGT
>JAIYDR010000176.1 GCA_027487395.1 Rhodobacter sp. | reverse complement strand
CCCCGTGTGTGGCAGATCTAAGGAGACGTAGAATGAACCTGACCCCCCGCGAAAAGGACAAGCTGCTGGTCAGCCTTGCCGCGATGGTCGCCCGCAACCGCCTTGCGCGCGGCGTCAAGCTGAACCACCCCGAAGCGGTGGCGCTGATCACCGACTACGTCGTTGAGGGCGCGCGCGATGGCCGCTCGGTTGCGGATCTGATGGAGGCGGGCGCAACCGTCATCACCCGCGACCAATGCATGTCCGGCATCCCCGAGATGATCCATTCCGTGCAGGTCGAAGCCACATTCCCGGACGGCACCAAACTGGTCACCGTCCATCATCCCATCCGCTAAAGGGGCAAACCATGAAGAAACACGCGATCCTTATCAGCCTTGTCCCCCTGCTGACCCCTGCGGCGGCGCTGGCGCATGATGGCCATGCTTTTGGTTTTGCCGGTGGCCTGCTGCATCCCCTGACCGGGGCGGATCACCTGCTGGCGATGCTGGCGGTGGGGCTTTGGGCCGGGGTCTTGGGCGGGCGGGCGGTCTGGGCGCTGCCCGTGGCCTTTGTCGCGGCGCTGGCCTCGGGTGCAGGGCTGGGTGTGGCGGGCGTAATGCTTCCGATGCTGGAGCCGGGCATCCTTGCCTCGGTCGTCGTGTTGGGGGCAATGGCGGCGCTGGCGCTGCGCCTGCCCTTGGGCGTGGCCGTAGCGGGGGTTGCCGGGTTCGGCTTGCTGCATGGCATGGCCCACGGGGCCGAGGTTGCGGGGCCGTTTGCCCCCTTTGCTGCTGGCTTCATCGCCTCATCCATCGCGCTGCATCTGGCGGGCCTGGCCTTTGGGCGCTGGGCGATGGCCGCGCGTATCCTTGGCGCTGGGGCGGCGGTGGCCGGTCTTGCCCTGACCTTTGCATAAGGGGCGCGTGATGATCCCCGGAGAAATCATCCCTGCCGCTGGCGAAATCACCCTGAATGCGGGGGCAGAAGTCACAGTGCTGGCCGTCGCCAACACCGGCGACCGTCCTATTCAGGTGGGCAGCCATTACCACTTTGCCGAAACCAACCCCGGCCTGTCCTTTGATCGCGCCGCCGCCCACGGCAAGCGGCTGGATATCCCGGCCGGAACCGCCGTGCGGTTCGAGCCGGGCCAAAGCCGTGAGGTGCGGCTTGTCCCGCTGACCGGCGGGCGGAAGGTTTACGGCTTCAACGCCAAGGTCATGGGCGATTTGTGATGCACGCCTTGCCCGTGATCCTTGGCGTTTTGCCGGTCTCAGCCCTGATCGGGCAGGGGCGGCAGGCTGCGCAGGTACAGGATCACGGCGGCCAGATCCTCGGGCGTGAAGGCCGAGAGATAGCCATAAGGCATCGGCGGCAGCATGGCCGATCCATCCGGGCGCTTGCCTTGGGTGATCATCGCGGCAAGCTCGGCATCGGAGTAGCCTTTCAATCCGTCCTCGTGGCTGGTCAGGTTGGCAGCGACAGAGGTGCCCCAAGGCCCGTGGAACTCAAACCCACCTGCGCCAAGGTGCGTGCTGATCATCGGCCCCTGCGGACCCATCGGCGTGTGGCATTCCATACAATGGGCCACCGGACCGGCGAGGTAGGCGCCATACTCCACCGTCACTCCGGCGGGGATGGCGGCAACGCTTTCAATCGGCGGGCCATAGGCGGGCGGCAAAGGGATGCGATACTCGGATGCGGGCAGCGCCTCGGCGGTTTCCGTGGCGGGCAGGGTCCGCAGGAAGGCCACGATGCTGGCCAGATCGTCATCGCTGAGACCGCGATACATGGTGAAAGGCATCGGCGGGCCGATCAGGCTGCCGTCGGGGCGGATGCCTTCGCGGATGGCTTTCGCCAGTTCCGCATCGCTCCACCCAGCAATCCGGCCAGCGGGGGTCAGGTTCGGGGCGACGGCGCGAAAGGCCTCACCATCCTCAACCACGCGCCCGGCCAGTTCTTGCCCCGCCAGCGGGCCATCGGGGCCAAGCGGCGTGTGGCAGTTGCCGCAGCCTGCCGGACCGCGCACAAGATATTCCCCCCGCGCGGCATCGGCATGGGCCGCGCCAAGGGATGCAAAAACCAATGCGGCGGGCAGCAACCCGACGCGCACAATATGTGGTGTCATAACAAAGAACCTTCCCTGATCTTCCGCCGGTTCCACCGGCCATGTGTATCCGAAACGGTGGATCACATATCCGTTATGATGCCTGAATCTTTTCATCCGTCAATCGAAACGGGCCGCAACGCCCGCTTCCGCCGCCCGACAGGAGCCATCTGATGCCCTATGCCATTCTCCGCGCCGCCTATGCCGACATGTATGGCCCCACCACCGGCGACCGTGTCCGTCTGGGTGACACCGATCTGATCATTCAGGTGGAACGCGACCTGACCACCTATGGCGAAGAGGTGAAGTTTGGCGGCGGCAAGGTGATCCGCGACGGCATGGGCCAATCCCAGATCACCCGCGCCGATGGCGCGATGGATACGGTTATCACCAACGCGCTGATTGTGGACTGGAGCGGCATCTACAAGGCCGATGTTGGCCTGCGCGATGGGCGGATTGCCAAGATCGGCAAAGCGGGGAACCCTGATACCCAACCGGGTGTGACCGTCATCATCGGGCCGGGCACGGAAATCATCGCAGGCGAAGGCCGCATTCTGACCGCAGGCGGCATGGACGCGCATATCCATTTCATCGCGCCGCAGCAGATTGACGACGCACTACATTCCGGGGTGACGACGATGCTGGGCGGTGGCACCGGTCCGGCGCATGGCACGCTCGCCACCACCTGCACGCCGGGACCGTGGCATCTGATGCGGATGATGCAGTCGGCGGATGCTTTTCCGATGAACCTCGCCTTTGCCGGAAAGGGCAATGCCTCGCTGCCCGCCGCGTTGGAAGAACAGGTGCGCGCCGGGGCGTCCTGTCTGAAACTGCATGAGGATTGGGGCACCACCCCCGCCGCGATTGATTGCTGCCTGACCGTCGCCGATGCGATGGACATTCAGGTGATGATCCATACGGATACGCTGAATGAGAGCGGTTTTGTGGAAAACACCCTCGCCGCGATCCGGGGCCGCACGATCCATGCCTTCCATACCGAAGGTGCAGGCGGCGGTCATGCGCCCGATATCCTGAAGGTGGTCAGCAGCCAGAACGTCCTGCCCTCCTCGACCAACCCGACGATGCCCTACACGGTCAACACCATCGAAGAACACCTCGATATGCTGATGGTGTGCCACCACTTGGACCGCAAGGTCCCCGAAGACGTGGCCTTCGCCGAAAGCCGCATCCGGCGCGAAACCATCGCGGCGGAAGATATCCTGCACGATCTGGGCGCGATGTCGGTGATCAGTTCCGACAGTCAGGCGATGGGTCGGGTGGGGGAAGTCATCACCCGCACTTGGCAAACCGCCCATAAGATGAAGGTCCAGCGCGGGCGTTTGTCCGAAGAAACCGGCGAGAATGACAATTTCCGCGTCCGCCGCTATGTCGCGAAATACACCATCAACCCCGCCATCGCGCATGGCCTGTCCCGCCATATCGGCAGCGTGGAAGAGGGCAAGCGCGCCGACTTGGTGCTGTGGTCGCCTGCCTTCTTTGGCGCAAAGCCGGAGATGGTGCTGATCGGCGGCTGCATCGTGGTGGCGCAGATGGGCGATCCCAACGCATCGATCCCCACGCCGCAGCCAGTGCATACGCGGCCGATGTTCGGTGCCTTTGGCCGGTCGGTGGAGCGAAATGCGGTGGTGTTCGTCTCCAAAGCCGCGCAAGAGGAGGACGTCCGCCATCGCTACGGCATCGCCAAGGACACCGTGGCGGTCGAGAATTGCCGCGACATCGGCAAGCGCGATATGCGGCTGAACGATGCCACCCCGCAGATTGAGGTTCATCCCGAAACCTATGAGGTGCGTGCCGATGGTGTGCTTCTCACCTGTGAACCGGCGCAGGACCTGCCCTTGGCGCAGCGGTATTTCTTGTTCTGACGTGTCAATGCAGCGGCAAGATCGGCAAGACCGCCGCCAGCGTGCCATCCGAATTGCGCCGGATCGGCCAGCCCGAGCGCAGCGGGATGACTTGGCGCAGGATCGGGATGACGACGACACTGTGGCAGATATCTTCGCGCTGGTAGCGAGCATCCTCTTGCACCGCGATGGGCAAGAGGCTGGGGTCAAAGACCGATTGGTGGGTTTCTGTCACCTCGGCCAGATGCCAGGTGCCGCGATTGCGTTGATCGGGGCTTCGCAGCAACGCAGCCTCGATCTGGGCCGCGCGGGCTTTCAGGCGGGCAATCTCGGCCCGGATTTCGGCAAGCTCATCGGCGGGGGATTGGCGGCTCATATTGTGGACCTTTGGCTGCGGGACGGGGCGTCAACGCCGGCCGAGTGCCTTGGGTTCCCGATGGGACGGCGAACGGTGCGCCCTTGGCGCGAGGCGGCAAAAGGACGACAGTGATGGCGCAGCGACGCGCCGGATTGGCATGACAAAAGGCACAGACGATGACTGATCTTCCCCCCGCCACCGCCGTGATCCCCGCCCAAAAGCGCGGCCCGCTGTTGCCCTATGGCAAGGTGATCTTGGGCTATGACCAACGCTTCTTGCGCCGCAAGCGTCTGGTGACGGTGCAGGAACAGGGGTTTCTCGTCGATCTGCCAGAAACCACCAACATTACCGAAGGCGATTGCTTCCGCCTGAGCGATGGTCGGTTGATCGAGGTGGTCTCAGCCGAGGAAAGGCTGCTCGCGGTGACCGGTGATCTGCCGCGTCTGGCTTGGCATATCGGCAACCGCCACACGCCCTGTCAGATCGAGGCTGGGCGCTTGGTGATCCGCGAAGATCATGTGCTTGAAGCGATGTTGCGCCAACTTGGCGCGACGGTCACGCGGGTGACCGAGTCGTTCACCCCCGAAGGCGGCGCTTATGGCCATGGCCGGACGATGGGGCATGACCATGGCCCGCACGGCTTTGGCCAGCACCACGGCGCGACTGAGGATCCGGCATGACGCCGGGGCTTTTGTCCCTTGTGCAATGGCTCTCCCCGGCGTTTCCGACTGGGGGCTATGCCTATTCGCATGGGCTGGAACAGGTGATCCATGACGGTGGGGTGCGGTCTGGGGCGGATTTGACGGAATGGCTGTCCGCGATCTTGCGGCATGGGGCAGGGCGGCAGGATG
>JAIYDR010000419.1 GCA_027487395.1 Rhodobacter sp. | reverse complement strand
TACACCCCCACCGCCCTGCTGATCGGGATGGTCTATGTCTACCTGCCCTTGATGGTGCTGCCGCTCTACGCCGCCATCGACCGCTTTGACATGCGGCTTTTAGAGGCGGGATATGACCTCTACGCCAGCCGTTGGCAGGTCTTGCGCCGGATCATCCTGCCCATCGTGAAACCGGGGATCATCGCGGGCTCCATCCTCGTGCTGGTGCCCTGCCTTGGGGCCTATGTCACGCCGCGCATCCTGGGCGGCGGCAAGATGATGATGCTGGGCAATTTCATCGAATTGCAATTTGGCCAAGGCCGGAACTGGCCACTGGGTGCGGCGCTGTCGATCCTGCTTCTGGTCATCGTGACGGCGGCGCTGTTGATCTATGTCCGCGCGATGAGCGGGGAGAAGCGTCATGGCTGAGAGATTCGCCGTCACCCGCCTGCCCGGTTTTGCCACCATCGCCGTGGTGGCCTTTGTGGCACTTTATGCCCCGATCCTGACGCTGGTGGCCTATTCCTTTAACGTCAGCGAAAGCGCGGGGGAATGGACCGGCTTTACGCTGGATTGGTATCGGCTGGCCTTTCAGAATGATGATGTAAAGAACGCGGCGATGAATTCACTGATCGTGGCGGCGATGGCGGCGCTGATTTCCACCACGGTCGCCACGCTGGCGGCTTTGGGCACCACGCGGCGCGCAGCGTTTCGCGGGCAGACCACGATCTACGCAGTGATCAACCAACCTTTGATGGTCCCCGAAATCGTCACCGCCGTGGCGCTGTTGATCTTCTTTTCTTCGGTCAAACTGGCCACGGGCTATACCGGCCTTGGCTATCTGATCCTCGCGCACGCGGCGTTTTGCATCCCCTTTGCCTATCTGCCGATCCGCGCGCGGCTGGAAGGGATGGACCTGACGCTGGAAACCGCCGCATCGGACCTCTACGCCAGCCCGTGGCAGACCTTCCGCCATGTCACCCTGCCCTTGCTGATGCCCGGCGTGCTGGCGGGGGCGATGCTGGCCTTTGTCACCTCGCTCGATGATGTCGTCATCACCGAATTTGTGAAATCGCCCGGGCAGGACACCTTGCCCACCTATATGCTGGGCCAGTTGCGCCGTCAGATGAAACCGGACGTCAACGCCTTGTCGGCGTTGCTGCTGGCGGTGACGCTGCTGCTGCTGGCGGGCGTTTACCTTTTGACAAGAAAGCGGGCGGACTGACCCGCGCGACCCATGGCCCAACAGAGGAGAGCCACATATGAAACGGACACTAACAGCAATGGCACTGGTGCTGGCCAGCACCGGCGGCGCTTTGGCAGAAGGGGAGTTGTTCCTGTACAACTGGGGCAACTACACCAGCCCGGACCTGATCAAGAAGTTCGAGGACACCTACGGCGTCAAAGTCACGATCACCGACTTTGACTCGAATGACACGGCCCTCGCCAAGATCGAAGCGGGTGCCTCGGGCTTTGACCTTGTGGTGCCTTCGGCCGGGTTTGTCGGCATCTATGCCGAAAAGGGCCTGATCCAGAAGCTGGACGCATCCCGCCTGCCCAACCGCAAGAACATCGCGCCGGAATGGCAGGATGTGGCATGGGATCCGGGCCGCGAATACTCGATCCCCTATCAGTGGGGCTCGACCGGCATGTCGGTGAACACCACCGTCTATGCGGGGGATATCAACACCAGCTCTATCTTCATGGATCCGCCGGCCGAGTTGGTGGGCAAGCTCAACGTCATCCCCGAAATGGGCGATGTGATGGCGCTGGCCACGATGTGGGCGGGCGGGGATGTCTGCTCGGATGATCCGGCAGTGATGAAAAAGGTGCGCGACGCCCTGCTGGCCGCAAAGCCCAAGTGGATGTCGATGGACTATTCCACCGTCGAGAAGATGATCAACAACGACTACGCCGCGACGGTGGATTGGAACGGATCGGGCCTGCGCTCGCGCCTCGGCAATGGCGATGTGAAGTTCGGCTTCCCGAAAGAGGGATACGGCCTCTGGATGGACAACGTCGTGCTGCTGTCGGACGCCAAGAACGTCGACAACGCCTATCTGTTCATGGATTTCATCATGGACCCCGAAAACGCCGCCATGCTGTCTGCCTTTGCCCGCTATGCCAACGGGATCACCGGGTCTGAGGCCTTTATGCCCGATGACATGAAAGGCGCGCCGGAACTGGTGCCCCCCGCCGAATTTGCAGATCTGGGCCAATTCGTGACGGTCTGCACCGGAAAGGCGCTGGAATACCAGAACGCGATCTGGACCGAGTTGCAGAAGTAAGCGCCGGTTGATCCGACAGAAGCGGGGGGTTTCACACCCCCCGCACCCCCCGTGGGATATTTGAACAACGGGGAAGGGAAAGCGATGGACGTGACGGAACTTTCGGCTGCGGATTTGGTCCGAGCGATCCAGCAGGGAAGATTGAGGCCTTCGGACCTGATGGCCGCGACACTGGCGCGGATTGCGGCGGTGAATGGGGCGGTGAATGCCATCGTGTCTCTGCGCGATGCGGATGATCTGATGGCCGAGGCGCGGGTGGCGGATGGGGTGGCCCCTGTCGGGCCGCTGCATGGGCTGCCGGTCGCGTTGAAGGATTTGGTGGCGGTCAAGGGGATACGGACCACCTATGGCTCGCCTTTGTTTGCCGATCATGTGCCGGTTGCGGATGATCTGGTGGCGGCGCGGCTTAGGGCGGCAGGGGCAATTCTGATCGGCAAGACCAATACCCCCGAGTGGGGCCACGGCAGTCATAGCTTCAACCCGGTCTTTGGTGTGACCCGCAATCCCTATGATCTGACGCGCACGGCGGGCGGGTCATCGGGCGGGGCGGCGGCGGCCTTGGCCACGCGCATGGTGGCGCTGGCCGATGGGTCGGACATGATGGGCAGCCTGCGCAACCCGGCGGCGTTCTCCAACATCTATGGCTTTCGCCCGAGTTATGGTTTGGTCCCCGGCATGGCGCAGGGCGACACCTTCCTTGCCACCATGGCGACCGAAGGGCCGATGGCGCGCACAGTGGAAGATGTGGCGCTGATGCTGGAGGTGCTGGCCGGTCCCAACCCCGAAGTGCCCTTTGGCCGCGATGACGAAGCCTTTCGCCAAACGCTGGAGATAGACCTGCGCGGCAAGCGCATCGGTTGGCTGGGCGATTGGGGCGGGGCCTATGGCTGTGAGGCCGGGATTTTGGACCTCTGCCAAGCCGGGTTGCAGGTTTTTGAGCGTCAAGGCGCGATTGTTGAGCCTGTCGCGCCCCCCTTCCCCGCCGAAAAGCTGTGGCAGGCCTGGTTGACCATCCGCGCCATGCTGAATGCCGGGGAAAAGCAGGCGCTTTATGCCGATCCGGTGAAGCGGGCGCAGTTGAAGCCCGAAACGCAGTGGGAGATTGAGCAGGGCCAACAGGTGACAGCGGCAGAGTTTCACGCCGCATCTGTGATCCGCTCACGCTGGTATGCGCGGGCGGCGAAGCTGTTTGGGGAGTATGACGCGCTGGTCATGCCCTCGGCGCAAGTCTGGCCCTTCCCCGCCGAATGGCGCTGGCCGCAGGCGATCAATGGTCGTGCCATGGACACCTATCACCGCTGGATGGAGGTGGTGATCCCGGTGTCCTTGGCAGGTCTGCCGTCGCTGAACGTCCCGGTGGGCTTTGGGCCGCAGGGCCTGCCGATGGGGATGCAATTGTTCGGCGCTTTTGGCACCGACGCCAAGGTGCTGGCGATGGGGCAGCAGTATCACCGCGCCACCGATTGGCCGGGACAAAAGCCGCCTCAGATCAGCGGGTAGCGGGCGAGTTCGTCGTAACGGTTGCCTTTGGGCGAGAGGCGGGATTCGTAAAGGATCACCTCCTCCACCGCAAACGCAGGGCTGCGAAAATCCATGCCGCCGGCGATGGCGCGCTCTAGGCGCATCGTATCCTCGGCATTCGGCGGGGGAAAACGGCCAAGGGTGACATGCGGGACATAGCGGCGGCTTTCGACGGGGATGCCGGACAGGCGGGCCGATTGTTCCAGCTTGGCCTGCATCCGCATCAAGGGGTCAGACGGTGCCACCCCGGCCCAAGCGGCGCGGGGTTTGGCACCGCCAAAGAGGCCAAGACCTTGCAAGGTCAGGGAAAAGCGCGGCAGGCGCAGCGCTTCAAATCCCTCATGCGCGGCGCGGAGATCGGGTTCGGGCTGTTCGCCAAGGAACACCAGCGTCAGATGGAAATTCTCGGGCGGTTCCTTGCGCGGCAGGGGCAGCAGGAATTGCTGGACACGCAGCGCCGACAGTACCGGGTCCGGCAAGGCCAAGGCAAGAAAGGCGCGGATCATCGGCGGGCCAGATGGCGCAAGCGGTCGGTAATCTCAGGGCGCACCGACCCTTCGCGCGGGGGATCAAGCAGGGTGGTCAGTATCGCCTCCTCGGGTCTTGGCCGCGCGCCGCCGTTCCACGACAGGGCGCGCAACACATTGGCGGCAGGCTCGGGCAGGCGGTCAGGAATGTCAAACCCCGCCAGCGTGGCCCAAAGCGCAGACCAACAGCGGCCCACGGACCACGGGTTATAGCCACCGCCCCCCAGCAGCATCAGGCGCGGCGATAGGGGGCGGAGGGCCCTGAGTGCCGCGACATGGGCGTTGTTGGACAGCGACAAGCGCGACAGAGGGTCCTCCAGCAGCGCATCGGCCCCGGCTTGCAGCACGATGGCCTCAGGCTTGAAGGCGGACAAACGCGGCAGGATCAACCCGTCCAGAATGGCGCGGAATTCGGTATCGTTCAGCCCGCGCGGCACCGGCAGGTTGAAGGCGGACCCGCCCGCCGTATCGGTGAGCGCGCCGGTAAAGGGCCAGCGGTCCTCTTCATGGACAGAGATCATCTGCATGTCGGGATCATTGGCGAAAGCAGGTTCTACCCCGTCGGGGTGATGAGCGTCGATGTCCACATAGGCCAGACGGCGCAAGCCGTTGCGGCGCAGGGCATGCAGGGCCAGAACCGGATCGTTCAGATAGCAAAAGCCATTGGCGCGGTCGGGCAGACCGTGATGGGTGCCGCCACCAGGGACATGGATCGCGCCTGCGGGGGCATGGGCCAAAAGCTCTGCCGCCAGCATCACGCCGCCTGCGCCTGTGGCAGGACGGTCGAACATTTCGGGGAAGATCGGATTGGACAACGTCCCCAAGCCATGACGTTCGCGGGTGGCGGGGTCAACCGCGCCTTCGGCCTGCGCGCGTTGCAGGGTGGCGATGTACTCCGCCGTATGAAAGGACAACAGCGACGCCGGTTTGGCGCGGGGGCTGGTGCGATAATTCTCAGCCGTGAGCCACCCCATGGCGCGGCAAAGGTCCATCACAGTGGGCACGCGCGGCACCCGCAAGGGGTGGGTCTTGCCGTAGCTTGAGCCGCGATAAATCTCGGACCCAAAGAACAGCGGGCCAATGATCCCGGTCACTGGGTCAAAAGCGGGGTGATCTTGCCGAGGATGGCTTGGGCTGTGGGGTTGGTCATCGAGCCCCAAGTTCCCAGAACCTCTCCCTCTGGCCCCAGAAGCACCTTGTTGAAGTTCCAGCCCGGCACGAAATCATGCTCGGCTGCGAGCCAAGCGTAAAAGGGATGCGCTTCGGCCCCGGTAATCTGGGTGATGTCGGTCATCGGGATCGTCAGATCGAAGTTCGCGGCGCAGTATTCTTTCACCTCGGCCCCCGAGGCGAGTTCTTGATTGAAGTCATTCGACGACACCGCCAGCACCACCAGACCGCGCGCGGCATATTGGTCGTGCAGCGCCTGCAGATCATCAAACTGCGGCGCAAAACCGCACAGCGAGGCCGTGTTGACCACCAAAACCGGTTGGCCCCGGAAATCGTCCAAATCAATGGTCCCGCCATCGATCGAGGCAAATTCATAGCCCGCCAGCGCCGGGCTTGCCGCAAGAAGCGCGGTCACGAGCAGGAGGGCAGACAGGGTGCGGGTCATGATGGCCTCACTTCAAATGCGGTGTAAGGAGATTTAGCCCCCGCGACGCTTTGGTCAAACACGGCTGCGTTGAGCGGAAAGGGCAAGCTGCGGGATTTTTGGGCATAACAGGTAAAAACTGCGCGACTTGAAAGAAACTTCGCCTCAGCCTCTCCCTTTCTTTGCTGGCAGCGGGTATGACACAGGCCCATATACAAACGGATGTAGGTGGTGTCAGGATTTACCGCAATATGAAGCGCAGCACGCAAGACCAATTCGTCGCGACTGACGACGAATCGCGCAGCCAATATGGCGCGCTGTGCTGGCGGGCGCATCGTGGCCAGATTGAGGTGCTTTTGATCACAAGCCGCGATACCGGGCGCTGGGTGATCCCCAAGGGCTGGCCCATGGGACTGCTGCCCCCCGATATCGCCGCCGCGCAAGAGGCTTGGGAAGAGGCTGGCGTGAACGGGCGCGTCTCGGGTGAGCCGTTGGGCGTCTATACCTACGACAAAATCGTCAAACTGGGAGAGGCTTTGCCCTGTGCGGTGACGGTTTATCCGTTGCGCGTGGATCGGCTGGCCGCGCGTTTTCCCGAACGCAAAGAACGGCGGCGCAAATGGTTTGCTGTCGCAAAGGCCGCGCGCAAGGTGGCCGAACCGGAACTGCGCGCGATGTTCCTGCGACTGGCCGATGATCCGGCGGTGTTGCTGGACGCGGCACAGGACAAGCGGGCGTAAGGCGGCCTTCTCAACGGGCGCGCCAGACCGAAAGCAGGCCATCGCGCGACGGCGGCTTGAAATCGCCGTCAGGCTGGTTAGGTGTTGTTCCTTGCGACCATTCCCGACACGGTAACCCAATAATGATCCGTTACGCCCTGACCTGCAAAGAGGGCCATGCTTTTGAAAGCTGGTTCAAATCCGCCTCGGCCTATGATGGCTTGGCGGTGGCGGGTCATCTGGCCTGCCCGCTTTGTGGGACCGCAGAGGTGACGAAATCCTTGATGGCCCCCGCCGTTTCCCATGCGGTCAAGCCTGCCACCCCGGCCCCGTCCCTGACCGAACCTGCCAATCCGATGGAAGAGGCGATGCGCGCCCTGCGCCGTCAGGTCGAGGAAAACAGTGAATATGTCGGCGTGAACTTCGTGACAGAGGCCCGCCGCATCCATGACGGGGACGCGCCCGAACGCGCAATCTATGGCGAGGCCCGCCCTGAAGAGGCAAAGCGTCTGATCGAGGATGGCGTGCCCGTCGCGCCGCTGCCGTTCTTTCCAGCACGCAAGACCAACTGACCGTTTCCGATTTTACACCAATGGCGGCGCTTCTCCATGATTGTGCACCAATGCGCCACAATCCTGCCGCAATCTCATTTTAGCATGCAACCTGAGGAATAAGACGGTCAGAAGCGCGGAACAATCCGCCAGGACCGTCCGTAACGAGTGGTGGTGCGATGTCTGACAGCCTGTGCCGTCTTTACGAACCCGTTTTGCCGCGCGACGTGACGCGTCCTGCAGCGGCATCCCTGCTGGATCGGGCGGCGCAGGTTTTCGGAACTTCGGTCTTGGCATGCTTTGCCCGTGGCACGCAGCTAAAGACCGCGCAGGGCGCCATTCCCGTCGAAGAGATCGAGGAGGAGAACCTCGTTCACACGCTGGACAATGGGTTGCAGCCAGTCCGGCGTGTGCTGTCGAAAAGGGTGGAGGGCCTTGGCATGCTGGCCCCGGTGATGTTCCGGGCGGGTGTGCTGGGCAATGTGCGCGATCTTGTCGTCTCGCCGCACCACCGCGTCCTAATGTCGGGTTGGCGGGCAGAACTTGTGGCAGGATGCCCCGAAGCACTGGTCATGGCCAAGGACGTGGTGAACGGCGAGACGGTCCTCTGCCTGCCCATGGCGGAGGTGGAGTATTTCCACCTCCTTTTCGACCGGCATGAGATCATCTTTGCCGAAGGGGCCGCGACGGAAAGCTACCATCCGCTTTTGCCGGATTCGCATCTGCGCGCGCCTGATACACAGGCCGAGATGCTGGCGCTGTTCCCCGACCTTGCGGAAGAAGTGGCCCTGTTCGGCCCCGCCGTGCGGCCGACGCTGACCCCGACCGAGGCAATGCTGTTCCGGCTGTGACGCCGGAACAGAGGGTCCTGAGATCTGCTGTCAGATCTGCTTTTCTGGCATCTGAACGCGCAGACCGTCCAAGGCATCCGAGACCTTAAGCTGGCAGGTCAAGCGCGAGCGGACCGGATCGGGATTCCACGCGAAATCCAGCATGTCTGTTTCCATCGAATCTTTCTTGGGCAGACGGTCCACCCAAGCCGGATCGATATAGACATGGCAGGTTGAACAGGCGCAGGCCCCGCCGCAATCGGCCTCGATGCCGGGAATGCCGTTGTCGCGCGCGCCTTCCATCACGGTCAGGCCGGTTGCGACCTCGATCACATGTTCCTTGCCGCCGTGTTCCACATAGGTGATTTTTGCCATATCGCTCTCTGCCTGTCCTGTCCGTAAGGGGCTCTTCCCAGCGCTTTGCACATAAGGCAGTTCTGCCGGTTTTGCCAGTGCTGCCGCAACGGCGGGGGCTTGTCGGTGCATCGCAAATGTTCCATATTTGTTCTTATGCACCGTTCCCCCATCGCCCCCCAGGACCCCACGCCGCGCAGCCTGCAAAGTTGGCTGATACCAACTGCGCGCCCCGGCACATGGCCACGCCCGCCCTCGGCGCTGGTGGCGGCGCGGCTGGAGGAACCGCCCACCGGGGCGCAGGTCTGCGTCGCGGGCCTGGTGCTGGTGCGCCAACGCCCCGGCACGGCCAAGGGCGTGATCTTTGTGACGCTGGAAGATGAGACCGGCACCTGCAACGTGGTGGTCTGGGCCAAGGTCTATGAACGTTTTCGCCGCGCGGTGATTGCAGGCCGCATGCTGCGGGTGACAGGCCGGGTGCAGCGCGAATGCGGCGTGGTGCATGTGGTGGCCGAACGGATTGAGGATATCTCTCACATGCTCGACCGTCTGCTGGAACCGGGCTTTCGCCCTGATGGTGTGCGTGCCGCCGATCAGCCCTGACAGGTGTTCCGCCGCGCCCGCTTTGTCGCTATGCTGCACCACAAGGCCGGGATCGGAACCCGGCGGGAAACGACAGGCAGGGTGATGCGGGCATCAGCGGTAAGTTTCGGAAGTGCGGCGCTGCTGGTCTTGGCCGCATGCCAAACCGTGCCAATGCCAAAGACCCCCCGCACCACTGACCTGTCCGCCCAGATCGTCCGCCCAAGCGAACCTGGCCCGCCCCAAGGCCCCGAAGGTGCCTGCTGGGAGGCGGACATCACCCCCGCCATCATCGAAACCGTCACCGAACAGGTGCAAGTCACCGCCGAGGAACGCGATGAGACCGGCACGATCATCACCCCCGCCACCTTCCGGACGGAGACCCGCCAAAGCATCACGCGTGAGCGTGAGGTGGTCTATTTCCGCACCCCCTGCCCCGAAGAACTGACCGTCGATTTCGTCGGCAGCCTGCAACGGGCGCTGAAAGCCCGTGGCATCTACACAGGCCCGCTGACTGGCCAAATCGACCCAGCCACGGCTGAGGCGATCCGCCGCTTTCAGGCCGAGCGCGGTCTCGACAGCCCGCGCCTGTCCTTGGGGACGGCGCGGGAACTCGGCCTGTCCGCCGTGCCATTGGATCAATTGTGACCGAAGCCCAACGTATCGCAGCCTACGAATCCGCCATCGCCGCCCTTTGGCAGGCAGATGCAGCGCATGACTTGGGGCACTTGCGCCGCGTCTGGCACATGGTCCGGCTGATCGCGATGGATGAGACGGAGGCGGATGCGGAAATCCTGCTCGCTGCCGCTTACTTCCATGATGCGGTGAACCTGCCCAAGGATTCGCCTGATCGCGCCCGCGCCTCGACCCTGTCTGCCGATCTGGCAGTCAAGGTGTTGCCCGAGCTTGGCTTTCCGGCCGCCAAACTTCCTGCCCTGCACCATGCCATCTCCGCGCACAGCTTTTCGGCTCAGATCCCTTGCGAGACCGTGGAAGCCCGCATCCTGCAAGACGCCGACCGGCTTGAGGCTTTGGGAGCCATCGGACTGGTGCGGATGTTTCTTGTATCAGGCGCTTTGGGCGGGGCCGGGTTTGATGCCGCCGACCCGATGGCCATGAACCGCCCGCTGGACGACCGCGCCTATGCGCTGGATCATCTTGAGGTCAAGCTGTTTGGTCTGGTCGACACCATGAAAACCGCCACAGGCCGCGCAATTGCCGCCGAAAGGGCCGATTGGATGGCCAGTTTTCGAACGCGATTGCTTTCAGAAATCGGTGCCTAAGATCATGGGGGCGGCATGGCAAAGGGCGGCAAGGTTTCCCCTGCCGCCCCTGTGATCCTGTCGTTGCGATCACTGCTCCAGCGGCAGCGCCACGAAACGCGGATTGCCTTCGCGCCGCACCAACAAGAGCAGCGACTTGCGCCCCCCGTCCTCGGCCTCGGCCACGCGATCCTCAAAGTCCTTCAGCGTCACAACCGCTTGCTGACCTGCCTCGGTGATCACATCTCCAGCGCGCAGACCCTTTTCAAAGGCATCCGACGCCTCATCCACTGCCGTCACCACCAAGCCTTCGCTACCCGCCGCCATGCCAAGCTCTTCGGCATTATCGGCGGTCAGCGGTTGCAGAGTCAGACCCAGCAGCTGCTTTTCTTCTGGAACGCCCGGGTCAGCAGCAGCAGGCTGCGCGTCAGCGGCTTCGGCATCCTCACGCCGACCCAAAGTCACCTGCAATTCCACCTCTTTGCCGTCGCGCAACACCAGCACTGG
>JAIYDR010000287.1 GCA_027487395.1 Rhodobacter sp. | reverse complement strand
TGCCCTTGGCCGCAGGCGCCGAGCAATCGGTGGCCGCGACGAAAACCTTTATCTGCTCTGTCGCCGCAGGCCTTGCCTTGCTGGCCGAATGGCAAGACGACACGGCCCTGCGCGCCGCCGTCGCCGCTTTGCCCGAGGCCGCCAACCAAGCCTTGACCTTGGATTGGTCGCCCCTCTCGGCCCGCCTGTCGCGCGCCGCGCAAGCCTATGTCCTTGGCCGAGGCCCCGCCTTTGCCATCGCCTGCGAATCCGCGCTGAAACTGAAAGAAACCTGCGGCTTGCACGCCGAGGCTTATTCGGCGGCTGAAGTCCTGCACGGCCCCTCCGCCATCGTGCAATCGGGCTTTCCCGTGCTGGCCTTGGCCGTGCAAGACGCCGCCCAAGCGGGTGTGATGCAGACGGCGGAACGGCTGGCGGCGCAAGGCGCGGATGTGTTCCTCACCGGGGCAGCAGCCAAGGGCGCGACCACTCTGCCCGCCGTCACAGGCCTGCATCCCCTCGTCGCCCCCTTGGTGCAGGCCGTCGCCTTCTACGCCTTTGTCGAGAACCTCGCCCGTCGGCGCGGCTTTGATCCCGATGCCCCCCCACATCTGCGCAAGGTCACGGAGACGGTGTGATGCCCCACTCCTTCCGCGCCGAAGCGGTCTTTGACGGAACCCACCTGATCCCTGACGCCTGTGTGTCGGTCGCGGATGGCGGCATCACCGCCATCGGCGCACCTCAGGGACCAATAACCGACCTCGGCCCCGGCATCCTCGCCCCCGGCTTCATCGACCTGCAAGTCAACGGCGCAGGCGGCGTGCAGGTGGCAGGCGATACCGACCTATCCGCGCTGGAAACCGTCTGCGCCACCCTCGCCCAACTGGGGGCCACAGGCTGCCTGCCCACGCTGATCACCGACACACCCGAGGCAACGCGGGCCGTGATCGCCGCAGGCATCGCCGCCGCACAGGCCAAGGTGTCGGGCTTCCTCGGCCTCCACCTCGAAGGCCCGCATCTGGACCCGCGCCGCAAGGGCGCGCATGATGCCGCGCTGATCCGGCCCATGAGCGCGGATGACCTTGACCTCCTGCTCCACGCAGCACGAAACCTGCCTGCGCTGATGGTCACCGTGGCCCCAGAGTCGGTGAGCCTCGACCAAATCGCCATGATGACCGCCGCAGGGATCATCGTCTCTCTCGGCCATACCGATTGCTCCGCCGATCAGGCGGAGGCCGCCATGAAAGCCGGGGCCCGCTGCGCCACGCATCTCTTCAACGCCATGAGCCAGCTTGGCAACCGCGCCCCCGGCATGGTGGGGGCGGTGCTGGCAGGTGAGGGCTATACCGGCCTGATCGCCGACGGCATCCACGTCGCCCCCGTGGCGCTGCGGGTGGCCTTGGCGGCAAAACCACAGGGGGTGTTCCTTGTGTCGGATTGCATGGCGCTGGCAGGGACGGATCAGACCGAATTCCCCCTGAACGGGCGGCGCATCCTGCGGGCGGACGGTCGGTTGACGCTGGAAGACGGCACCCTCGCCGGGGCCGACCTCACTCTGCCGCAGGCCGTGGGGGTGCTGGTGGATCAAGCGGGCATCGCCCCGGAACGGGCGCTGGCCATGGCCAGCCGCATCCCGGCAGAGGTGATCCGCCGCCCCGACCTCGGCCGCCTGACCCCCGGCGGTGTGGCCGACATGATCCACCTCTCGCCCGATTGGCGGCTCATGGGGGTGTGGCAGGCGGGGCGCGCCCTATCGCTTTGGTCCTAAGTTACTCGGCCTTGCGCGCCTCAGCAGCGGCTTTCATCTTGGCCAGCAGTTCGGCCTTGTCCTCGCGCTTGCCGTAGGGGTTCTTCTTGCCGCCCGGCTCGTTGTGTTCTTTGTGCTTGGGGCCTTTTTTCAGCATATTGACGGCTCCTGATTTTGCGTAGTCCATGATCTTTGCCTCTCTGGCTGTCTCTCCCTTGCTTTGCCGCAAAGCGGGGCGGGGGGCAAGCGGTCGGTCATCGGGTGAGGCGGAAGATCGGCAGAGCAAACCTAACCGCCGCCGAACCGGACCTCCCCTCTCCCCCCGGGGAGAGGGTTAAGGTGAGGGGGGTGCTGCCAAACGGAAGGGTAAAGGGCCAACCCCTACCCCGTCACCGTCTCAACACACAGCACCGTCGGCAGATGCCGCGCGATCTCGACCCAGTGGTCGCCCTCATCCAAGCTGGCGAAAACCGAGCCCGTATTGGTGCCGAAATAAACCCCCGGTTCGGCCATCTGATCCGTGGCCATCGCTTGCCGCAACACGGTGAAGAAACAGTTCTTCTCGGGCAGTCCCTGCCCCAAGCCCTGCCATGTGTCCCCCCCATCGCGGGACCGCCAGACCTGTGCGCGGGCGTCGGGTGGATAGCGGCCCTTGGTGTCCCCGTTCAGCGGCAAGACCCAGAGCGTGTGCGGCTTGCCCGGATGCACCGCAATCGGAAAGCCAAAGGTCGAGGGCAGGCCCGCCGTGATGTCATCCCAAGACCGCCCGCCATCCTTGCTGCGATAGACCCCGTGGTGGTTTTGCTGATAAATCAGGTCCGACCCTGCGACCCGCTGCATGTTGTGCACGCAATAGCCGATCTCATGCCCACAAGCGCCCGGATGGTCATGCGCATGGTCCGCCGCTTCATTCGACAGGCGATTGCGCCGCTCCCACGTCGCCCCACCATCCTCGGTCGCGAAAACACCGGCGGCAGAGATGCCGACCCATAGCCGCTCTGGCCGATCCGGGTCTGTCAGGATGGTGTGCAGGACCAACCCCGCCCCGCCCGGCTCCCAACTGGGGCCAGAGGGGTGGTTGTTCAGCCCCTCAACCGCCGACCAACTCTCCCCGCCATCGCGGCTTTCATACAGCCCCGCCGGTTTCGCCCCGGCATAAAGCCTATCGCCCACCCGACCAAGGCTCCAGAGCGTCTTGATCGCCTCGCCAAAGGGCGCAGGGGGTGACGCCGTCAGGCCCGTGTAGGCCGCCATGCCCGGGTCTTCGGCCAGCATCTTGTCCATTTGCCCATTCGACAGCTTGGACAATGCCCACGTTGCGCCCGCATCCTCCGACCGCCAGACCCCCGCCCCATGCCACTCGCCGCCGCCAGCCGCCCAAAGCGTGCCGGTCGCCGGATCGCCAATCGCGTGGTTGATCGGCCAGCCGCCGCATTGGGGGCCCGAAACTTCCCACGTTTTGCGACCATCTGTGGAGGTCAGGACAAACAGCCCCTTGGTGGTGCCCGCCAGCACCCTCACCGTCCCTGCCATCTGCCCCTCCCGAGGTTGCAAGTCCGGCTCAGATTATCACAACTCTTGAATATGTCATTGGGTTTGCCCGGACATATCGACGTCGTTCAGCCGTTCGGCAGCAGGTAATCCGCGCCTTGGCTTTCATTCATGATCAACCGCCCATTGGGCAGGTCATTCCCGTCCAGCTTCCACGCAATCTCATCCGGGGTCAGGTTGTAATGCTGCCACCGCGCGGTCAGACGGGCGCGCAGCACGGGTTCCGGCACATCCACCAACACCGCGACATCGAACAAGGGGCGCAGCCGCGTCCAAGGCGCGCGGTTCAGCAGCAGGTAGTTTCCCTCCACCACGATCACCGGGGTTGAGGCCGGGATCAACCGCGCCCCGGCACGGGCAATCTCGATCGACCGATCAAAGACCGGCACCGCGACGAAGTCCTCATCCGCCGCGCGCAAGCGGGACAGCGTGTGGTAAAGCCCGCCCACATCAAAGGTATCCGGCGCGCCCTTGGTGGGCCGCAAGCCAGCGGGGACAAGGTGCAGGTCGTCGTAATGATAGCCATCCATCGGCAGCACGGCCGCAAGGCCCGGTTGGTTAGCGGTCAACAGGTCCACCAAAGCCTCCGCCTGCGTGGATTTGCCAGACCCCGGTGCCCCGGCGATGGCCGCAATCACCCGCCCCCCCGCCGCCGCGCGTGACGTCAGCA
Organism: Rhodobacter sp.; assembly: GCA_027487395.1. Lineage (GTDB taxonomy): Bacteria > Pseudomonadota > Alphaproteobacteria > Rhodobacterales > Rhodobacteraceae > Paragemmobacter. The sequence continues at coordinate 4,469 of JAIYDR010000287.1, read as the reverse complement.
CTGCGGCCAATCCTGCGATATCAATCTGCGGCCTCATCCTGTCCCCCCATTTTGCAGCAAAGCTAACCGCTTGGCGCGTGCCCCTCAACCAAGTTGCGACGTCCCCACCAAGGCCGCAGCACTGTCGCGCACCAGCGCCGCCACGCCCTCCAGCTGCCGCGCCAGCGGGCTGGAGCGCCGCCAGACCATCCCAATCGTGCGACGTGGCTTGACCCCGGCAAACCGCGCGACGGAGACAGCGGCAGAGCGAGTTTCCACCCCTACCGCCATGTCGGGGATCAAGGTCACGCCAATCCCGGCCCCCACCATCTGCACCAAGGTCGAAAGCGAACTGCCATCCAGCAACTCGCGCGGCGCGGCAGAGCCCATACGGCAAAAAGACAGCGCCTGATCGCGGAAGCAATGGCCTTCCTCGAGCAGCAAAAGCCGCATTTCGCGCAGGCGATCCGGGCTGGGCACAGGCTGGCCTGCATCGGCCAAGGGTCGCACCAAGACGAAGTCCTCGGAAAACAGCGCGACCTCGGTCAGCGCGGGTTCGGACACCGGTAGCGCCACGATGGCCGTATCCAAGCGCCCCGCCTGCAACTCCACCAACAGGCGCGGCGTGACGGTTTCGCGGATGTGGATATCAAGGTCCGCATTGGCGGCGGTCAAACGCCCGATGAAATCTGGCAGCAGATAGGGGGCAACCGTCGGAATCACCCCGATCCGCAGCCGACCCACCAGCCGATCCTGCCCCGCGCGGGCAATATCGCCCAACTCCTCGACCGCGCGCAGGATGTCGTGGATGCGAGGGGCGAGGCTTTCGCCATAGCCGGTCAGCCGCACCGCCCGCGCATCCCGTTCAAACAGCGCGCCGCCAAGGGTCTGCTCCATCTCGCGGATCTGCATCGACAGCGCGGGCTGTGAGATTGCGCAAACCTCGGCCGCGCGGCCGAAATGGCCGTGGCGGACAAGCGCCTGAAAGTAGCGCATCTGTTTCAGGGTCAGATTGATCATAAGCACAGGTTATCGCATCTATCAGAAAATCCAAGTTAAACTAATCATTCAGACCTGTTATGCGACTGCCATTGGATAGGGTCGATTCTGGCCTTACATCCCACCCAACCCTAGGTCGGAGGACATCATGGACGGAAACAGCGTGGGCAAATGCCCCGTGATGCACGGCGTCGCAAAGAACACCATTCACGCAGGCCGGTCGAACAAGGATTGGTGGCCGAACCAGTTGAACCTGCGGATTCTGCACCAGAACACCGCCCTGTCCAACCCGCTGCCGGGCTTTGACTATGCTGAGGCCTTCCAGAAACTGGACCTCGCTGCCGTCAAGGCCGACCTGACGGCGCTGATGACCGACTCTCAGGACTGGTGGCCCGCCGATTGGGGTCACTATGGTCCGCTCTTTGTCCGCATGGCATGGCATTCGGCAGGCACCTACCGCACCGGCGACGGTCGCGGGGGCGCAGGCACCGGGCAACAGCGCTTTGCGCCGCTGAACTCCTGGCCGGATAACGGCAACCTCGACAAGGCCCGCCGCCTTCTGTGGCCGGTCAAGCAGAAATACGGCAACGCCCTGTCCTGGGCTGACCTGATGATCCTCGCGGGCAACGTCGCGATGGAATCGATGGGCTTCAAGACCTTTGGCTTTGGCGGCGGTCGGGCTGATGTGTGGGAGCCGGAAGAGGACGTTTACTGGGGCGCGGAAACCGAATGGCTGGCCACCAGCGACAAGGCCAACAGCCGCTATTCGGGCGACCGCGATCTGGCCAACCCCTTGGCCGCCGTGCAGATGGGCCTGATCTACGTCAACCCCGAAGGCCCGGACGGTCGCCCTGACCCCGTCGCCTCGGGTCGTGACATCCGCGAAACCTTTGCCCGCATGGCGATGAACGACGAAGAGACCGTGGCCTTGGTCGCAGGCGGTCACACCTTCGGCAAGGCGCATGGCAATGGTCCGGCAACGGCCGTTGGCGCAGAACCCGAAGCCGCACCAATGCAGGCGATGGGTCTGGGCTGGCTGTCGTCGCATGGCACCGGCAAGGGCTATGACACCATCACCTCTGGCATTGAAGGCGCGTGGAAACCCAATCCGACGACCTGGGACATGGGCTATTTTGACATGCTCTTGGGCTATGAGTGGGAATTGGTGAAATCGCCCGCCGGGGCCAACCAATGGGCGGCGGTTGACGTCAAGCCCGAGCACATGATCCCCGACGCCCATGATCCGGCGATCAAGCACCGCCCGATGATGACCACCGCCGATATGGCGATGCGCCATGATCCGATCTATGGCCCGATCTCCAAGCGCTTCCACGAAAACCCGGACGTCTTTGCCGATGCTTTCGCCCGCGCATGGTTCAAGCTGACCCACCGCGACATGGGGCCGAAGGCGCTGTATCTCGGTCCGGAAGTCCCCGCAGAAGACCTGATCTGGCAAGACCCGATCCCGGCCGTTGACCACGCTTTGGTCGATGCCGCCGATATCGCGGCGCTGAAGGCGCAGGTTCTGGCCTCTGGCCTGTCGGTGCAGGATCTGGTGCTGGCGGCTTGGGCCTCGGCCTCGACCTTCCGCGGGTCGGACAAGCGGGGCGGGGCCAATGGCGCCCGCGTCCGTCTGGCACCGCAGAATGGATGGGAGGTCAACGAACCCGCCAAGCTGAACGCCGTTCTGACGGTGCTTGAGGGCATCAAGGCCAGCTTCGACGCCTCAGCAACCGGCGGCAAGAAAGTCTCGCTCGCCGATCTGATCGTGCTGGCAGGCGGCGCGGCGATTGAGGCGGCGGCCAAGGCAGGTGGTCACGCGGTGGAGGTGCCCTTCACCCCCGGTCGCATGGATGCCAGCGAAGCGCAGACCGATGCCGCCAGCTTTGCCCCTATGGAACCGGCAGCCGATGGCTTCCGCAACTATCAGATGGTCAAGATGTCCGTCGCCTCCGAAGAGTTGCTGGTCGACAAGGCCCAGTTGCTGACCCTGAGCGCGCCGGAAATGACCGTTCTGGTCGGTGGCCTGCGCGCGCTGGGGGCGACCTATGGTGCATCCTCGCAGGGCGTGCTGACCACCCGTCCGGGTGCGCTGACCCCCGATTTCTTCACCAATGTGCTGGATATCGGCACGGTCTGGACTCCGGTCGGCGATGAGGAAATGGCCTTTGAAGGCCGTGACCGCAAAACCGGTGCGGTGACGTGGACCGCCAGCCGCGTGGACCTGATCTTCGGCTCCAACTCGCAACTGCGGGCATTGGCTGAGGTTTATGCGCAGGCCGACAACGGCGGGAAGTTCGTCGCCGATTTCGTCAAGGCTTGGGTCAAGGTGATGGAGTTGGACCGCTTCGACCTGCGCTGATCGGTCAGAAAATCGAAAGGGCGGCGCGAGGGTTTCGCGCCGCCCTTTTCTTTGCCCCGGGTCGCTTAATCCGCGATCACGTCCTGCCGCTGCTGGCCGAGGCCGGAAATCCCCAACTCCACCACATCGCCTGCCTTCAGGTAGCGCGCCGGCTTCATCCCCATGCCCACGCCGGGAGGGGTGCCTGTGGAGATGACATCGCCGGGATGCAGCGTCATGAACTGCGACAGATAGCTGACGACATGGGCCACACCGTAGACCATGGTCTTGGTCGATCCGTTCTGCACCTTCACGCCATTGACCGTCAGCCACATTGACAGGTCTTGCGGATCGGCCACCTCATCGCGGGTCACCAGCCACGGGCCAAGCTGGCCAAAGTTGTCGCAGCTTTTGCCCTTGGTCCATTGTCCGGCGCGTTCGGTTTGGAAGGCACGTTCCGACACGTCATTCGCCACGGCAAAGCCCGCCACATGGTTCAGTGCATCGGCCTGACTGACATACTTTGCCTTGGTGCCGATGATGACGGCCAATTCCACCTCCCAATCGGTCTTTTCCGACCCACGGGGAATGATGATAGGATCATTCGGCCCGCAGATGGCCGAAGTCGCTTTCATGAAAATCACAGGCTCTGGCGGGACGGCCATGCCGCTTTCGGCGGCGTGATCGGCGTAGTTCAGGCCGATACAGATGAATTTGCCGGTACCCGCGACACAAGGCCCCAGACGGGTGGCGGCATCCACCACCGGCAGCGCGGCGACATCCACGCCCCGCAGCGCCGACAGACCCACATCCGACAGGACCGCGCCGCCGATATCGGGTACGATCCCGGTCAGGTCACGGATGGTGCCGTCAGTAGCCAACAGCCCCGGACGTTCGGCCCCAATCGGGCCATGACGCAACAGTTTCAAGGTCTTGTCCTTTCAGATATTGGTCCAACCGCCGTCAATCGCATGGGCGACTCCGGTGGTGTAGCTGGATTCGTCGCTGGCAAGGTACACCACCAGCGCGGCAATCTCTTCGGCCTTGGCGATGCGGCCAATCGGTTGGCGCGCGATAAAGGCCTTGCGCGCCGCTTCATAATCCCCGGTCGCGCGCAGGCGGGCGTCCAAGGACGGGCTCTCCACCGTTC
>JAIYDR010000110.1 GCA_027487395.1 Rhodobacter sp. | reverse complement strand
TTGATCGGGGCAGATTCTTTGCCCGTTCGCAAGCCGCATCCCGCGCCCTATGTCGCCGCAGTGACGGCAGTGGGGGGTGAGGTGGTGCGATCGATGCTGGTGGGGGATACCGATACCGACCGTCAGACGGCAAAGGCGGCGGGGGTCCCGGTGGCCTTGGTCACCTTTGGCCCCGAAGGTCATGCGATTGCGCGGCTAGAACCAGAGGCGCTGTTGCACCACTTCGACGACCTGCCAGACCTCGCGGAAAGATTGATCCCATGACCGACGCATCCACTTTGCCTGCCAGACCTCCGGTGTCGCGCCATGCCGTGACCTTTGTGCTGCTGACGGTGCTTTTGGATATGATCGGCTTTGGCTTGATCATCCCGGTGACGCCCGCGCTGATTGAAGAAGTCGGCGGGGTGGGGCTGGCGCAAGCCTCGGTCATCGGCGGATGGATGTTCTTTGCCTTTTCCTTTTCTCAGTTCCTGTTCAGCCCCTTGGCGGGGAACCTCTCGGACCGCTTCGGGCGGCGGCCTCTGTTGTTGCTGGCGGTGTTCGGGTTGGGGGTGGATTACATCTTTTCGGCCCTTGCGCCCTCTATCTGGTGGCTGTTTGTGGGGCGCGCCTTTGCGGGGATGTGCGGGGCAAGCTGGATCATCGCCAATGCCTACATCGCCGACATCACCGCGCCCGAGGACCGCGCCAAGGCCTTCGGGATGATGGGGGCGGCCTTTGGCCTTGGCTTTGTCATCGGTCCCGCGATTGGCGGGCTTTTGGGTGAATTTGGCCCCCGCGTGCCGTTCTATGTCGCAGCGGTGGTGTCGATCCTGAACTTCATCTACGGCTGGTTCGTGTTGCCCGAGACGTTGGCCCCCGAAAACCGCCGCCCGTTTGAATGGCGCCGCGCCAATCCCTTTGGCGCGCTTGCGGTTTTTCGCAGCTATCCCGGCGTGCTGCCGCTTTGCGCGGTGCTGTTCCTGTTCTTCTTTTCGTCGTCCGTTTACCCTGCGATCTGGCCTTTCTGGGGCATTGCCAAGTTCGGGTGGTCCGAGGCGATGGTGGGTGCGACCTTGGCCATCTTTGGCCTGATCATGGCGGCGTTTCAGGGCGGGCTTTCCGGGCCGGCGGTCAAGCGCTTTGGCGAACATCGGGTGGTGTTGATTGGCCTTTGCTGTGCGGTGATTGCAGCGGCAGGATATGGCATTGTCGGGACACTGACGGCAGTGGTGATCCTGATGCTGGTGCATGGGCCTGAAGGGTTTGTACATCCGATGTTGACGGCGATGATGTCCAAGAATGTGCCCGATGATGCGCAGGGCGAGTTGCAAGGCGGGCTCTCCGCCATCACCAATATCGCGATGCTGGTGGGGACGGTGTTCTTCAGCCAAGTCTTTGGCTACTTCATGCGCGAGGATGCCGCATGGCGCACGCCTGATGCCGCCTTTTACATCGCGGCAGGCGGGCTGGCGCTGGCGCTTCTGGCCTTTGTCATGCTGACGCGGCGGGAGGATCATTGATGGAGCGGTTTACCGGGTCCTTCACCCAGCAAGAACCCATCCCGGACGAGGGGATTGAGGCGGCGGTGGCCGTCCTGCGCTCTGGCCGTCTGCACCGCTACAACACCGCGCCGGGTGAGGTGGCCGAAACGGTGCTTTTGGAGGAAGAATTCGCCGCCCTGACCGGGGCAAAGTATTGCCTTGCGGTGGCCTCGGGCGGCTATGCCTTGGGCTGTGCCTTGCGGGCGGTGGGGGTTGCGTCGGGGGACCCTGTGCTGACCAATGCCTTCACGCTGGCCCCTGTGCCGGGGTCCATCGCGGCCTTGGGTGCAAGACCGATCTTTCTTGAGACGACCGAAAACCTGACGCTGGATTTCCACGATCTGGCCGCCAAGGCGCAAGCCACGGGCGCGCGTGTTCTGATGCTGTCCCACATGCGCGGGCATCAATGCGATATGGAGGCGCTGGTGGCGCTCTGCGATCGCTTGGGCGTCACGATTGTCGAGGATTGCGCCCATACGATGGGGGCGGCTTGGAAGGGCGTTCCGTCCGGGCGACATGGCCGGGTCGGTTGCTATTCGATGCAGACCTATAAGCATATCAATTCGGGCGAAGGCGGTTTCCTGATCACCGATGATCCCGAGGTGGCGGCCAAGGCGATCCTGCTGTCAGGCTCTTACATGCTTTACGGCAAGCACCGCGCGGCGCCGCCGGAAGAGGTGTTCCAGCGGATCCGACTGCAAATACCCAATGTCTCGGGCCGGATGGACAATCTGCGCGCGGCGATCCTGCGGCCGCAACTGCCTTTGCTGGCGGACCGTGTGGCGCGGTGGGAAGCGCGGTATCGGCGGCTGGAAGCGGGCTTGGCCGGGACGCTGGGTCTGGTGCTGACAGCGCGACCCGCTGAGGAGACCTATGTCGGCTCGTCCTTCCAGTTCCGCCTGCCCGATTGGTCACCGGCGCGGATCGGGGCGTTCCTGTCGCGCACCCTTGCGCGGGGGGTCGAGTTGAAATGGTTTGGGGCGGCTGATCCTGTGGCCTTTACCAGCCGCTACCCGCATTGGGCCTATGCCGAGCCGCAGCACCTGCCCAAGACCGATGCCATTCTGGCCGGATTGATCGACATGCGGGTGCCGCTGACCTTCAGCCCTGAGGATTGTGACCAAATCGCCCGCATCATCCGCGCCGAGGCACTGGCTGTGGGGCAGGGGCCAGAGCCGGAGGCCGTGGAACTGCTCCTGGTCCAGTGACGCGCGCTTAGGGTTTCACACCCGCGTTCCACAAAGGCACGGTTGAAATCGACATCTTGGCCGAGCCTTCGGTCAGTTCCGCCGCATGGGTCAGGTAGATCAGCGAATTGTTCGCCTCGTCGTAAATGCGCGTCACACGCAGCGTTTTCAGCAGCAAGGACCGGCTCTCGCGGAAAATCTCTTCACCCTTGGGCCCCTTGGCAATATCGCCCAGCGTGATCGGCCCGGTCTGGCGGCAGGCAATCGAGGAATTCGATGGGTCCTCGAACCAGTTCCCCTGCATCAGACGATCCAGCGCCGAACGTTCGAAATAACTGACATGGCAGGTCACGCCGGGCACTTTCGGATCGGGTAACGCCTCGATGATGATGTCATTGCCGATCCAGTCCACACCGACGCGTCCCACCTCGTCGGCGCTGGTCGGCAGGGCGGCAAGGCCGAGGGCAATGGCGGCCAGCAAAGGGCGAAGCGGGGCAGAGAACATGACGGTGGTCCTTTTCGGATGGCCCGATGGCGATCGGGCCTCGCTCTAGGATGTGCGCGCGCTACGGCCCGATCACAAGACCCATCCACGCCACAGCGCGACTCAATCCGCTGAGGCCCCCACAGAAGCCCCCTTTGCCCGCCTCGCCCTCTGCCGCGCTGCGGCATTGATGGGCGTTTTTTCGTGTACAACGGCATACCCAAGTCAGAATAGCTTGCGGCGGAGTGTCTTTTCCCCAGCGCTTCGGTTGACCCCGTGCGGGGGGCGGAGTAAACGATGCCGCAAGAGACTAAGCAGCCGTCACAAGGCCGCATCTCGCCCGTCGCCAGCTAAGGAGCACCTCGTGGACGCCCTTCTCCGAGAGTACATTCCCATACTCATTCTTCTGGCAATTGCCGTGGGCCTTGGTCTGATACTGCTGTTGGCTGCGGCGGTGCTTGCAGTTCGGAACCCTGACCCGGAAAAAGTCTCGGCTTACGAATGCGGTTTCAACGCCTTTGACGATGCGCGGATGAAGTTCGATGTGCGCTTCTATCTGGTGTCGATCCTCTTCATCATCTTCGATCTGGAAGTGGCATTCCTGTTCCCCTGGGCCGTGGCCTTTGGCGACCTGTCGATGACCGCCTTTTGGTCGATGATGGTGTTCTTGGCCGTGCTGACCGTCGGCTTTGCCTATGAATGGAAAAAAGGAGCGCTGGAATGGGAGTGAGCACGTCCCCGAACACCGCAGGCGTCGACCTTGATGTCGCGGCCAAGGCGCTGAACTCGGAATTGCAGGACAAAGGGTTCCTGCTGACCTCGACCGAAGACATCATCAACTGGGCGCGCACCGGGTCTTTGCACTGGATGACCTTTGGTCTGGCCTGCTGCGCGGTTGAGATGATGCACACTTCGATGCCGCGCTATGACGCGGAACGCTTTGGCATCGCGCCCCGCGCCTCACCACGCCAGTCGGATGTGATGATCGTGGCGGGCACGCTGACCAACAAGATGGCCCCGGCGCTGCGCAAGGTCTATGACCAGATGCCGGAACCGCGTTACGTCATCTCGATGGGCTCCTGCGCCAATGGCGGTGGGTACTACCATTACAGTTATTCCGTGGTGCGCGGCTGTGATCGGATCGTGCCTGTGGACATCTATGTTCCGGGCTGCCCCCCTACCGCCGAAGCGCTGCTTTACGGCATTTTGCAGTTGCAGCGGAAAATCCGCCGCACCGGCACCATCACGCGCTGAGGAACCCAGAGATGTCCGAAGCCCTGCAAGACCTCGCCGCCCATCTGACTGCCAAGGCCGCCGATGCGGTCATCGCCACCTCTATAGAGCATGGCGAATTGACGGTTGAGGTGCAACTGACCCATATCGCCGACTTCGTCGCACTCTTGCGCGACGATCCGGCCTGCCGGTTTACGTCGCTGGTGGATATCACTGCCATCGACTACCCCGAGAGGGACCCGCGTTTCGACATGGTCTATCACTTCCTGTCGATGTGGCAGAACCATCGCATACGCGTGAAATGCGCCGTGGGCGAAGAGGATATGGTGCCGTCGCTGTCGCAGGTGCATCCCTCGGCCAACTGGTTTGAACGGGAGGTGTTCGACATGTTCGGCATCCTCTTTTCCGGCCATCCGGACCTGCGCCGCATCCTGACCGATTACGGCTTTCGCGGCTTTCCGCTGCGCAAGGACTTCCCCACGACTGGCTATACCGAGGTTCGCTACGATGAGGCGCAAAAGCGCGTTGTCTATGAACCGGTCAAGCTGGTGCAGGAATACCGGCAGTTCGACTTCCTTTCCCCATGGGAAGGGGCGCAGTACATCCTGCCCGGCGACGAGAAAAAGGCCTGAGGATCGGTGGGCGCTTAACGCCCGCCGCCTGAGAGAGGTGAGACGATGATGGACGGCAGCTTCGACGACGCCCTGACCGGCGAGCAGAAGATCCGCAATTTCAACATCAACTTCGGCCCGCAGCACCCTGCGGCGCACGGGGTGTTGCGTCTGGTGCTGGAACTGGACGGCGAGATTGTGGAACGCTGTGATCCGCATATCGGCCTGCTGCATCGCGGCACCGAAAAGCTGATGGAAAGCCGGACCTATCTGCAGAACCTGCCGTATTTTGACCGGCTGGATTATGTGGCGCCGATGAACCAAGAGCATGCTTGGTGTCTGGCCATTGAAAAGCTGACCGGGACCGCAGTGCCGCGCCGTGCCAGCCTGATCCGGGTGCTGTATTCGGAAATCGGGCGGGTGCTGAACCACCTCTTGAACGTCACCACGCAGGCGATGGATGTGGGCGCTTTGACCCCGCCGCTGTGGGGCTTTGAAGAGCGTGAACAGTTGATGGTGTTCTATGAACGCGCCTCGGGCGCGCGTCTGCACGCGGCCTATTTCCGTCCCGGTGGGGTGCACCAAGACCTGTCGCCGCAGTTGCTGGATGATATCGAGGCCTGGGCTGAAAAGTTCCCGCGGGTGCTGGATGACATCGACGGGCTTTTGACCGAAAATCGTATCTTCAAGCAGCGCAATGCCGATATCGGCGTGGTGACGGTCGAAGATATCGAGAAATGGGGCTATTCCGGCGTCATGGTGCGCGGATCGGGTCTGGCTTGGGATTTGCGCCGCAGCCAGCCCTATGAATGCTACGACGAGTTTGATTTCAAAATCCCGGTCGGCAAGAACGGCGATTGCTATGATCGCTACCTCTGCCGCATGGCGGAAATGCGCGAGTCGACCAGCATCATCAAGCAAGCCATCGCCAAGTTGCGGGTGGAGAAGGGCGACGTTCTGGCGCGGGGCAAAATCACGCCGCCAAAACGTGGTGAGATGAAAACCTCGATGGAGGCGCTGATCCACCACTTCAAACTTTACACCGAAGGCTTCCACGTTCCGGCGGGCGAAGTCTACGCCGCCGTTGAAGCCCCGAAAGGTGAGTTTGGCGTCTATCTGGTGGCTGACGGCACCAACAAACCCTACCGCGCCAAGATCCGCGCGCCGGGGTTCCTGCACCTGCAATCCATGGACTACATCGCCAAAGGCCACCAACTGGCCGACGTATCCGCCATCATCGGCACGATGGACGTCGTGTTCGGGGAGATCGACCGCTAATGCTCCGCCGTCTGCACAAAGACCAGCCCGCCTCGTTCGCCTTCACGCCCGCCAATCTGGAATGGGCGCAGGGGCAGATTTCCAAATATCCGGCAGGGCGTCAGGCCTCGGCCATCATCCCGCTGTTGTGGCGGGCGCAGGAACAGGAAGGCTGGCTCTCGCGTCCCGCGATTGAGCTTGTCGCCGATATGCTTGGCATGGCCTATATCCGTGCGCTGGAAGTGGCGACCTTCTACTTCATGTTCCAACTGCAACCCACGGGCCGCATTGCCCATGTGCAGATTTGCGGCACCACGTCTTGCATGATTTGCGGCGCGGAAGACCTGATCAAGGTCTGCAAGGAACTGATCGCCCCCGCCCCGCATGCGCTGTCGGCGGATGGCAACTTTAGCTGGGAAGAGGTGGAGTGTATGGGCGCTTGCGCCAATGCGCCGATGGCCCAGATCGGCAAGGATTATTACGAAGACCTGACCCCGCAGATGCTACGCGACTTGATCGCGCGCTTCTCCAAAGGCGAAGTTCCGGTGCCCGGCCCACAGAACGGCCGCTATGCGGCGGAACCGCTGTCTGGTCTGACCTCGTTGAAAGACTTCGAGTCGGGTCGCGCGCAGTACAATGCAAGTGCGCAGCGGGCGGTGGATATCGGCGATGTGGTCAAGCGCATCGACGGGACTGAGGTTCCGATCCTGACGCCGTGGCTGGGCAAAACTGCCAAAGCCGCCCCGGCAGGCGATGTGGCGCTGGCCGAAAAGCCTGCAAAAGCCGAAGTCGCTGCCGCATCACCCAAAGCCGATAAGCCGGCCGAGGCTGTGGCCGAGGGCACCAAGCCCGCCGCCCTGACCGCCCCGCGTGATGGGGCCGCCGATTCACTGCAGACCATCGAAGGCATCGGCCCCGCGCTGGAAAAGCTGTGCCATGAGTTGGGCATTTTCCACTTTGACCAAATCGCAAACTGGGGTCCGGCGGAAATCGCCTGGATGGATGCCAACCTGAAAGGCTTCCGGGGCCGCGTGACCCGCGACCGTTGGGTCGCCCAAGCCAAACTGATCGGCGAGGTGGGAATTCCCGAATTCCTGCGCCGCGCCAAGACCAACGACTACTGAGACGGGATGACGGAACGTGGCCGCAAGGCCGGATCAAGACAGCAGTGACAGCCGCCCCATCGGGGGTTCGCAAAGAGGACAACGCGCATGCCAAGACGTGATAATCTGAATGCTCCGTCACTTGAGGGAGCCATCTTCTCGGTCGGTTTGGCCGTGATCGCCTTTGGTTTGGCCAAATTGGTGGGCGGGTTTGACTACACCCCGGCCGTGTTCTTTGCCATGCTGGTATTCGTCGGGGCGGCGGTGTTCTTGGTCCTGCCTTGGGGCGGTGCGCCGACCAAAGCCCGCGATCCGGATGACGTTTTCCCGATCATGGCAGCGTCTGCACCTGTGGCCACAGTCGCCGCGACGGCAGCGGTGACTGCAAGCGCCGAACCCGCCGCGACGGCAGCGGACGAGGGCGCAAAGCCGGCCGGTCTCGCCGCCCCGCGCAATGGTCAAGCGGATGACCTGAAAACGCTGGAAGGCATCGGGCCTGCACTGGAAAAACTGTGTCATGAGCTTGGTATCTTCCACTTCGACCAGATCGCCGCTTGGGGCGAGGCCGAAATCGCGTGGATGGATGCCAACCTGAAAGGCTTCAAGGGCCGCGTCACGCGCGACAAGTGGGTGGCTCAGGCGAAACTGATCGGCTCGGCCGGGATGGAGGAATTCCTCCGCCGCGCCAAGACGAACGATTACTGAGGGCCGGGCGTGGCGCAACCGAAGCCGGATCACAAAAGCACCCAAGTGCAGGCCGCGCGGATTGGCGTGGCGCTGGTGGTGACGATGGGTCTGTGGCTGGGGGCGCAATCGCTCGGCGCGGCGATGGGTTGGGACGGGCGCATCGCGCTGGTTTTTGACCTTGTCGCATTGGCCGCGTTCATGTGGACGCTGTTTGGAACGTATCGGATCTGGCGGCAACGTCAGGGCAAATAAGGGGCAAGAGATGCTCAAGGATCAGGACCGGATCTTCACCAACCTCTACGGGATGCATGACCGCAGCCTGAAGGGCGCGATGAAGCGTGGCCAGTGGGATGGCACCGCCGAGATCATCTCGCGCGGGCGGGACAAGATCATCGAGCAGGTCAAGGCCTCGGGTTTGCGCGGGCGCGGTGGGGCGGGGTTCCCGACAGGCCTGAAATGGTCCTTCATGCCCAAGCAGTCGGATGGCCGTCCGTCCTATCTGGTCATCAACGCCGACGAATCCGAACCGGGCACCTGCAAAGACCGCGAGATCATGCGGCACGATCCGCATACCCTGATCGAGGGCGCGCTGATTGCCTCTTTCGCGATGAATGCCAACACCTGCTACATCTACATTCGCGGCGAATACATCCGCGAACGTGAAGCGCTGCAAGCCGCCATCGACGAATGCTATGACGCCGGGATGCTGGGCAAGAATGCCGCGCAGTCGGGCTGGGATTTTGACCTCTATCTCCACCACGGGGCAGGGGCCTATATTTGCGGCGAAGAAACCGCGCTGCTGGAGTCTTTGGAAGGCAAAAAGGGCATGCCCCGGATGAAGCCGCCGTTCCCGGCAGGCTCGGGCCTTTATGGCTGCCCGACCACGGTGAACAACGTGGAATCGATTGCCGTTGTGCCGACCATCCTGCGCCGGGGGCCAGAGTGGTTTGCCGGTTTTGGCCGACCGAACAATGCCGGGACCAAAGTCTTTGGCATCTCTGGCCACGTCAACACCCCCTGCGTTGTCGAAGAGGTGATGTCGATCCCGCTGAAAGAACTTCTGGAACGTCACTGCGGCGGCGTGCGCGGCGGCTGGAAGAACCTGAAGGCCGTGATCCCCGGCGGGTCCTCGGTGCCGATGCTGCGTGCCGAACAGTGCGACGATGCGATCATGGATTTCGACTGGCTGCGCGAACAACGCTCTGGCCTTGGCACCGCTGCAGTGATCGTGATGGATCAATCCACCGACATCATCAAAGCGATCTGGCGTCTGTCGAAGTTCTACAAGCACGAGTCCTGCGGCCAATGCACCCCCTGCCGCGAGGGCACCGGCTGGATGATGCGCGTGATGGACCGTCTGGTGCGCGGTGAGGCTGAGGTCGAAGAAATCGATATGCTTTTGTCCGTGACCAAACAGGTCGAAGGCCACACGATTTGCGCCCTTGGCGATGCTGCCGCTTGGCCCATCCAAGGCTTGATCCGCCAGTTCCGCGATGAGATCGAGGATCGCATCAAGGCCAAAAAGACTGGCCGCATGGGCGCGATGGCGGCGGAGTGAAACAGATGGCCGCAGCCTTGACCCTGACCACGGCGCTTGCCGCCTGTGCGTCGCCCGCCCCGAGGGCGACGGGTGCGGTCATGGTTGCCGCCCCCCTGCGCGTGACGGACAACGGCCTGCCCTTTGCGATGGATGAGGGCGCACGGGCCAAGCGGGTGGCGATGGACACTTGCGCGGCAACGGGGCGGGTGCTCCGCCCGTCGATCTATGACCGCTTTGACAACGGCGCATGGATTTTCGTGGAGGGTTGTGCATGACCGCCCCTGCGATGCATCTGGCCGAATTGAACGTGGGCCGCCTGCTGGCACCGACCGACCATCCGCGCGTTGCCGAATTCATGGCGGCGCTGGACCGGGTGAACAGCCTCGGCAAGCGGATGCCGGGCTTCGTGTGGATGATGGAAGGCTCCGGCGCGCCGGGGACAGGGAACACGGAAACCGCCATCGCTGGCGATCCGCAGTTCGTTTCGAACCTGACGGTCTGGGAAAGCGTCGCGACGCTTGAAGATTTTGTCTGGAACACCGTCCACCGCGCCTTCTATGAACGCCGCGCCGAATGGTTCGAGGTTCTGGGTCGCATGCATTTCGTGATGTGGTGGGTGCCTGCCGGGCATCGCCCGACCTTGGATGAGTCATTGGCGCGGCTGGCGCATCTGCAAGAGCATGGCGATACCGACCATGCTTTTGGTTGGACATATTTGAAAGACGCGCAGTTGTGGAAAACCCACGCCTGCGCGCAAGTGGCGGCGGGGTGACGGGCATGTGTTACGGCAATCTCGATCCGAAACATGCGATGCGCGACATCGAGGCGCGCGTGAAACATCTGTCCTTGACGGGGCAGGACGAGACGAAACAGGCCAGCCTTGCGCCGCTGAGTGGGTTATTCGCCCGCTTGCGCGACGCTGTGAACGGGCTGCTGCGGAAGGACCGGGCTCATGTCTAACTTGAAGCAAATCAACATCGACGGTCTGATCGTCGAGGTGGACGGGGCGATGACGATCATTCAGGCGGCCGAAGTCGCCGGGATCGAAATCCCGCGTTTCTGCTATCACGAACGCCTGACCATCGCCGGGAACTGCCGGATGTGTCTGGTCGAAGTGGTTGGTGGCCCGCCCAAGCCTGCGGCCTCTTGCGCCATGCAGGTGCGCGACTTGCGCCCCGGCCCGAATGGTGAGGCACCTGTGGTCAAGACCAACAGCCCGATGGTCAAAAAGGCCCGCGAAGGCGTGATGGAATTCCTGCTGATCAACCACCCGCTGGATTGCCCGATCTGCGATCAGGGCGGCGAGTGTGATTTGCAAGACCAGGCCATGGCTTACGGCGTGGACTTCAGCCGGTACCGCGAACCCAAGCGCGCGTCGGATGACCTGAACCTTGGGCCTTTGGTCGCCACCAAGATGACGCGCTGCATCTCCTGCACGCGCTGTGTGCGCTTCACCTCCGAGGTCGCCGGGATCACCCAGATGGGCCAGACCGGGCGTGGGGAAGATTCCGAGATCACCTCGTATCTCAACATGACGCTCGACTCGAATTTGCAGGGCAATATCATTGACCTCTGCCCCGTGGGCGCGCTGACCTCAAAGCCCTATGCCTTTACCGCGCGGCCATGGGAATTGACCAAGACCGAAACCATCGACGTGATGGATGCGCTGGGGTCGAACATCCGCGTCGATGCCAAGGGCCGCGAAGTGATGCGCATCCTGCCGCGCAACCATGACGGCGTGAATGAGGAATGGATTTCCGACAAAACCCGCTTCGTCTGGGACGGCTTGCGCCGCCAGCGTCTGGACACGCCCTATATCCGCGAGAATGGCCGGCTTCGGAAGGCTGGTTGGGGTGAGGCTTTGGTCGCCGTTGCCGCCGCGATGAAGGGCAAAAAGGTTGTGGGTCTGGTCGGGGATCTGGCCCCGGTTGAGGCGGTCTATAGTCTGAAGACCCTGATCGAAGGTCTTGGCGGCAAAGTGGAATCCCGCACTGATGGTGCGCGTCTGCCTGCGGGCAATCGCTCGGCCTATGTCGGGACTGCCGCCATTGAAGATATCGACAGCGCCAAGCGCATCGTGCTGATCGGCACCAACCCGCGCAACGAAGCGCCGGTTCTGAACGCCCGCATTCGCAAGGCGTGGTCGCTCGGCGCTTCGGTGTCCTTGATCGGCGCGGGTGTGGATTTGACCTATGATTACACTCATGTGGGTCATGACCGCTCCGCGCTGATCACACTGGTGGATGAGGCGCGCAAGGCCGGTGCCGATGGCAAGCCCGCCGTTGTGATCGTTGGACAGGGTGCCTTGAACGAGGCGGATGGCGAAGCCGTGCTGTCGCAAGTCATGGCCCTGACCGAAGCGATGGGCGCGAAACTGCTGGTCCTGCACACCGCCGCCGCCCGTGTGGGGGCCTTGGATGTGGGGGCTGTGACCGAAGGCGGGCTGAAAGCGGCCATCGACGGTGCAGAGGTGATCTATTCCCTTGGTGCGGATGAGGTCGAAATCGCCGCTGGTCCGGTCGTGATCTACCAGGGCAGCCACGGTGACCGGGGCGCACACCGCGCCGACATCATCCTGCCGGGGGCGGCCTATACCGAAGAAAATGGCCTTTTCGTGAACACCGAAGGCCGCCCGCAACTGGCCATGCGGGCCGGGTTCGCGCCGGGGGAGGCCAAGGAAAACTGGGCCATCCTGCGCGCGCTTTCTGCCGAATTGGGCGCAACCCTGCCGTGGGACTCGCTGGCCGGTCTGCGTGGGGCACTCGTGGCCGCGCATCCGCATCTGGGCCGGATTGACGAAGTGGCCGTGAATGATTGGCAGGCGCTGCCCTTGGCGGTTCCGGCGGCAGCGAGTTTCCGTCCCGCGATCAAGGATTTCTACCTGACCAACCCGATTGCCCGCGCCTCGTCCGTGATGGGTGAGTTGTCGGCGATGGCCGCAGCGCGGGTTGCAACCCCGCTTGCGGCAGAGTGAGGGGATGATGCGGATGGCCGTGGTGCTGACAGCGGGATGGATGGCGGCGTCAGCCGGTCTGTCCGGCTGCGCCTCGGCCCCTGCGGTCAGCGAAGATGACTATTCGCCGGCCTATCGCGGGATTGAGACGATCCTGCTGGACGGCGATCTGGTCAACTTCCGCGTCGCCATGATCGGCGCACGCGATGTGTTGGATGTCGAGGCCTATGCCCGCTGTGCGGCGGCCCAATATGCATTGATCCGGGGCTTCGGCTTTGCCCGCCATGTGCGGACGAACGTGGCCCAGGAGGGGGAAATTTGGCGCGGGGATGCGGTTTACACCATCTCTGCCGCCCTGCCCGAAGGATTGCGGACCATCGACGCCGAAGTCGTGGTGCGTGACTGCGGGGCACAGGGCATACCGACGGTCTAAGGGGACGAAGCGAGATGGACAACTTCTTCAACACAGGTCTTGGGACAGCGGTGATCATCGCCGGGCAGGCCCTTCTTGTGGTCGGCTTCGTGATGATCTCGATGCTGTTCCTTGTGTATGGCGACCGCAAGATCTGGGCGGCGGTGCAGATGCGCCGGGGGCCGAACGTGGTGGGCCCATGGGGCCTGTTGCAGACCGTGGCCGATGCTGCGAAATATGTGTTCAAGGAAATCGTCGTGCCTGCGGGCGCGGATCGTCCGGTGTTCTTCCTTGCGCCGATGTTGTCCTTTGTCTTGGCGCTGATGGCCTGGGCTGTGATTCCCTTTGACAGCGGTTGGGTGCTGGCCGATATCAACGTGGCGATCCTGTTCGTTTTCGCCATGTCCTCGCTTGAGGTTTATGGCGTGATCATGGGCGGGTGGGCGTCGAACTCCAAATACCCGTTCCTTGGGTCGCTGCGGTCTGCTGCGCAGATGATTTCCTATGAGGTCTCGCTGGGCCTGATCATCATCGGGATCATCATCTCGACCGGGTCGATGAACCTGTCCGCCATCGTGGAGGCGCAAGAAGGCCCGGCGGGTATCTTCAACTGGTACTGGCTGCCGCACCTGCCGATGGTGGCGCTGTTCTTCATCTCGGCGCTTGCCGAAACCAACCGCCCGCCGTTTGACCTGCCCGAGGCTGAGTCCGAACTGGTGGCGGGGTTCTTTGTCGAATACTCCTCGACCCCGTTCCTGCTCTTCATGGCGGGCGAATACATCGCGATCTTCCTGATGTGCGCGCTGATGAGTCTCTTGTTCTTCGGCGGTTGGCTGTCGCCCATCCCGTTCCTGGCCGATGGCTGGTGGTGGATGATTGCGAAGATGGCGTTCTTCTTCTTCCTCTTCGCCATGGTGAAGGCCATCGTGCCGCGCTACCGCTATGACCAGTTGATGCGGATCGGCTGGAAAGTGTTCCTGCCCCTGTCACTGGCTTGGGTCGTGATCGTGTCCTTCCTTGCCAAGTTCGAAGTCTTCGGCGGCTTCTGGGCCCGCTGGACGATGGGGGGCTGAGGGATGGCGGAAAACATCGACAATCTGGTGCTGGAGCAGCTTCGTCTGATCCGTGAGGATTTGGGCAGCCTGAAGTCTGATCTTGCCGATGTGCGTGGCGATCTGGCGGATGTGCGGAGTGACCTTTTGGGTCAGCAAACGATGCTCTTTGGCCTTGCCACCGTCATCGGCCAAATCGACAAGCGCGTCGAACACCTCGAACAGAAAATCGGAGCGTGACACATGGCGAACATCGACTGGAACCGCGCGACCCGCTATTTCCTGCTGATGGATTTCATCAAGGGCTTCGGCCTGGGGATGAAGTACTTCTTCGCGCCGAAGACCACGCTGAACTATCCGCATGAAAAGGGGCCGCTTTCCCCCCGTTTCCGGGGC